>NZ_JBWKCA010000005.1:0-449262 GCF_056436715.1 Streptomyces sp. NPDC043176
ACGTGGGCGTGGCGGTGGGGTGGCCGGTGCCGGTGTGCTGCGGCCGGGGGGGGGGGGGGGGGGGCGGGGCGGGGGGGGGGGGGGGGGGGTGGCCGGGGGGGGGGGGGGGGTGGGCGGGGGGGGGGGGGGGGCCCCCCCCCCCCCCCCGCGGCAGGGGGATCGTCACACCGCCCACCAGACGGTGGTGTCGGCGGGCACTTCCGCCTCGTCGTCGACGATCCTGACTTCCTCGTTGGAGAGGAGATACCGGCCGGGCAGCGGGACGGAGATGGCCCGGCCGGTGGTGTTGGCGGTGCAGACGAAGCCGTCGCGGCGGAAGGAGAGCACACCCTCGGGTGCCTCCAGCCACTCGACGGTCTCGCCCGCACCGAGTTCGGGGCGCTCGCGGCGCACGGCGAGCGCGCTGCGGTACAGCTCCAGGGTGGAGCCGGGGTCGCCGGTCTGCGCCTCGACGCTCAGCCCGCTCCAGGACGCGGGCTGCGGCAGCCAGGAGCCGCCGGCCCCGAAGCCGTACGACGTGCCCTCGACGGTCCACGGGATCGGCACCCGGCAGCCGTCGCGGAAGCCGTCCTGGCCGCTGGCGCGCCAGAACGACGGGTCCTGGCGGACCTCGTCGGGCAGGTCGGTGACGTCGGGCAGGCCGAGCTCCTCGCCCTGGTAGACGTACGCCGAGCCGGGCAGCGCCAGCATCAGCAGGGTGGCGGCCCGGGCGCGGCGCAGGCCGAGCTCGCGGTCGCCGGCCTCGCGGAGCTGGGTGCCGAGGCCCGCCGGGTTGGCGAAGCGGGTGGCGTGCCGGGTGACGTCGTGGTTGGACAGCACCCAGGTGGTGGGGGCGCCGACCGGGCGCATCGCGTCGAGCGAGGCGTCGATCACCGTACGGAGCTCCGCCGCGTCCCAGTGGGTGCCCAGGTACTGGAAGTTGAAGGCCTGGTGCATCTCGTCGGGGCGCACGTAGTTCGCGGTGCGGTCGACGGTCGGGGTCCAGGCCTCGGCGACGAGGATGCGCTCCCCGTCGTACTCGGCGAGGATCTGCCGCCAGGAGCGGTAGATGGCGTGGACGCCGTCCTGGTCGAAGAAGGGCATGACGTCGTTGCCGAGCAGCTTCAGCTGGTCGTGGGCGCCGATGTCGGGCAGGCCCGCCGCCTTGACCAGGCCGTGGGCGACGTCGACGCGGAAGCCGTCGACGCCCATGTCCAGCCAGAAGCGCAGGATGGAGCGGAACTCGTCGCGTACGGCGGGGTGTTCCCAGTTGAAGTCGGGCTGCTCCGGGGCGAAGAGGTGCAGGTACCAGTCGCCGGGGGTGCCGTCCGGGTTCTCGGTGCGGGTCCAGGCGGGGCCGCCGAAGATGGACTCCCAGTCGTTGGGCGGCAGTTCGCCGTTCTCGCCCTTGCCGGTGCGGAAGTGGTAGCGCTCGCGCAGCACCGAGCCGGGGCCCTCGCGCAGGGCGCGCTGGAACCACTCGTGCTGGTCGGAGGAGTGGTTGGGGACCAGGTCGACGATGATGCGCAGGCCCAGTTCGTGGGCGTCGCGGATCACCGCGTCGGCGTCGAGGAGGGAGCCGAACATCGGGTCGATGGCCCGGTAGTCGGCGACGTCGTAGCCGGCGTCGGCCTGCGGCGAGGCGTAGAACGGGGAGAGCCAGACGGCGTCCACGCCGAGGTCCCTCAGGTACGGCAGGCGGCTGCGGATGCCCTCCAGGTCGCCCATGCCGTCGCCGTTGCCGTCGGCGAAACTGCGCGGGTAGACCTGGTAGATCACGGCGTCTCTCCACCAGCCCGTGTGCGTGCCGGTGGTGGGGACGTCGGCCGGGGTGGCGAGATGCTGGGTCATGTCTTCCCTGGGAGGTAAGGAGGTGCGTTCGGGCGGGGTGCTCAGGGCCGTCAGCCCTTGACGGCACCGGCCGACATGCCGGTGACAAGGTGCCGCTGGGCGAAGAGGAACACCAGGGCGGCGGGGACGGCGATCAGGACGGAGGCCGCTGCCATCGGGCCCCACTGCGCGCCGTACTGGTTGACGAACTTCTGCAGTCCGCCGGCGAGCGTCAGGTTCTCGTCGCCGACCATGAAGGCCGAGGCGTAGGCGACCTCGCCCCAGGCGGTGATGAAGGAGTAGAAGGCGGTGACGGCGATGCCCGGCTTGGCGAGCGGCAGGATCAGCCGCCAGAAGGTGCCGAACGGGGTGAGGCCGTCGACGTATCCCGACTCGTCGATCTCGCGCGGGATGGTGTCGAAGAACCCCTTCATCATCCACGCGCAGAACGGGACGGCGATCGTCAGGTACGTGACGACCAGGCCGACCGGCTGGTTGAGCAGCCCCATCGACGCCATGATGTTGTAGATCGGCACGATGAGGACGGCGACCGGGAACATCTGGGTGATGAGCAGCGTCCACATCAGTCCGCGCTTGCCGGGGAAGCGGAAGCGGCTGACGGCGTAGCCCGTGGTGGCGGAGACGAAGACGCCGACGACGGTGGTGAGGCCGGCGACGAGCAGCGAGTTGCCGAACCAGGTGAGGAACGGGGTGTCCCGCAGCAGGTTCGTGTAGTTCTCGAGCGTCGTCTCCTTGAAGAAGTCCGTGGTGATGGCGTACTTCGCGGGCTTCAGCGAGGTCAGCAGCACCCAGAGGACCGGGAAGACGGCGATCACGGACGCGACGATCAGCGTGGCGTGCAGCGCGACCGATGCCAGCGGCGAACGGCGGCCGCGGATCGGGGTGTTCGCGGGCGCGGCGTGACGGGCGGGGGTCGTGGTGGTCACCAGACTTCTCCCTGCTTGCGGAGGACTCGCCGGTAGACCGCGGCGAAGAGCATCAGGAGGACCAGGATGAGCACGCCCCAGGTGGACGACTGGGCGAAGTCGCGCGGACTGACCTCGAAGGAGAACTTGTAGGCCTGGGTGACGAGGATCTGGGTGGCCTCGCCGGGCCCGCCCCGGGTGAGCAGGAAGATCACCGGGAACATGTTGAAGGTCCAGATGGTCGAGAGCAGGATCACCGTCGTCGACACCGAGCTGAGCCCGGGCATGGTGATGTGCCGGAACCGCTGCCAGGCGTTGGCGCCGTCCATCTCGGCGGCCTCGTACAGCTCGCCGGGGATGGACTGGAGCCCGCCGAGGAGGGCGACCATCATGAACGGCACGCCGAGCCAGACGTTGACGAGGATGACCGAGAACTTGGCCCAGGTGGGGTCGTTCAGCCACGGCACGGCGTCGATGCCGCCGCCCGCGAGGACCTTGTTGAGGAGGCCGTTGTCCTGGTTGTAGAGGAAGCGCCAGGCGAAGACGGAGACGAAACCGGGCACGGCCCACGGCAGGATCAGCATCAGCCGGTAGGCGCCGCGGCCGGCGATCTGGCGGTTGAGGATGTTGGCGAGGGCCAGGCCGAGGGCGAAGGTCACCGAGACGCAGGCCACCGTCCACACCAGCGTCCAGCCCAGGGTGGAGAGGAACTGGCCGCCCGTCAGCGCGTCCGCGTAGTTGTCCAGGCCGACGAACTCGTAGCTGGCCGGGATGTGGTTGACGCCGATGGAACGCTCGACGTTGCGCTCGTTGGCGTCGGTCAGCGACAGGAAGATGCCGCGGACCAGCGGATAGCCGATGATCACGGCGATCACGACGGTCACCGGGGCGACCATCGCCCAGGCGTACCAGTGGGTGGCGAGGGAGCGCTTCGCCGCGCCCCGGGGCTTACCAGTTCCGCGGCTCCGGCCGCGGGCGCTGTCGCCCGCGGCCTTCACCACCGACTGGCTGGGGGTGTCCACAGCCATCAGCCGGCCTGCCTTCCTTCCTCTTCCTGCTACTTCCAGTCCTTCAGGAGCTTGCGGTAGCCGTCACCGGTCGCCTTGGCACCCGCCTCGGGGGTGGTCTGGCCGGTCAGGACCTTGGTGTACTCGGTGACGAGCGGCGCGAAGAGGCTGCCGGTCTCCGGGATCCAGGGGCGCTCGACGGCCTTGTCGACGACCGGCTTGAAGAAGGTGATCATCTCGTTGGTCGCGACGTCCGACTTGATGTAGACGGACTGGCGGGTCGGGAGGAGGCTGAGCTCCTTCGCGACCGTCGCCTGGGTCTCGGCCGAGGTCATGTACTCGGCGAAGGCGTAGGAGGCGTCGAGGTTCTTCGAGCCCGCGTAGACGGCGAGGTTGTGACCGCCCTGCGGGGCGCCCTGGCCGGCGGAACCGGCCGGGACCGGGGCGATGCCCAGGTTGGCCTTGTCCGTGAACTCCTTGCCGGCGTAGGTGTCGGCGACGGCCCACGGGCCGTTGATCATCATGGCGACCTTGCCGTCCTTGAAGGCCGTCTGCATGTTGTTCCAGCCGTCGGTCGCGTCGGTCTTGGCGGCACCGGAGTCCACCAGGTCCTTGACGGTCTTGAAGGCCTTCACGCCGGCGGGGCTGTCGACGGTGATCGTCTTCTTGTCGGCGTCGACGAGGTCGCCGCCCTCGCCGTACAGGAAGGAGAGGAACCAGTAGGCGTCGTCGCCGCGCAGGTAGAGGCCGGTCTTGCCGGTCTTCTGCTTGATCGTGGCGGAGACGGTCTTCAGCTCGGCGATGGTCTTGGGGACCTCGACGCCGGCGTCCTTGAAGATCTTCTTGTTGTAGAAGATGCCCATGGAGTCGATGACCTGCGGGACGGCGTAGGTCTTGCCCTTGTACTGGGTGGAGGCCGACGCCTGCTTGAGGAAGTCGTCGGCGTCCTTGAGGGCGGGGGTGCCGTCGAGGGGCGCGAGGTAGCCGAGGTCGGCGAACTCGGGGGTCCAGGCGACCTCGGAGCGGATGACGTCGGGCGCGCCGGAGCCGGACTGGGCGGCGTTCTTGAACTTGTTCTGGGCCTCACCGAAGGGCACGTTGACGTACTTGACCGTGACCTTGGGGTGCTTCTTCTTGAAGTCCTCGGCGACCTTCTTGAAGACCTTGTCCTCGGAGCCGACAGTGGAGGTGTCCCACCAGGTCACGGTGCCGGAGAGCTCGCCCGAGCTCTTCGCGCCGCCGTTGGAGGAACCGCTGTCGCTTCCGCCGCACGCCGCCAGGGTCACGCCCAGGGCCGCGACCAGCGCGGTGGCCGCTATGCCACGCCGCATGTGAACTCCTTCAGTGATCCCGGGGAGACGAGGGGCTGGAACCTTCCTCATGCGACCGCTCCCTCGCGGCGCTCCGGGTTGCCAGGAACGTAACAGGGATGAAAACGAGCCGAAAGAGCTTGCGGCGAATTTCTGCAAGGACCGGCGATCGTTACATCCACGTGTCCCGAAGGTTGCCGACGGGCCGCTTGACAGGGGCCGTATCGGGCATCTCGCACCCGGAACCACCCCGCGAGGGGTCACCTTCCCCACGAAAAGGGGCCGCAAGCACTGCAAGACCTTGCGCAACGGCTCGAATCCTGTGGTCCGGTCCCGGTGCGGGGAACCGGTGGGAAATACGCGCTGTGACCGGTACAGTCCTTTCCCATGACCGCGCGGCTCTCCGACATCGCAGCCCAGGCGGGGGTCAGTGAAGCCACAGTCAGCCGGGTGCTCAACGGCAAGGCCGGCGTGGCGGCGGCCACCCGCGAGTCCGTCCTCGCCGCGCTCGACGTGCTCGGGTACGAGCGTCCCGTACGCCTCCGCCAGCGCAGCGCGGGTCTCGTCGGCCTCATCACCCCCGAGCTGGACAACCCGATCTTCCCCGCGCTCGCGCAGGTCATCGGGCAGGCCCTGACCCGGCAGGGGTACACGCCGGTGCTCGCCACCCAGACCCCCGGCGGGTCCACCGAGGACGAGCTCACCGACATGCTGGTGGAGCGCGGTGTCGCCGGCATCATCTTCGTCTCCGGGCTGCACGCCGACACCACCGCCGACATGACGCGCTACGACCAGCTGCGCGGCAAGGGCGTCCCGTACGTCCTCCTCAACGGCTTCTCCCCCAAGGTCCAGGCACCCTTCGTGTCGCCGGACGACCGGGCGGCGATGGTGCTGGCCGTGACGCACCTGGCCGCGCTCGGGCACACCCGGATCGGCCTCGCCGTCGGACCGAAGCGGTTCGTGCCGGTGCTGCGCAAGATAGAGGGCTTCCAGAAGGGCATGGAGGAGCGGCTCGGGCTCGCTCCCGAGGAGTCCGAGGAGCTGATCCAGCACTCCCTCTACACCCTGGAGGGCGGGCAGGCGGCGACCGCGGCGCTGATCTCCCGCGGCTGCACGGCCATCGTGTGCGCGAGCGACATGATGGCGCTCGGCGCGATCCGGGCCGCCCGCCAGCAGGGCCTCGACGTGCCGCGTGACGTCTCCGTCGTCGGCTTCGACGACTCTCCGCTCATAGCGTTCACCGACCCGCCGTTGACGACCATCCGCCAGCCCGTGCAGGCGATGGGGCAGGCCGCGGTCCGCGCGCTGCTCGAGGAGGTCGGGGGCACCCCGGCGCCCCACTCCGAGTTCGTCTTCATGCCTGAGCTGGTCGTTCGCGGTTCGACGGCCTCGGCGCCGTCCCCCGCGCGCACTCCTTCCTGAGACGGAGGGGGTGCGCCCGGAACCCGACCGGGGGATGATCGGTCGGGAGGTAGGGATCTGGCAGACTCTCTCCCCATGGGTGAAACGACCGTGAAGAGTTTGGACGACCGGACGACCCCGTCGTCACCCACAGTGGCCGACGGCAGGCTGTCGCGCCTGCGCGCGCGGACGCCCCGGCGCCCCACGATCTGGTTCGAGATCCTGCTCATCGCGGTGAGCTACTGGACGTACTCCCTGATCCGCAACGCGGTGCCGGAGCAGAAGGCCCAGGCGCTCAAGAACGCCGACTGGATCTGGCAGGCCGAGGAGTCCCTCGGGCTCGCCTTCGAGCACGCCGTCAACCACGCCGTGAACTCGGTGACGTGGCTGATCGTGTCGATGAACTACTACTACGCCACGCTGCACTTCGTCGTGACGATCGGTGTGCTGGTGTGGCTGTACCGCCGGCACCCGGGCCGTTACGCGGCGTTCCGCACCGTCCTGTTCGCCACCACCGGTGTGGCCCTGGTCGGTTACTACCTGTATCCGCTCGCGCCGCCGCGGCTCATGAACGGCCAGGACTTCGTCGACACGGTGCTCGTCCACCACACCTGGGGCTCGATGGCCTCGGGCAACCTGAAGCACGTGTCGAACCAGTACGCGGCGATGCCGTCGATGCACATCGGCTGGTCGCTCTGGTGCGGACTGACCGTCTTCCTGCTCGCCAAGGCGCCGTGGGCGAAGATCCTCGGCCTGCTCTACCCGGCGGCCACCCTCGTCGTGATCGTCTCCACCGCCAACCACTTCTGGCTGGACGCGGTCGGCGGCATGATCTGCCTGGCCTTCGGCTTCGGCGTCTCCTACTGCTGGTACGGCTCCCGGCCGCACCGGCTGCCGCGTCTGGTCGAGCCCGCGGGAGCCGTCGCGCACGGCGGCCCGCCCCCGGTCGCCGGGGCGAAGGCCAAGGCGGACACGGACGCGGACGCGGACCGCGAGAGCGACGTGGAACGGCCGGTCGGTTCCTCCAAGTGAACCGGCCGGTGGACGGGCCTATCCTGAGGCTGTAGACCTTGGGCTTCCCACGGCTCCGGCGGCACCCGCACGCACTCCTCATCCCGAGCGGGAGGCACAGGATGCGATTCCACCGGAAATGGGCCGCCACCCTCACCTCCGCGGCCCTCGTCACGCTCGGCGCCTCCACCGTCACCGCCGCCCCGGCCGCTCCCGGACCCGGGGTCCTCGTCGCGGGGTACGCCCCCGCCGAGACGGCGGAGGACCGGACCGAGCAGACGTTCCTGGAGCAGAACGAGGTCCTCGAAGGCGCGGCCGCGCACGCGAACGCCCTGATCGGACTTCCGCAGGACGTTCCCGTGACGGCGCTGAGCTGCGGCGAGGCCAACGCCTTCTGGGATCCCGAGAACCAGGGCATCGGCTACTGCTACGAGCTGGTGGGGTACTACCGGAGCGTCTTCGACGAACTGAACACCACCGGCACCGAGGCCCAGCGGAGCCGGGCCACCGAGGACGACCTCATCGGCATCTCCAACAGCGTCGTCTTCCACGAGTTCGCGCACGCCCTCATCGACATCTACGACCTGCCGGTCACCGGCCGGGAGGAGGACGCGGCCGACCAGCTCGCCACCCTCCTCCTCGCGGGCGACACCGTGCACCAGGAGTACGCGGTGAGCGCCATCGAGGCCTGGGGAGCCCTCGCCGACGCCGCGGCCCAGGACGACGTCGACGCGCAGCTCCCGGACGACCACTCGCTCGACGCACAGCGCTACTACAACGCCATCTGCTGGCTGTACGGCTCCGACCCGAGCGTCTTCCAGGGCGCCGTGCAGACCGAGGACAACCCCGACGGGCCGCTGCCCGCGAGCCGGGCCGAGCGGTGCCCCGAGGAGTTCCAGCAGATCGACGAGGCCTGGGGCACCCTGCTCGAGCCCTATCTCAAGGGCTGACGGGACCGCGCCGACACCGCGCGGACCCGGGACGGCGACTCCTACGCCCCGTAGAACAGCTCCTCCACGACGGCCCTGGCCCGGCGGGTGATGCGGCGGTAGTCGTCGACCATCTCGCCGACGTGGCCGGGGCCGTATCCCAGGTACCGCCCGACCGCGGCGAGTTCGCGCGGGTCGGAGGGGAAGGTGTCGCCGGCCCGGCCCCGTACCAGCATCACCGCGTTGCGGACGCGGCTGGCGAGGACCCAGGCCTCGTCCAGGGTCTGGGCCTCCTCGGTGGGGATCAGGCCGACGGCGTGCGCGGCCGCCAGGGCCTCGCGGGTGCGGGTCGTCCGCAGCCCCGGCTCCGCCCAGCCGTGCCGCATCTGGAGGAGCTGGACCGTCCACTCGACGTCGCTGAGGCCGCCGCGGCCGAGTTTGGCGTGGAGCGTCGGGTCGGCGCCGCGCGGCAGCCGCTCGGACTCCATGCGGGCCTTGAGGCGGCGGATCTCGCGGACCGCGTCGTCGCCGAGGCCCTCGGCGGGGTAGCGCAGCGGGTCGACGAGTTCGACGAACCGGTCCGCCAGGTCCCGGTCTCCCGCCATGGGCTCGGCGCGCAGCAGGGCCTGGCTCTCCCAGACCAGGGACCAGCGGCGGTAGTAGGCCTCGTACGACTTGAGGGTGCGGACCAGGGGGCCGCTCTTGCCCTCGGGCCGCAGGTCCGCGTCGATCAGCAGCGGCGGGTCGGCGGTGGGGAGCTGGAGGAGCCGGCGCATCTCGGCGACCACCCGGTTCGCGGCGCGGGCGGCCTCCTGCTCGTCGACGCCCTCGCGCGGCTCGTGCACGAACAGGACGTCCGCGTCGGAGCCGTACCCCAGCTCGTGGCCGCCGAAGCGGCCCATGCCGATGACCGCGAAGCGGGTGGGCAGGGTGTCGCCCCACTCGGCGCGCACGGCGGCCCGCAGGGCGCCGGCGATGGTCACCGCGTTCAGGTCGGTGACGGCCTCCCCGACCCGGTCGACCAGGGCGCCCGGATCGGACTCGCGGGGGTTGTCCTCGGTGCCGTACGAGCCGATGAGGTCGGCCGCGGCGGTCCGGAACAGCTCCCTGCGGCGCACTCCGCGGGCCGCCGCGACCCCCTGCTCGGCGTCGCCCGCGCGGCCCACCGCCGCCAGGACCTCCTGCTCCAGGTGGTCGCGGCCGCGCGGCTTCAGGCCCTCCGGGTCGCCGAGGAGCGCGACCGCCTCGGGGGCGCGGAGCAGCAGGTCGGGGGCGAGGCGTCCGGCGGAGAGGACCCGGGCGAGGTTCTCGGCGGCGGCGCCCTCGTCCCGGAGCAGCCGCAGGTACCAGGGCGTCTTGCCGAGGGCGTCGGAGACCTTGCGGAAGCCGAGCAGGCCGGCGTCCGGGTCGGCCGAGTCCGCGAACCAGCCGAGGAGCACCGGGAGCAGGGTCCGCTGGATCGCGGCCTTGCGGCTCACGCCGGACGCCAGCGCCTCCAGGTGGCGCAGGGCGGCGGCGGGGTCGTCGTACCCGAGCGCCTCCAGGCGCTGCCCGGCCGCCTTCGGGCTGAGCCGGATCTCGCCGGGGGCGAGCTGGGCGACCGCGTCGAGCAGCGGCCGGTAGAAGAGCTTCTCGTGCAGCCGGCGGACCACGGCCGCGTGCCGCTTCCACTCCTTGTTGAGCTCGGCGACCGGGTCGGTGCGCAGGCCGAGCGAGCGGCCGAGGCGGCGCAGGTCGGCCTCGTCCTCCGGGACGAGGTGGGTGCGGCGCAGCCGGTACAGCTGGATGCGGTGCTCCATGGCCCGCAGGAAGCGGTAGGCCTCGTCGAGCTGGGCCGCGTCGGCCCGGCCGACGTAGCCGCCGGCGGCGAGCGCGGCCAGCGCGTCGAGGGTGGTGCCGCTGTGCAGGCCGGCGTCGCTGCGGCCGTGCACCAGCTGGAGGAGCTGGACGGCGAACTCGACGTCGCGCAGGCCGCCGGGGCCCAGCTTGAGCTCGCGCTCGACCTGGGCGACGGGGATGTTGTCGACGACCCGGCGGCGCATCTTCTGGACGTCGGGGACGAAGTTCTCGCGCTCGGCGGCCTGCCAGACGAGCGGGGAGACGGCGTCGATGTACTGCGCGCCGAGGTCCGGGTCGCCGGCCACCGCGCGGGCCTTGAGGAGGGCCTGGAACTCCCAGGTCTTCGCCCAGCGCTGGTAGTAGGCGAGGTGGGAGGAGAGGGTGCGGACGAGGGGGCCGTTGCGGCCCTCGGGGCGGAGGTTGGCGTCGACCGGCCAGATGGTGCCCTCGACCGTGGTCTCCGAGCAGATCCGCATGAGGTGCGAGGCGAGCCTCGTCGCCGCCTGGATCGCCTTGCCCTCGTCGGCGCCCTCGACCGGCTCCCCCACGAAGATCACGTCCACGTCGGAGACGTAGTTGAGCTCGTGGCCGCCGCACTTGCCCATCGCGATCACGGCGAGCCGGCACTGGGCGGCGTCGGCGGGGGCGGCGGTACGGGCGATGGCGAGCGCGGCGCGCAGGGTCGCCGTCGCCAGGTCGGCGAGCTCGGCGGCGGCCTGGGCGACGTCGGTGGTGCCGCACACGTCACGGGCCGCGATGGCGAGCAGGCAGCGCCGGTAGGCGACCCGGAGCGAGACCGCGTCGGTGGCCTCGGCGAGGCCCTGCTCGAACTCGGCGACCCCCGGGTGCAGGTCGACCGCCTCGTAGGTGACGAGGGACTCCCAGTCGCGGGGGTGCCGGGCCAGGTGGTCGGCGAGCGCCTCGGAGGCGCCGAGCACGCCGAGGAGCCGGTCCCGGAACGGTTTGGCGGAGAGCAGTGTGGCCGTGAACGTCTGCCGCTCGGTCTCGGGCTGGGCCTCGGCCAGCCGGACGAGGCCGCGCAGGGCGAGGTCCGGGTCGGCGGTGACGCCCAGGGCGTCCAGGAGGACGGAGTCGTCCCGCAGCGCGGACAGCTCGGGCGCGTCGAGGAGCTGTTCGGCTCCCGAGGGGTCGGTGAACCCGTGCCGCAGCAGCCGTGAGAACGTGCTGCTCCTGCGTCCCGGCACCGTCATTCCGCCGCTCCCTCCGAGCAGGTCAGCCCCAAGGGCCGAGCCTATCCGGCGCGGGGGCCGGGGGCGCCCCCGACCGCCGGTCACGTCGCGCCGGACGGACGTCCGGTCCGGCGGAGACGTGGCGCATCACACGGCGTCCGGCGCGTGAGATCCCGCACAAAGATCCCTTTCGGGGCGAATGAACCGTAAATCTGGAAGATCCGTCTTGATGTACTGGGACGCTCCCGCTCGTTCACGCGTGCGGGGGCTTCCCCGTACGCCGAGCCGTACCCCCCGCGGCGACCCCCGCGGGAGGCGGCCGGACCGGACCCCCGCGGCGCTCCCGCGGGGCCCGGCCGAGCCGCCTCCCGCGGCGCCGCGGGACCGTCGAGCCCGCCCCGTCCCGCCGAGCCGCGCCCAGCCCCGCCCAGCCAGCCCGTCAGTGAAAGCGTCGCCGAACATGTCTGTCCGTCCCCGTCGTCCCTCCCGTCGCAGAATCGTTTCTGCGTCCGTCGCGACCGTCCTGGTCGGCGGCACCTTCGCCGGGCTCCTCTCGGTGACGGCGGCGAAGCCGCAGGTGCCCCGCGTGCCGGCTCAGGGGCACGAGGCGAAAGCGGCGGGGAAGGCGCCCGCCGAGACGGCGGCGAAGCCCGTGCGGGCCCCGCAGGCCGCCACGTCCGTGATGCAGATCGTGGCGCACCCGGACGACGACCTGTTCTTCATGAACCCGGACGTCTCGCAGTCGCTGCGCTCCGGCAGCCCGCTGACCTCCGTCTACCTCACCGCCGGCGAGTCGGACGGCGTCAACGCCCGCCCGGGCGACGCCGCCGGCGCCGAGCCCGACAAGGCCGGCTACGCCGAGGCCCGGCAGAACGGCATACGCGCCGCGTACGCCGAGATGGCGACCGGCAGCCGGACCGGCGCCTGGGACCGGACCGCGATACCCACGGCCGGTGGTGCGTCGGCCGAGATGGACACCCTGCGCGCGAAGCCCCAGGTCAAGCTGGTGTGGCTGCAGCTGCGCGAGGCCGGCTCGATCAGCGGCGACCGCCCGCAGAGCCTCAACGGCCTCTGGCACGACCGGATCCACGCGCTGCCCTCCCAGCGCGCCACCGGCACCCCCGTCGCGGCCGACTTCACGTACACCAAGGACCAGGTCGTCACCACCCTCACCGGGCTCCTCGAACGCTTCCGGCCGACCTTCGTCCGCATGCAGGACCCGACCCCGGGCACCTGGCCGGACACGAAGCACGGGGCGGAGACCAAGACCGAGGCCGGCCACGGGTCGGGGACCCAGGCCGGGACCGGCCACGGGTCGGGAACCGAGGCCGGGACGAGGCACGGGGCGAAGACCGGGGACGGGGCCGGGGCCGGCGCGGGATCCGCGCCCGGAGCCGGGGCGGGTACCAAAGCCGGAACCGGGGCCGGGGCCAAAGCCGGGGCCGGGGCGGTGAAGCTCCGGGACCATCAGGACCACCTCTACGGGGCGCGGTTCGTCCAGGCCGCGCTGGCCCGGTACGCGGACCGGCCCGGGCATCCGCACGTCGGCGTGCAGAACTACCTGGGCTATCCGACCAGTACGCTGCCGCACACGCTCGACCCCGAGACGGCGGGCGCGAAGCTGCGGACCATGAGGACGTACGCCTGGACGGACGGGGTCAACGACTGCGGGACCGCCGCGGGCTGCGGCGACCTGAAGGTGGCCGCGCGGCCCGGCGGGCGGGGCTGGACGCAGACCGTCCGGTACGCCCGCTCCACCTCCACCTCCTGGGTGCAGCGCGACCGCGACGGCGGGCTCCACGCCTTCTCCGTCCTCGACGGGCGGCTCGCCGCCTGGCACAAGCCCGCCGGCGCCGGCGCGTGGCAGGGGCCGGTGCTGCTGCCCGGCGGCGGTCTCGACAGCGGCGTCACCTCCGTCGCCCTGCCCGACGGCCGGATGGCGGTCTTCGGCACGCGTACGACGCTCGGCGGCGGCGCCTCCGCGTACGGCCGCGAGGTCGTGACCACCGCGCAGACCGCGCCCGGCGGCGCCTTCGGCCCGTGGCGTTCGCTCGGCACGCCCGAGCGGGACGACGCCGGGGGCACCTCGGACATCAGCGCGCCCGCCGTGACCGTGGACCGCGCGGGCCTGGCGACGGTGCTCCTGCGGGACAGCGGCCACCGCCTCACGGCCCGCGAGCAGCGCGCCGACGGCGGCTGGGGGCCGTGGCGGACGCTCGGCGGCGGGGACGTGTACGGCGACCCCGTGGCCGCGACCGACGGCAGCGGCCGCGGTTACGTCTTCGCGAGCACCCCGAGCACCGTCCTGACCTGGGCTCAGCGGCGGCCCGGCGGCCCCCTGACCGGCCCGGTGCGGACCGGTCTGCCGCCGACCACGCTGGCGCTGAGCGCGGTCCCCGCACCGGACGGCGACGGGGTGCGCCTCTGGTTCCGCAAGCCGGCCTCCGGCGACCTGCGGAGCGCCGACTTCTCCGGCGTGGGCCCGGTCTCCCCCGTCACCGAGCTGCCCGGCTCCGGCGTCGCGGGCTTCGGCCCGGTCAGCGGCGGCGACGGGCTCCTCGCGGTCCGGTCCCGGACGGGCTTCCTGGCGACGGCGCCGCACGGCCGGTCGGCCGGGGCGCCGCCGGAGTGGACGCTGGAGAAGTTCCTCTTCGCGGGCGCGCCGGACGCGGGGACGGACGGGGTCGCGGCGATCGGCCTCGACGGCCGGCTGCACTGGACTCCCGCTCCCCGTCGGCCCGTTCCGGGTGCGTGACGCCCTGCCGTGCGGGAGGGTGACCCCCATGAACTGGACACTGGAAGTGGTCCCCGTCCCCGTCACCGACATGGACCGGGCCAAGGAGTTCTACGGCGACAGGTGCGGCTTCAAGATCGACCTGGACGACGAGGTGGCGCCCGGCACGCGGATCATCCAGGCGACGCCGCCCGGCTCCCGCTGTTCGATCGCCCTGCTCGACGGCATGCCGCCGATGCCCGGCACCAAGGAGACGGCCCCCGGCACCCTGCACGGCCTCCAGCTCTGCGTGACGGACATCGAGGCGGCCCGGGCGGAGCTCGTCGAGCGGGGTGTCGACGTCTCCCCGGTGATGCACGTCGGCGCGACCGGCTGGGAGGACGGCAAGGGCGGGACCTGGAACTCCTTCATGACCTTCGAGGACCCGGACGGCAACGGCTGGGTCGTCCAGGAGGCCCCCTCGGAGCTCTCGGAGCGCTGACGGGGCCTCCTGGCCCTCCTGCCCGGACGGCCCTTGGGGGATCGTGCCGATCGCGCCGAGCTCGCGGGGCCTGATCGGCAGGCCCTAGAGCGCCAGGTAGAAGTGGCGGAGCTTCTCGCTCTCCGCCACGCAGCGCATCCCGGCGGCCTCCATCACGCGGTGCGAGGCCGGGTTGTCCAGGTCGGCGTCGCCCTTGACCCCGGCGGCGCCGGCCACGCGGGCCACCTCGACGAGGGCCCGCAGCGCCTCGGAGGCGTACCCGTTGCCGCGGACGTGCGGCAGCAGCCCGTATCCGACCGTGGCGACCCCGATCTCGTCCGGCGGGCCGTGGAACCCGATGCCGCCGACGGTGACGCCGTCGAGCCGTATCTCGTAGGTGCGGAACACGCCAGGGTCACCGCGCTCGACGACCCCGCGCAGGAAACCGTCGGCCGTCCGGACGTCCCCGGCGCCTGGGTAGCCCTCGCCCCACAGGTCGCCCGGGCCGGGCACTCGGCCGACGATGCGTTCGGCCTGTTCGACGGTGAGGGGACGCAGCTGGAGCCGCTCGGTGGCGACGGTCTCGATCTTCACGGCCGCAGTGTCGGCCGCACACCGCGCCCCCGGCAACGGAATTCTCCGGCGCCGCCGTGTCGGCCACCCGGTCGTCCGTCCTGCGGGCACGGACTCCGTGCCCGCAGGACGTCGGGGGACGACCGTCTCCCTCAGAGCACCGGCAGGTTCTTCCGGAGCTCGAAGGCGGTGACCTCGGAGCGGTACTCCTCCCACTCCTGCTTCTTGTTGCGCAGGAAGAAGTCGAAGACGTGCTCGCCGAGGGTCTCGGCGACCAGTTCGCTCTTCTCCATGAGGGCAATGGCCTCGCCGAGGTTCTGCGGGAGGGGCTCGATGCCCATCGCGCGGCGCTCGGAGTCGGAGAGGGCCCAGACGTCGTCGTCGGCGCCGGCGGGGAGCTCGTAGCCCTCCTCGATGCCCTTGAGGCCGGCGGCGAGGAGGACGGCGTAGGTGAGGTAGGGGTTGGCGCCGGAGTCGATGGAGCGGACCTCGACGCGGGAGGAACCGGTCTTGCCGGGCTTGTACATGGGGACGCGGATGAGGGCGGAGCGGTTGTTGTGACCCCAGCAGATGTAGGAGGGGGCCTCGCCGCCGGAGCCGGCGGTGCGGGAGGAGCCGCCCCAGATGCGCTTGTAGGAGTTGACCCACTGGTTGGTGACGGCGGAGATCTCGCCCGCGTGGCGCAGGAGGCCCGCGATGAAGGAGCGGCCGACCTTGGAGAGCTGGTACTCGGCGCCCGACTCGTAGAAGGCGTTGCGGTCGCCCTCGAAGAGGGAGAGGTGGGTGTGCATGCCCGAGCCGGGGTAGTCGGAGAACGGCTTCGGCATGAACGTGGCCTGCACGCCCTGCTCCAGGGCCACCTGCTTCATGACCAGGCGGAAGGTCATGATGTTGTCGGCGGTGGAGAGGGCGTCCGCGTAGCGCAGGTCGATCTCCTGCTGGCCGGGCGCGCCCTCGTGGTGGGAGAACTCCACCGAGATGCCCATCGACTCCAGCATGGTGATGGCCTGTCGGCGGAAGTCCATGCCGACGTTCTGCGGAGTGTGGTCGAAGTAGCCGGAGTTGTCGGCCGGGGTGGGCCGGCTGCCGTCGAGCGGCTTGTCCTTCAGGAGGAAGAACTCGATCTCGGGGTGGGTGTAGAAGGTGAAGCCGAGGTCGGAGGTCTTGGCCAGGGCCCGCTTGAGGACGTAGCGCGGGTCGGCGAAGGACGGCGAGCCGTCGGGCATGAGGATGTCGCAGAACATGCGGGCCGTGCCCGGGGCCTCGGCGCGCCACGGCAGGATCTGGAAGGTGCCCGGGTCCGGCTTGGCGATCATGTCCGATTCGTAGACGCGGGCGAAGCCCTCGATCGCGGAGCCGTCGAAGCCGATGCCCTCGTCGAAGGCCTGCTCGAGCTCGGCGGGTGCCACGGCCACCGACTTGAGGAAGCCGAGCACGTCGGTGAACCACAGGCGCACGAAGCGAATGTCGCGCTCCTCGAGCGTACGGAGCACGAATTCCTGCTGCTTGTCCATTTCCACACCCATCCTCGCTGGTCAGGCCGCCTGCTCCCACCGCCTCGGGTACATCGGGGGGCACCTGAGCATCCCACCACATGGTTTCGCGCACGTTGCACACCCATAGTGCCTGCTCGGGTGTGACACAGGTAACGGGGAGCGGCCGATTCCGGGTGCCTGTTCGCCCGTCCGGCGTCCGTTCCCCGGCCACCCGGTGGTACCCCGTTCGGCCCACGAGGGCCTCGCGCCCACTACGATCTGCGCCCATGGGGGCCCCACGGCTCGTACGCCTGTCCGGAGACGCGCGTCCCATGGCACTGGCGAGTGCCGTGGCGACGCTCCTCGCCGCGCTCTTCCTCTGTCCGGTGCCCGGGCCGGACCGGGACGACCCCCACCACGGGCCGGGCGAGAGCCTGCGGGCCGTGACGGTCGTGGGCGAGTACGTCTGCCCGTACGACCGCGGTGGCTGCTCCCTCTTCCCGTCCCTCTCCCCCGCGGTGCTCAGCGCGCCCCCGCTCGACCCGCCGCTGGACGCGGCGGGCGGGCCCCAGCGGCTCGCGGCGCCCCCGGGTGACGGCCCGGCGCGCCGCTCCGGCGCCCAGCCGCGCGCTCCGGACCTGCACGTCCTTCAAGTTCTCCGGACGTGACGGCGGCGGGCTTACCGCCCCCGCACGTCCACCCCGAACTCCACCCCACCCCCCTGAAGAAGGACGACACCACCATGGCCGCCACCCGCTCCGCCAACGCCGACCGCCGCGCCCGAATAGAGGAGATGCGCCGCGCCGAGCAGGCCCGTGAGCGCCGCAACCGTCTGATCACCATCGGCGTCTCCGGGGTCGTCGTCCTGGGCCTCGTCGGCTTCGGCACCGTCGTGCTGATGAAGAAGTCCGAAGAGCAGGACGCGAAGGACGCCGCCGCCAAGGCCCCCATCTCGGCCGAGAAGTCCTGGGACCCGAAGAAGCTCGGCCGCAACCACGTCGAGACGGCCGTGAAGTACGACATGAAGCCGCCGGTCGGCGGTGACCACAACCCGGTCTGGATGAACTGCGACGGCGTGGTCTACAAGGAGAAGATCGCCGAGGTGAACGCCGTGCACTCGCTGGAGCACGGCGCCGTCTGGGTGACGTACAACAAGTCGGCCTCCCAGGCCGACGTGAAGCAGCTGGCCGACAAGGTCGGCAAGACGAAGTACACGCTGATGAGCCCGGTCGACGACCAGGCCGGGGCGATCATGCTGTCCGCCTGGGGCAAGCAGGTGACCGTGGACGGCGCGGACGACCCGCGGGTCGACGCGTTCTTCACGAAGTACGTGCAGGGCCCGCAGACGCCGGAGCCCGGCGCGGCCTGCACCGGCGGGATCGGCGCGGACGGCGCCGGCGGTGCGGGGATGGGCCAGTGAGGCTCAACCGTACGCAGGGCGCGGCGGTCACCGCCGTCGCCCTGGCGCTGCTCTTCGCCGGGGGCGCGGTCACCGTCGCGTCGGCCGACCGGGACGAGGCTCCGCGCACCCCCGACTCCGCCTCGGCGGACGCCGGTTTCGCGCGGGACATGGCGGTCCACCACCAGCAGGCCGTCGAGATGTCGTTCATCGTCCGGGACCGGACGGAGGACGAGGAGGTCCGCAGGCTGGCGTACGACATCGCCAACACCCAGGCCAACCAGCGGGGCATGATGCTCGGCTGGCTGGACATGTGGGGGCTGCCCAAGGTCCAGGCCGGGGTCGAGCCGATGACCTGGATGGGCATGGGCGGTTCCGGTGACACCGGCCCGCTGGACGGGGCGCTGATGCCCGGCATGGCGACCAACGCCCAGCTGGACGAGTTGCGCGGGGCCAGTGGCCGGGAGGCCGAGGTCCTGTACCTGAAGCTCATGACCGAGCACCACCGGGGCGGGGTCCACATGGCCGAGGGCTGCGTCTCGAAGTGCTCCGTGGACATCGAGCGGAACCTCGCACAGGGCATGGTCGACGCCCAGCAGTCCGAGATCGCCCTGATGGCGGACATGCTGAGGAAGCGCGGGGCCTGACACCCCGGGCGGCGCACCGCGAGGCCCCACACGGCCCCGCACCCCACCACGAGGCCCCGCGCGCTGCCCCACAAGGCACCACACGGCCCCACACGGCCCCCGTGACCCTTCGCACGTCGCGGGGGCCGCGGCGTATACCGGGGGCCGCGCCTGCCCGGAGGTCGTGGCGTACCAGGGGCCGCGCCCACCCGGGGGCCGTCGCGGGGCCGTCGCCGTGCCCGGGGCAGGCGCGCGGACCGGGGTGGGTGGGCGGACCGGGGCGGGCGCGCGGACCGGGGCGGGCGCGCGGACCGGGGCGGGCGCGCGGACCGGAGTGGGCGCCGACGAGTCGCGGGCGCCGGGCCCCGCGTCGACAATGAGTGGGCTCGGGGAGTTCGTACGACGACGTTCGACGAAAGGTTCACACCCCATGACCACGGCGAAGGACATCATGCACAGCGGGGCCCGCTGGATCCCGGAACACGAGACGCTCGACCGGGCGGCGCAGTTGATGCGGGACCTGAACGTGGGCGCGCTCCCCGTCGCCGACGCGAACGAACGCCTCTGCGGCATCGTCACGGACCGGGACATCGTGGTGCGCTGCGTGGCGATGGGCCACGACCCGTCGAGGATCACCTGTGGTGAGATCACCCAGGGCACGCCCCGCTGGATCGACTCCGGCGCGGACGTGGGCGCCGTCCTCGAGGAGATGCAGAGCCACCAGATCCGGCGCCTGCCCGTCATCGAGGACAAGCGGCTCGTCGGCATGATCAGCGAGGCCGACCTCGCCCAGCACCTGTCGGACGAGGAGCTCAAGGCGTTCTGCGCGAGCGTCTACGCCGCTTCCTGAGACGTTCCGAGGACCGCCCGGGCAACCGCGTCCGGGCGGTCCCGCATGACCAGATGGCCCGAGGGTTCGACCGCCTCGTAGCGGGCGCCGAGCCCCCGGGCCAGCGCGCGCTGGCGGCGCTCCCAGCGGGCCGAGCCGTCGGGGGCGGCGAGGACGGTGACGGGCACGCCCGGCGGGAGGGGCCGGTCCTCCCTGAGAGCGAGGAGCCCGGCGGCGACGGCGCCGTAGTGGGCGTTCTCCAGGAGGGCGCCGCGCAGCACGCGCGAGGTGCCGTAGACGCGCCGGATCAGCGCGGTGGGCGTCGGGTCGCGGCGGACGGCCAGCCGGCGGACGGCCGGGCCGAGCGCGGCCGGGGCCCCGGCGGCGCAGAGGACGGCGCCTGCGGCACGGGACGCGGCGGCCGTACGGGAGGGGCGGGGGTGTTCCTCCACCGACGGGTCGACGAGGACGACGGCGGCCGTGCGGTCCGGGTGGAGCCGGGCGAAGGCCTCCGCGTGGAACCCGGCGATCGAGTGCCCGACCACGGTGACGGGGCCGGGCCGGCCGAGGCCGTCGAGGACCGCGGCGATCCGGTGGGCCTCGCCCGCCGCCGTCGGCGGGGCCGTGGCCGGGGCGGAGAGCCCGTGGCCGGGGCGGTCGAAGCGGACGACCGTGCGGTGGGGGGCGAGGAGCGGGACGACGGGGTCCCAGTCGAACCAGCTCATGCCGAGGCCGGCGCTCAGGACGCAGACGGGTCCTGAGCCCTCGACCACGACGTGGTGGGGCACTCCCCCGATCCGCAGGAAGGTCATCGTTCCTCCCGGGCGAGGGAGTACGCGAGGACGGCGAGCCAGACGGCCACCAGGAGGACCTGGAGCCGCTGCCCGGCGCCGAGCGACCAGACGCCCTTTCCGGCCTCGAAGGCGGCGACGGCGGTGAGCGTCCACGCGGTGGCGGCCAGCTCCAGGACGACGAGGGCGGGGCCGGTTCCGGCCAGCGGACGCCAGTGGCCGTGGCGGCGTGCGGCGACGGTCAGGGCGACCATCGCGGCGAGGGCGCCGGTCATGGCGAGGCTCGAACTGACGGCGTGGGCCGTATGGGTGGCGGGCACGAGTCCGGCGGTCTCGCGGGCCGCGCACTCCGGGTCCGCGGTGGGGGCGCAGCTGAGCGGCAGCCGCGAGTCGACGACGGTCGCGGCCCCGAACACGGCGAGCGCGACCCACCCGCCGACGGCCCAGCGCTCCCGCGCCGCCCCGGGCCGCCCGCCTCCCCGGGCCCCGCCTCCCCGGGCCCCGCCTCCCCGGGCCCCGTCGGTCCGCGCCCTGCCGGTCCGCGCCCCGCCGGTCCGCGCCCCGTCGGTGCGCACTCCGCCGCCCCGAACCCCGCCGGGCAGAGTCCCGCCGGGCCGGGCCCCGTCGGTCCGCGCCTCGCCGCCGTCGGTCCCGCCGCCCCCGGCCCCGTCGGTGCCGGTCGCTTCCGGGGCGGGCTCGCGTCCGCGTGCGAGCGCGGCGGCGAGTCCGGCCGCCGCACCCGCCAGGACCAGGAGGCCGGCCGTCAGGTCGGTGGCGCGGAAAAGGCCGCCGAGCGGCTGGTCGGCGGCGGCGAGTTCGGAGACGTACGTGCGGACCGGGTCGAGCCCGGTCCGCACGAGGACTTCGAGGACCCAGGCGGTGTACGCGAGCGCGCCGAGGGCCAGCAGGACGGCGGCCGCGCGCGTGACACTCCGGGGCATGGTGGTCGAACGGCTGGGGCAGGGAGGAAGGTTCCCGGTGGTCCGGGTGGACCCAGCCTGGTTTGCGGTACTTGGGGAGCGTCGCCGGGATCACGACGCCGAGGAGCAGCAGGCCGCCGCCGACGACCATCAGGTGGCGCCGGAGCGGCTGGTCGCCGAACCGGTCCGGCGGGACGAAGCCGATGACGAGCGCGACGACCGGGGCGACGAAGCCGATGCCGGCGACCCACTCGACGGCCGGACGCGGAAGCCGCGTTCGGCGTCCGGCCGGATCCTGCGGAACTTGACGACGCCCCCGTCGGTCGCGGTGGAGGGTGCCGACTCCGCCGGGTCGTCAGTGGTCGCCAGTGGTCGCCAGTGGTCGTCAGTGGTCTTCATGGGGTCGTGATCAGCGGGGCCCGCCGGCCCCGCATGTCGGTGCGGGGGGAGGGGGGCGGGGGCGCGGGTCGGCGGCGCGGGTCACGGACGGGTGCCGACCGCCCCCACCGACCGAAAAACCGCTGGCCAGAGCTTCTCCTTCGGCTACCGTCGGCCCTTCGGATCAGCTCGGAGGACCCCGCATGACCACGCCCGCAGACCAGCCCGCCATGAACCCCTGGGCTCCGCCTTCGCCGGACCGGCGGCCCGAGGGACCGAAGACCGCCGAAGGGCCGATGCCGGCGGACGGGCAGGTACCGGCGCATGGGCGGGTATTGACGGACCGGCAGGTACCGGCGGACGGGCAGGTGCGGGCGCACGGACCGGGCGTGCCGCCGGTGGCCGGAATGCCGCCGGTGGCCGGGATGCCGATGGGCGCGGGGATGCCCGGGATGCCGCCGTACGCCGTGCCGCCCGCCCGCACCGGGCTCGGGGTGGGCGCGCTCGTCATCGGCGTCGTGGGGCTGCTGTTCGGGCTGATCCCGTTCCTCTTCTGGCTCGGCGGGATCATGGGCGTCCTGGCGCTGGTCCTCGGCGTCGTCGGGTACGGCCGCGCCTCACGGGGCGAGACGACCGACCGGGGCCAGGCGGTCGCCGGCATCGTGCTGGGCGCGGCGACGATCGTCGTGTCGGCGGTGTGGCCGGTGGTCCTGCTGATGGCGGCGCAGGCGGTGGACCGCGTCGACGACCGGGTCCGCGAGCGGGAGAGCGCCGCCGCCGTGCCGGAGGCCGATGTGCCCACGCCCGAGCCGACGACGCCGTCGCCGACCGCCCCCGCGCCGCTGGCGTTCGGCCGGACCCACACGTACGCGGACGGGGTGAAGGTGACCGTCTCGGTGCCCGTCCCCTACCGGCCGGACGGATTCGCCGCCGGGTACGAGAAGGGCGACACCGCGCTCCGGGTGACGATCACGATCGTCAACGGCAGCGACCGGGCCCTCGACGTCACGACCGCGCTGCCGGACGCGCGCGACGCGCAGGGCGCTCCGGCGAGGACGGTCTTCGACGGCAGCCGGGCGACCGAGATGTTCCGGGGCACGGTCCTCCCGGGCAAGCAGGCCAAGGCGGGTTACGCGTTCTCACTGCCGGCGGACGCGGACGGCGAGCTCCAACTGGAGCTGGCGCCGAAGCTCCTGGAGTACGACCGGGTGATCTGGACCGGACCGGTGAAGTAGGCGCCGGCCGCTCGGAACGCGGGGACGCAGGCCCGCGCCCCGGGGACGACGGCCCGGTTCCCGGGACACCCGGCGCCGGATCCCAGGACATAGCGTCGGTCTGACGATTACACTGGAGGGGTGCCTCAACTACGCCTCGCCCTGAATCAGATCGACTCGACTGTCGGAGACCTCGCCGGGAACGCCGAGGCGATCGTGCACTGGACCCGGCACGCCGCCGGACAGGGCGCGCATCTCGTGGCGTTCCCCGAGATGGCGCTGACCGGATATCCCGTGGAGGACCTCGCGCTGCGCTCCTCCTTCGTGGAGGCGTCCCGGGAGGCCCTGCGCGGGCTGGCCCGGCGCCTTGTCGAGGAGGGGTTCGGGGAGCTGCCGGTGGTCGTCGGCTACCTGGACCGCTCGGAGCGGGCGCAGCCGCGCCTCGGCCGGCCGGCCGGGTCGCCGGAGAACGCCGCGGCCGTGCTGCACCGCGGCGAGGTGGCGCTGCGGTTCGCCAAGCACCACCTGCCCAACTACGGCGTCTTCGACGAGTACCGCTACTTCGTGCCGGGCGACACGCTGCCGGTCGTCCGCGTCCACGGCGTGGACGTGGCCCTGGCGATCTGCGAGGACCTCTGGCAGGAGGGCGGCCGGGTGCCGGCGGCGCGCTCGGCGCGGGCCGGGCTGCTGCTGTCGGTGAACGCCTCGCCGTACGAGCGGGACAAGGACGACACCCGGCTCGAACTGGTCCGCAAGCGGGCCCAGGAGGCCGGGTGCGTGACCGCGTACCTGGCGATGACGGGCGGTCAGGACGAGCTGGTGTTCGACGGCGACTCGATCGTCGTGGACGCGGCCGGCGAGGTGATCGCGCGGGCCCCGCAGTTCGTCGAGGGCAGCGTGGTCCTCGACCTGGAGCTGCCGGCGGCCGGGGCCGACGCGCCCGAGGGCCTGGTGGACGACGGGCTGCGGATCGACCGGGTGGTGCTGTCCGACGAGCCGCTCCCGGCGTACGAGCCGGAGCTGACGGGCGGGTACGCGCACCGGCTCGAGGACGACGAGGAGGTGTACTCGGCGCTGGTGATCGGCGTCCGCGCGTACGCCGCGAAGAACGGTTTCCGTTCGGTCCTGATCGGCCTGTCGGGCGGCATCGACTCGGCGCTCGTCGCCGCGATCGCCTGCGACGCGCTCGGCGCGGAGAACGTGTACGGGGTCTCAATGCCCTCGAAGTACTCCTCCGACCACTCGCGCGGCGACGCGGCCGAGCTGGCCCGCCGCACCGGGCTGAACTACCGGACGGTGTCGATCGAGCCGATGTTCGACGCGTACACGGGGTCGCTCGACCTCACCGGCCTCGCGGAGGAGAACCTCCAGTCCCGGCTGCGCGGCACGACCCTGATGGCGCTCTCCAACCAGGAGGGGCACATCGTCCTCGCACCCGGCAACAAGTCCGAACTGGCGGTGGGCTACTCGACGCTGTACGGCGACTCGGTCGGCGCGTTCGGGCCCATCAAGGACGTGTACAAGTCGGACGTCTTCCGGCTCGCGCGCTGGCGCAACCGGGCGGCCGAGGACCGCGGCCAGACGCCGCCGATCCCGGAGAGCTCGATCACCAAGCCGCCCAGCGCCGAGCTGCGCCCCGGGCAGGTCGACACGGACTCCCTGCCGGACTACGAGGTCCTCGACGCGATCCTCGCGCTGTACGTGGACCGGGACCGGGGCAGGGACGAGATCGTGGCCGCCGGGTTCGACGAGGAGCTGGTGACGCGGACGCTGCGGCTGGTGGACACGGCGGAGTACAAGCGGCGCCAGTACCCGCCGGGCACCAAGATCTCGGCGAAGGGCTTCGGCAAGGACCGCCGGCTGCCCGTCACGAACCGCTGGCGGGAGACGACGGCCGGCTGACCGCCGGCCCGTCCGCCGTGAGGGGGCTTCCCGCGACGACGCGGGAGGCCCCCTTCCCCGTACCGGTGCGGTCGAGGAGGCCGGCCACCGCCGCGATCACCAGGCCGACGACGGTGAGGCCCGCGCCGACCAGGGCCGGCGAGGTCCAGCCCCATCCGGCGGCGACCGCGGCCCCGCCCGCCCAGGCGCCGCCCGCGTTGGCGAGGTTGAAGGCGGAGTGGTTGGACGCGGAGGCGAGCGTCGGGGCGTCCTTCGCCTTGTTCATGACCAGCATCTGGAGCGGGGTGGTGGTCATGAAGCCGACCGCGCCGAGCACGACGACGGTGACCAGCGCCAGCCAGGGCACGTGGACGGTGAAGCGGAAGGCGACCAGGGCGAGGACGAGGGCCGCGAGCGAGCCGTAGAGGGTCGGGCGGAGCGCCCGGTCGGTCAGCGGGCCCGCGGCGAGCGCCCCGCCGGTCATGCCGAGGCCGAAGAGGGCGAGGACGATCGTGACGGTGGAGTCGCCGAAGCCCATCACCTCGGTCGTCATCGAGGCCAGGTAGGAGTAGACGGCGAAGACGCCCGCGAAGCCGAAGACGGCGGTGAGCAGGCCGAGCAGCACCTGGGGCCGGCCGAGGGCGCGCAGCTCGCGGCCGAGTCCCTGGCGTTCGTCGACGGGTACGTGCGGGACGAGGCGGGCGAGGGCGGCGATGGCGAGCAGGCCGATCGCGGAGACCACGAGGAAGGTGGCCCGCCAGCCGAGGTGCTGGCCGAGCAGCGTCGCGGCGGGTACGCCGAGGATGTTGGCGACGGTGAGGCCGAGGAACATCGTGGCGACCGCCCGGGCCTGCCGGTCCTCGCGCACGAGCCGGGCGGCGACGACCGCGCCGAGGCCGAAGAACGCGCCGTGCGGGAGGCCGGCGAGGACCCGGCCCGCGACGAGCCAGCCGAAGCCGGGGGCGAGCGCGGAGGCCAGGTTGCCGACCGTGAAGAGGGCCATCAGCAGGAGCAGCATCCGCTTGCGGGGTATCCGCGAGCCGAGCGCGGTGAGCAGCGGGGCGCCGACGACCACCCCGATCGCGTACGCCGAGACGAGGTGTCCGGCGGTGGGGACGGAGGTGCCGAGGTCGTCGGCGACCTGCGGGAGGAGGCCCATCATCACGAATTCGGTGGTGCCGATGCCGAAGGCGGAGACGGCGAGCGCGAGCAGCGCCAGGGGCATGGGGAAGGCCTTTCCGGAAGTTAGTTCTTCGACGGAACAAAGCCTCCCAGGTGTTTTCTTCCTGTCGGCGACCGGGGCGTGAAGGGGAGGTTTCAGAGCTTCACGCGGGCGGCGACCGGCAGGTGGTCGCTCATCGTCCGCGGCAGCGCCCAGGAGGACACCGGCTCGACGCCCTTCACCATGATCTGGTCGATCCGCGCCATCGGGAACGAGGCGGGCCAGCTGAAGCCGAAGCCGTCGCCGGCCGCGCCCTGGGTGGACCGCAGCTGCGAGGTGACGGCGTTGAGCGCGCGGTCGTTCATGGTGCCGTTGAGGTCGCCGAGGAGGACGATCCGCTCGTGCCGGTCGTCGGCGATGGCCTCGCCGAGCGCGTCGGCGCTGCTGTCGCGCTGGTTGGCGGTGAAGCCGGCGTTCATCTTGACCCGCACGGACGGCAGGTGGGCGACGTACACGGCGACCTCGCCCCTGGGGGCGACGACGGTGGCCCGCATCGCTCGGGTCCAGCCCATCCGGATGTCGACGGGCTGCGCGGCGCGCAGCGGCAGCTTGCTCCAGAGCCCGACCGTGCCCTGCACGGAGTGGTACGGGTACGCCTCCGCGAGGCCGCGCTCGTACGTCGGGACCATGTCGCCCTTGAGCTCCTCCAGGGCCAGCACGTCGGCGCCGGAGCCGGCGAGGTCGCGGGCGGTGCCCTCGGGGTCCGGGTTGTCGGCGTTCACGTTGTGGGTGGCGACGGTCAGGTCGCCGCCGGGGGTCGACTTGTCGGCGACGAGGCCGCCGAAGAGGTTGAGCCACACCACGGCCGGCAGCAGCAGGGCGATCAGGGCGGTGGCGGAGCGGCGCACCAGGGCGAGGACGAGCAGCAGCGGCAGGAAGAGGCCGATCCAGGGCAGGAAGGTCTCGGTGAGGCTGCCGAGGTTGCCGATCCTGTTGGGGATGTCGGAGTGGAACACCATCAGGAGGGTCAGCGCCACCGCGGCGAGGGCGAGCAGGATGCCGCGGCGCCAGATGCCCGGATCGCGGCGCAGCCGGTCGAGCGCGGCCCCGAAGCGGGACCCGGAGCGCCCGTCCCCGGCGTCGCCGTGCTCGGTCTCCGTCATGTCCACCCGCGCCATCGCACTGTCCTCACTGCTGCCTTGCCGTCTTGCGTGACCCGGTGTCGACACTAGGCGATCCCGGGTCCGTCGTACTCCCCCAGGGACGACACAGGGGCGTGGCGGGTTCCTGCAGGTGGCGCGGGCGTCGCCCCTGTGACAGAACGCGCACATTCGCGCGGCTCGGCGCTTTCGCGCGACTCGGCACCTTCGTACCGCTTCGGATCAGGCGCGGGGGCGCAGGCCCTCCAGCACCGCGTCGACGACCCGTTCGGCGAGGCCGGGGTCCAGGGTGGCGCCGGGACGGATGACGGTGCGCAGCAGCAGCGGGCCGGTGAGGAGGTCGTTGACGAACTCGACGTCGAGGTCGTCGCGGATCTCCCCCTGCTCGATGCCGCGCCGCACGGCGTCCAGGCCGAGCTTCCTGCGCGGTTCGATGACGGTGTTCTGGTACGCGTCCCAGAGCTTGGGATAGCCCTGCATCTGCGAGAACACGTGGTGCAGCACGGCGGAGCTCCGCTTGGCGAGGCCGCGCCGCCGCAGCGACTCCAGGAGCGCGACGAGGTCGTCCCGCACGGAGGTGCCGGGCAGCGCCGGGTCCGGGGGCTCCAGCGAGCGGACCAGGTCGACGAAGAACTCCTCCTTGCCGGCCCACCGGCGGTAGATGGTGGCCTTGCCGACACCGGCGGTGCGGGCGATCCGCTCGACGGACAGGTCGGCGAGCGGAACGCCCTCGTCCAGGAGTCCGGTCGCCGCGTCGAAGATGGCCTGCTCCACCGCCTCGCTGCGCGGCCGCCCCCGGCGGGCGGGGGCGGCCTCGGGCCGGGTCGCGGGCTCGGCGGGGTCGGCGGGGCCGGTCACGGGTGGGCGCCCCTCGTCGCGGGGGTCCGGGGTCCCGCCGTCCTGCAGCGACACGTGCGCTCCGCCTCTCGTCCGGTTGGTGGCCTGGTCGGTTACCGTCGGGCCGATTCTCCCGCCTCGCCGCCGGGCGCGGGTACCGAGTCCCGCCCGGCGTCGCCGGCGCCGGGGTCCGTCGGCGTACGGCCCGGGAGGAAGGCGGCGACCACGGCGGCACCGGCCAGGGCGATGACGGTCGAGGCGATCGCGGTGACGTGCATGGCGTCGAGGAAGGCGTCGTAGGCGGGGGCGACCAGGCCGCGGCCGGCCGGGCCGAGCTTCTCCGCGACGGCGAGCGTGGCCTCGACGGACTCGCCGGCCGTGGCGCGCAGGGCGGCCGGGACGGCGCCGAGGTGCCCCTCGATCTCGCCGCGGTAGGTGGAGGAGAGCACCGAGCCGAGGACGGCCACGCCGAGCGCGCCGCCGACCTGCCGGAAGGTGTTGTTGATCGCCGAGCCGGAGCCCGCCTTCTCGCGGGGCAGCGCCTGCATGATCGAGACGGTGACCGGGGGCATGATGTGGGCCATGCCCGCCCCCTGGAGGAAGAACACGACCTCGAGGACCCAGACCGGCGTCGAGGCGTCGAACAGGGCGAAGGCGGCGAGTCCGAGGGCGACGAGCAGCATGCCTCCGGTGCACACGGCCTTGGCGCCGAAGCGCTCCACGACGAGCCGGGCCCGGGGCGCGAAGACCATCTGCGCGACGGCGAGCGGCAGGATGAGCAGCCCGGACTGCAGGGCGCTGTAGCCGCGGACGCTCTGCAGGTAGAAGGCGGAGAAGAAGGTGACGCCCATGAGGGCGAAGAAGACGAGCGCGATCGCGGCGACGGCCGCGGAGAACGCGGGCTTCCGGAAGTGGCTCATGTCGATGGCGGGGTGGTCGCTGCGCTTCTCGTACAGCACGAAGCCGGCGAGGACCGCGAGGCCGCCGAGGGCCGGGGCGAGGACGGTGACGTCGGTGAAGTCGGCCAGCTCGCCGCCGCGGATGATGCCGTACACGAGGAGGACCAGGCCGACGACGGAGAGCAGCACGCCCGGTATGTCGATCCGGCCGGGCTCGGGGTCCCGGGAGTCGGGGACGAGCCAGAGCATCAGCGCGAAGGCCAGGACGACGACGGGCACGTTGACGAGGAAGATCGATCCCCACCAGAAGTGTTCGAGGAGGATGCCGCCGGTGATGGGGCCGATCGCGATGGCGAGGCCGACGCTGCCGGCCCAGATGCCGATGGCCTTGGGCTGCTCGTCGCGCTCGAAGGCGTTCATGAGGACGGCGAGGGTGGCCGGCATGACGAACGCGGCACCGAGACCCATCACGGCCCGGTAGGCGACGAGTTCGCCCGGGGAGCCGGAGAAGGCGGCGAGGGCCGAGCCGATGCCGAAGACGGTGATGCCGAAGAGCAGCACCTTCTTGCGGCCGAGGCGGTCGCCGAGCAGGCCGGACGTGAAGAGGAGTCCGGCGAAGACCAGCGTGTAGGAGTTGATCGACCACTCCAGCTCGCTCTGGGTGGCACCGATGCCGGTGGGCGCGGGGGCGGCGATCGTCCTGACCGCGACGTTCAGGATCGAGTTGTCGAGGACGACGATGAGCAGGCTGAGCATGAGGACGCCGAGGACGGCCCAGCGGCGCCGGTGGACGGCCTCGGGCACGCGGGACGGGGCGGGCTGCGGTGACATGTCCACCACCCTAGAGGAATTTCGATACGAGACCGTCTCGTATCGAAAAACCTGACCGAGGCTTTACGTTGCGCCGGTGTGAACAGCGCCACTCGCGCCCACTTCCCCGGCCGCCCGGCGAAGTGCCACCATGGATGTGGTCCGGGGACGCCGTGAGGGCGCCTCGAGATGACACAACAAGGAGCCGTTCACCATGACGCTTCAGGCTGCCCAGAAGACGCCCGCCGACAGCAGCAAGGCGCTGTACGGCGGCAAGGGCTCGCGCCGCCTCACCGTCCACGACATCGCCGCCGCCAAGGTCCGCGGCGAGAAGTGGCCCATGCTCACCGCCTACGACGCCATGACCGCCTCCGTCTTCGACGAGGCCGGCATCCCGGTGATCCTCGTCGGGGACTCCATGGGCAACTGTCACCTCGGCTACGACACCACCGTGCCCGTCACGATGGACGAGATGACGATCCTCTCCGCTGCCGTCGTCCGGGGCACCAGGCGCGCCCTCGTCGTCGGCGACCTACCCTTCGGCTCGTACCAGGAAGGGCCCGTCCAGGCCCTGCGCAACGCCACCCGGCTGGTCAAGGACGCGGGCGTCAACGCGGTCAAGCTGGAGGGCGGCGAACGCTCGCTGCCCCAGACCGAGCTGCTCGTCCAGGCCGGCATCCCCGTCATGTCCCACCTGGGCCTGACCCCGCAGTCCGTGAACACCATGGGCTACCGGGTGCAGGGCCGCAGCGACGAGGCCGCCCACCGGCTGCTCAGCGACGCCAAGGCGGCGCAGGACGCGGGCGCGTTCGCCGTCGTCCTGGAGCTCGTACCGGCCGAACTGGCCGCCGAGGTCACCCGCTCGCTGCACATCCCGACCATCGGGATCGGTGCCGGCGCCGGCACCGACGCCCAGGTCCTCGTCTGGACCGACATGGCCGGCCTCACCGGCGGCAAGGTCCCGCGCTTCACCAAGCAGTACGCGAACCTCCGCGAGACGCTCGGCGACGCCGCGCGCGCCTTCGCCGAGGACGTGTCCGGCGGGGCGTTCCCCGCCGAGGAGCACACCTTCCACTAGCCCTCCCCGGACCGTCCGGTCCGGACCGTGACGGCACAGGACCGGACGAACCGGCACGAGCCACTGCGGCACCACCTACAGCCCGCCGACATCCCCCATCGGCGGGCTGTAGGCCTTCTGTAGGAGGACTGTCGGTGGCGCCTGGTCTAGTGACGACCATGACGCGATCACACATCAACGCCGTCGAGGTCCGGGGCCTCGTGAAGCACTTCGGCGAGACGAAGGCCCTCGACGGGGTCGACCTCGACGTACGGGAGGGTACGGTCCTCGGAGTCCTCGGCCCCAACGGCGCCGGGAAGACCACCCTCGTCCGCTGCCTGTCGACCCTGCTCGCCCCGGACTCCGGGACCGCCACCGTCGCCGGCTACGACGTGGTGCGGCAGCCCCGCCAGCTCCGCCGCACCATCGGCCTCACCGGCCAGTACGCCTCGGTCGACGAGAAGCTGTCCGGCTTCGAGAACCTCTACATGATCGGGCGCCTGCTCGACCTCTCCCGCAAGGACGCCCGGAGCCGCGCCGACGAGCTCCTGGAGCGCTTCTCGCTCACCGAGGCCGCCAAGCGGGCCGCGATGACCTACTCCGGCGGCATGCGCCGCCGGCTCGACCTCGCCGCGTCGATGATCGGCAAGCCCGCCGTCCTCTACCTGGACGAGCCGACGACCGGCCTCGACCCGCGGACCCGCAACGAGGTCTGGGACGAGGTCCAGCGGATGGTCTCCGAAGGCGTCACCGTCCTGCTCACCACCCAGTACATGGAGGAGGCGGAGCAGCTCGCGAACGAGCTGACCGTCATCGACCGCGGCCGGGTCATCGCCAACGGCAAGGTCGACGAGCTGAAGGCCAAGGTCGGCGGCCGCACCCTGAAGATCCGCGCCGTGGACCCGGCCGACCTCGGCCCCATGGCGGCCGCGCTGCGCGAGACGGGGCTCGACGGCGTCGCCGGTTCGACCGTCGTGCCCGACGAGGGGGCGCTGTACGTGCCGATCCTCACCGACCAGCAGCTGACCGCCGTCGTGGGCCTGCTCGGCGCGCGCGGCTTCGGCATCGCCCACATCGGCACCCACCTGCCCAGCCTCGACGAGGTGTTCCTCGCGATCACCGGCCAGAAGTCGACCGTGTCCGACACGCTTCCCGAGGAGGTCGCCGCATGAGCGCCACCACGACCACCACCCAGCTGTCCGAGTCCCCCGTCGACGCCCCCGGGCCCGGCCCGGCGCCGGCGCGCAAGGTCTCCGGCGAGGGCCGGATCGGCCTGCGGGCCAACCTGCGCCACATCGGCGCGCTGGCCCGCCGCAACGCCCTCCAGATCAAGCAGGACCCGGAGTCGATGTTCGACGCCGTCCTGATGCCGATCATCTTCATCCTGCTGTTCGTGTACGTCTTCGGCGGCGCGATCGCCGGCAAGGGCAACAACGACGCGTACGTGAACTACGTGACCCCCGGCCTGATGGCGATGATGGGCATGAACATCGCCATGGGCGTCGGGGTCGGCATCAACGACGACTTCAAGAAGGGGGTGATGGACCGCTTCCGGACGATGCCGATCGCCCGCTCCTCCGTCCTCGTCGCCAAGATCGTCGTCGAGGTCGGCCGGATGATGATCGCCACCGCGATCCTGCTCGGCACGGGCTTCCTGCTCGGTCTCGAGATCAAGACCTCGTTCGTCGAACTGCTCGCCGCCATCGGCCTGTCGGTGGTGTTCGGCGCCTCGCTGATGTGGATCTTCATCCTGCTCGGCCTGACCATGAAGACGGCCCAGGCGGTCCAGGGCATGGCCATGCTCGTCCTGATGCCGCTCCAGTTCGGCTCCTCGATCTTCGCCCCGCCGACCTCGATGCCCGGCTGGCTGGAGGCCTTCACCGACTACAACCCGCTGTCCAACCTGGCCGACGCCGCACGAGGCCTGATCAACGGCGGCCCGGTCGCCCACTCGGTGTGGATGACCCTCGGCTGGGCCCTGGCCATCACCGTCGTCACGGCGCCGCTGGCCGTCGCCAAGTTCCGCAAGAAGACCTGACCCGGAGCGGGGGCTCAGGACTCGGCGCGCTCACTGATCGCGTCGGCGGCGCGACCGAGCAGGGCGGCGGCCTCCTCCAGGGAGAGGCCGCCGCCTTCCGCGTGCGCCACCGCGAACTCGTCCTCGCCGATCACGGTCTTGACCAGGGCGGTCGCCCGGTCCAGGTTCTCCCGCTCCAGCGGCGGCGGCAGGTGTTCCGGCGGCACCAGGCCGTCCCGGGCACCGAGCAGCACCGCCGCGGTCCGCGCCGCCTCCGGCCCGCCGAGCCCCGCCAGCGCCCAGGCGGCGTTGGCCAGATGGATCGCCGGCATCTGCGGGGCGACCATCATCGACAGCGCGCCGAGGGAGCGCTCGTACGCCGACGCGGCGAGGTCGAGCCCCGAGCCGTACCGGCCGTCCAGGTTGTCCAGCCAGCCCAGGCTGCCGATCGCGAAGCCCTCGAAGATGGACAGGGTCGCGGAGTCGAACTCGCCCCGCAGCAGGTGGAGGTGCTCCCGGGCCTCGGCGGTCCGGCCGGTGCGGCCGAGCGCCAGGGCGAGGAACAGCCGGGCGCCGAGCACGGGTTCGTGCCCCCACTCGTGACCGCCGTCCACGATCTCCCGCAGGATCGCCTCGCCCTCGTCGAGCCGTCCGGTCTCGACCAGGGTGCCCGCGTACCGGGCCCGCAGCAGCGCCATCTGCGACTGGGCGCCGATCCGCTCCGCGTAGCCGATGGCGGCCGCGAAGTCCTCGGCCGCGCCCTCGAATTCGAGCCGGCGCTCACGGGCCTCGGCGCGGGAGGACAGCGCCTCGGCCGCGCCCCAGGCGTCGCCGAGACGGACGAAGATCTCCAGGCTCTCCTCGGCGTCGGCGCCCGCCTTGTCGGCCCAGTCGGACCGGTTGGCGAACATGTTGGCGCGCATCTGGAGGGCGTTGGCCAGCTCCCAGTCGTAGCCGTGCCGGCGGCAGGCGTCGACGGTCGCGTCGAGGAGCTCGCGCAGCCGGCCGGCCTCGCCGATGATGAGGACCGCGAAGATCCCGAAGGATCCGGGCAGCCGGCAGGTCTGGGGCAGGCCCGGCTCGTAGACGGCGGTCATCTCCCTCAGCCGCCGCACCCCCTCGGGGGTGGTCCAGCGCGCCGTCTCGTGGTCCATGTTGAGGAGTTCGACCAGCCGCACTCCGCGCCTCGCCTCCCAGCGCTGCTCCTCGGAGAGCGGCGGCGGCAGGGCGGTGCACGGCTCGTGCAGGGGTACGACGGGGGCGGCGGGCGGCGCGAACGGGTCCGGGCCCAGGGCGGCGGCGGCCCGCGCCCAGTGCAGGGCGTCGCCGCGCAGGTCGCGCATCTGCCAGTACCAGAGCAGCGCGTGGACGAGGACGAGCGCCTCGTCCTCGTCGTGGGCGGCGACGGCGCGGCGCAGCGCCGTGCGGATGTTGCCGTACTCGGCCCCGAAGCGGGCGATGGCCTCGACCTGCCCGGCACCGCGCAGCTCGGGGTCCGTACGACGGGCCAGCTCGCGGTAGTACGTGAGGTGGCGGTGCTCGGTCGCCGCCCGCTCCCCCGCCTCGTCGAGCCGCTCCCCCGCGTACTCCGCGACGGTCTCCAGGAGCCGGTAGCGCATGCCGGCCTCCCCGGGCGCGGCGACCACGAGGGACTTGTCGACGAGGGAGCCGAGCAGGTCGAGGACGTCGGAGGGGGCCGGGAGGGAGCCACGGGCGTGGGCGTCGGAGGGGGCCGGGAGGGAGCCACGGGCGTGGGCGTCGGTGCGGGCGTCGGCGATGGCGCCCGCACGGGCTCCGGCCCCGGCTCCGACGCCGGCACCGGCCCTGACCCCGGCCCCGACGCTCGCTCCGGCTCCTGCGTCGGGGGCTCCGCAGACCGCTTCCGCGGCGTCCAGCTCGCAGCCGCCGGTGAACACCGACAGGCGGCGCAGGACGGCCCGTTCGGGCGCGTCGAGGAGGTCCCAGGACCAGTCGACGACGGCGCGCAGGGTCTGCTGGCGGGGCAGCACGGTCCGGGCCCCCGAGGTCAGCAGCCGGAAGCGGTCGTCGAGCCGGTCCGCGATCTGGCGCAGGGTCAGCATCCGCAGCCGGGCCGCGGCCAGCTCGATCGCCAGCGGCAGCCCGTCCAGGCGCCGGACGATCTCGGCCGCCGCCTCCGGGTCCTCCCCGGTCCGGAAGCCGGGGCGGACCGCCGCGCCCCGCTCCCCGAACAGACGCAGCGCGGTCTCGGCCGGCAGCGGTCCCAGCGGGCGCAGCACCTCGCCCGGCACCCCCAGCGGCTCCCGGCTCGTCGCCAGGACGCGGAGCCCGGGGCAGCGGGCGAGGAGGGTCTCGGCCAGGCCCGCGGCGGCCTCGACGAGGTGCTCGCAGTTGTCGAGGAGCAGCAGCATGCGGCGCCCGGCGCAGTGCTCGACGAGCCGGGCGAGCGGGTCGTCACCGGCGCGGAGCTCCTCGGCCCCGGCGCCGCGCAGAACGGTCTCGCGGGCGCCGACGGCGGCGAGGACGGCCTCGGGCACGGTCTCCGGGTCGCGGACGGGCGCGAGCTCGGCGACCCAGACCCCGTCCGGCCACGCTCCGGCGCCGCGCTCGGCCGCCTCCTGCGACAACCGCGTCTTCCCTGCCCCGCCGGTCCCGAGCAGGGTGACGAGCCGTGCGCCGCGCAGGTCCTCCCGGAGCGCGGCGATCTCGTCGTCGCGCCCGACGAAGCTGGTCAGCCGGGCCCGGAGGTTCCCGGGACGGCCGGCGACCCGTGGGGCCGCGGCGGGCCCGGAACCGGGCTGCGAGGGGGCGTGGGCGTCGGCTCCCCGCGCCCGGCCCGCCCGGGTGTCCGGTGCGGTGTCCGGTGCCAGCAGTTCCGCGTGGAGGGCGCGCAGGGCCGGCGACGGGTCGGTGCCGAGACGGGTGGCGAGGGCGCGGCGGACCGACTCGTACGCGGCGAGCGCCTCGGCGGCCCGTCCGGTGTCCCTGAGGGCCCGGATCCGCAGGGCCTGGAGGAGCTCGTCCAGCGGGTGGGCGGCGCAGAGGGCGGTCAGCTCGGGGAGGGCGGCGGACGCCCCGCCGAGGGCGAGGGCCGCGTCGAGCCGGGCGCGGCGGGCGTCGAGCCTGCGGGCCTCCCAGCGGGTGGCCTCGGCCTCGCGGTCCGGCAGGTCGGCGCAGGCGGGCCCGCGCCAGAGTCCGAGGGCCTCGTCGAGGACGGCCGCGGCCCGTGCGGGGTCGCCTGCGCCGAGCGCGGCGACTCCTTCGGCCGCGAGGCGTTCGAAGCGGCGGGCGTCGACGTCCTCGGGGCGGGCGTCGAGCCGGTAACCGCCGTCGGCGGAGACCACCCTGTCCCTGCCGACGGCCTTGCGGAGCCGCCCGACGAGGGCCTGGAGCGCGGCGACGGCGTCGGCGGGCGGCTCGTCGCCGTGCCACACCTCGTCGACGAGGTCCGGCACGGGCACCGTCCGGCCGGCCCGCAGGACGAGGACGGTCAGCAGCGCGCGGACCCGCGGGCCGCCGACCGTGACGTCGGTGCCGTCGGGCGCGTGGGCGAGGGTGGGGCCGAGCACGGAGTAGCGCACGGGCCCCATTCTCCGTGAGACGGTCCCCGGCCGAGGAACTCGCCCCGTCACCCGGTACGTTTCCCCCGCAGACCAGCCCTCCGTCCCTGGGAGTTCCGCGATGACCACGGCCACCACCCGGCGCCACGAACGGCGGATCAGCCCCGTGTTCCTGGCGATCCTCGCCGTCATGGCCGTGACCGGCTGGGCGGTGTGGACGGACTTCGCCGCCTTGCCCGGCCTGGCGGTCTTCCTCTTCGTGACCTCGGCGTGGGTGGTGTCCCTCTGTCTCCACGAGTACGCGCACGCCCGTACGGCGCTGCACGGCGGGGACATCACGGTGGGCGCGAAGGGGTACCTGACCCTCAACCCGCTCGCCTACACGCACGCGGTGCTGAGCGTCGTCCTGCCGGTGCTCTTCGTGATCATGGGCGGCATCGGTCTGCCGGGCGGGGCGGTCTTCATCGAGCAGGGCCGGATCAAGGGCCGCTGGAAGCACAGCCTGATCTCGGCGGCGGGCCCGCTGGCGAACGTCCTGTTCGCGCTGGTCTGCACGGCCCCGTTCTGGCTGGACGCGCTGGACGGCGTGCCGGTCGCGTTCCGGTTCGCGCTGGCGTTCCTGGCGTTCCTCCAGGTGACCGCGGCGCTCCTGAACCTGCTGCCGGTGCCGGGGCTCGACGGCTACGGGGTGCTCGAGCCCTGGCTGTCGTACAAGGTGAAGCGGCAGATCGAGCCGTACGCGCCGTACGGCTTCTTCATCGTGATCGCGCTGCTGTTCGTGCCGGCGGTCAACGGCGCGTTCTTCGACACGATCGACGCGCTGATGCGCTCGCTCGGGGTGCCGGAGGCGAGCCGCTACTGCGGTTCGCAGCTCTTCCGGTTCTGGGAAGAGACCCCGGAGTCCTGCCAGGTCTGAGCCCAGGGCCCGGTCAGGGCTCGGGCCGGGGTCGCCGGACGGCTCCGGGCCGGGGTCGCCAAACGGCTCCTAGGCGTCCGCGGCCGCGGACGCCTTCTCGGCCTTGGCGCGGCGGAGGTAGTACCAGGCCATGTTGGAGGACAGGCCCGCGAGGAGGACCCAGATCACGCCCAGGAAGTTGCCCTGGACGAAGGAGACGACGGCCGCGGCGACGGCCAGGGCGCAGACCACGAGGGCGTAGAGGGCGAGGCGGGGCATGGGGGACGGCTCCTGTCCGGGTACGGCTGATGGTGCCCGTCCAGTGTCCCCCATGCCCGGAAGCGTCCGGTCTCCGGCTCCGCGCCCGGCGGTGGCGGCTCAGATGTCGGTGACCCGCAGCCCCGCGTGGGCCTTGTAGCGGCGGTTGACCGAGATGAGGTTCGCGACGAGCGACTCGACCTGGTGGGCGTTGCGCAGCCGGCCGGCGAAGACGCCGCGCATGCCGGCGATGCGGCCGGCGAGGGCCTGGACGATCTCGACGTCGGCGCGCTCCTCGCCGAGGACCATCACGTCCGTGTCGATCTCCTCCAGGGAGGCGTCCTGGAGGAGGACGGCGGAGAGGTGGTGGAAGGCGGCGGTGACCCGGGACTCCGGGAGCAGCGCGGCGGCCTGCTCCGCGGCGGAGCCCTCCTCGGGCTTCAGGGCGTAGGCGCCCTTCTTGTCGAAGCCGAGCGGGTTGACGCAGTCGACGACGAGCTTGCCGGCGAGCTCCTCGCGCAGGGACTCCAGGGTCTTGGCGTGCCCGTCCCACGGCACGGCGACGATCACGACGTCGCTGCGGCGGGCGACCTCCGCGTTGTCGGCGCCCTCGACGCCGTGGCCGATCTCCGCGGCGACGTCGCGGGCGCGGTCGGCGGCCCGGGAGCCGATGAGCACCTGCTGGCCGGCCTTGGCGAGCCGGTAGGCGAGGCCGCGGCCCTGGTCGCCGGTGCCGCCGAGCACGCCGACGACGAGACCGGAGACGTCGGGGAGGTCCCACGGGTCCTTCGGGGCGGGCTTGCTGTCAGTCGTAGTCATGGCCCCGACATTACCGACCGGTCGGGGCCGGGGGCTCCCGTACGGGTGGAAGGTCGGCAACCGGCCGCGCGGCGGGCGTGGCTGGGGCAGGATGCGGGCCCATGGATGCCGTACGGGTCGCGTTGCTGCGGGAAGTGCTCGCCGGGACGGAGTGGCCGGCGGCGGCCCGCCGGTTCGCGGGGGCGCTCAGGTCGTCGGTCGTCCCGCACCGGGGCGGGCTGCTCCTGGTGGGCACGGAGGAGTACGAGCCCTGGCACCTGGCGGCGCACCTGGTCGACGAGTCCGCCTGGTCGGGGCTCCCCGAGCTGGCGCCGACGCTGGTACGGCACCGGGTGCGGCCCGGTGATCCGGCGCACCTGGCGGTCGGGCTGGGCCGCCTGGAGGCGGCGGGGCGCGGGGTGACGCTGCTGATGGTGGCGCCGGACCGGCCGGACGCGGGCCTGCTCCAGCGGGTGCACGACGCCCGGCGGGCGGGGGCGACGGTGCTCTCCCTCGACGGCGGCGACGCGGAGGTGCGGGGGCTCGCCCATGAGGCGCTCACGGTGGCGCGGGACGCGGGTGTGGACCTGGACACGGTGCAGCACCTGGTGAGCGCGGCGGCCGGTGAGAACAGCCTGCCGTCCCCCCGCGGCGGCCGGCGCCTGCGCGACCGTCTCTCCGACCTCGCGGACCGGCTGACGGCCCCGCCGCCGGCCCGCTGGTAGCGGGGCCCGGGCCGGGGCCCGCGGGGCCGTAATTCGGTTGCCCCCGGCAGGTGGCGGACGGAGCATGGCCCCTCGTGTCCTCCCCCCTTCTTTCCAAGCTCTCCGGTCTGCTGCCCGATACGGCGCCGTGGCGGTCGTCCCCCGACTTCCGGCTGCTGTGGGTGCAGGGGCTCGTCACGTACTTCAGCAGCGCGATGGCGATGATCGCCCTGCCGCTGCAGATCAAGGAGCTGACGGGTTCGCCGCTCGCGGTCGGCGCGATGGGCGCGGTCGAGCTGGTGCCGCTGGTGGTGTTCGGCCTGTACGGCGGGGCGCTCGCGGACGCGGTGGACCGGCGCAAGGTGATCCTGGGGACGGAGGCGGGGCTCGGTGTCCTGGCCGGTCTGCTGCTGCTCAACGCACTGCTGCCGGATCCGATGCTGTGGCCGCTGTACGTGGTGGCCGCCGGGGTCTCGGCGCTCGCGGGGCTCCAGCGTCCGGCGCTGGACTCGCTGCTCGCCCGGATCGTGCCGCACGAGCAGCAGACGGCGGCGGCCGCGCTGAACTCGCTGCGCTGGCAGATGGGCTCGATCGCGGGTCCGGCGATCGCGGGTCTCGTCGTGGCGTACGCGGGGCACGCGCCCGCGTACGGGGTGACGATCGCCGGCTTCGCGGTCTCGGTCCTGATGTGCCGCCGTCTGTCGCCCGCGCCCGCCGCGCACGACGCGGAGAAGCCGTCGCTGCGGGGCATCGCGGAGGGCGCGCGGTACGCCTGGTCGCGGCCGGTGCTGCTGGGCACGTACGCGATCGACCTGGCGGCGATGTTCTTCGCCTTCCCCAACACGATCTTCCCGTTCCTCGCCGACGAGCTGGACGCCGACTGGTCGCTCGGCCTGATGTACGCGGCGGGCTCGGTGGGCTCGCTGGTGCTCGGGCTGACCAGCGGCTGGACCTCGAAGGTGCGGCGGCACGGGCTGCTGGTGGTCGGGGGCGCGGCGGGCTGGGGTCTGGCGATCGCGGCGGCCGGCTGGTTCGGGAACGTCTGGGCGGTGCTGCTCTGCCTGGCCTTCGCGGGCGCGGGCGACATGCTGAGCGGGCTCGGCCGGGCCACGATCTGGAACCAGACGGTCCCGGAGGAGCTGCGCGGCCGGCTCGCCGGCATCGAGGTGCTCTCCTACAGCGTCGGCCCGCAGCTGGGCCAGGTCCGGGCGGGTGTGATGGCCGGCTGGACGGGCACCCGTGCGGCGGTCTGGTCGGGTGGCGTGGCCTGCGTCGCCTCGGTGGGGCTGCTCTGTCTGGCGCTGCCCAAGCTGCTGACGTACGACTCCGACACGGACGAGGACTCGCTGCGCCGCAAGGCCCGGCAGGACGAGGTCCGGCGGCAGGAGGCCGAGCGGGAGGACCGCCAGGGGGCCGCCGGGACCGTGTGAGCGGTCCCGGCGGCCCGGGCGCGGTCACTCGTCCGGCGTCCGGTCCTTCCCGGCCTCGTCGTGCCAGCGCGGGTCGGTCTCCCACTCCAGGTTCCGCTCGCGGGCGGTCTCCATGGCGTGGGCGGCCTCCTCACGGCTGGCGTACGGGCCGAACCGGTTCTTGGCGGGGCACTCGGGGCCCTCCTCGACCTTCTTGTGCTCCAGGCAGTAGTACCACTCGCCCGGCTTGCCCACGGTGCGCTTCTTGAACAGGGCCATCGTCGTCGGCTCCTTCCTCCGAGACCATGCTGCCCCACGCCCGGTCGTTAGACTCGCTGGCATGTCTGGCCAGTCGCTTCTCGTACCGGGGGAGCTCTCCCCCCACCGCTCCGTTCCGGGCTCCATCCGCCGCCCCGAGTACGTCGGGAAGCCCGCACCCGCCCCGTACACCGGGCCCGAGGTGCAGGATTCCGACACCATCGAACGGATGCGGATCGCCGGCCGCATCGCCGCCCAGGCGATGGAGGAGGCCGCCAAGCACATCGCTCCCGGTGTCACCACCGACGAGCTCGACCGGGTCGCCCACGAGTTCATGTGCGACCACGGCGCCTACCCCTCGACCCTCGGCTACCGCGGCTTCCCGAAGTCGCTGTGCGCCTCGATCAACGAGGTCATCTGTCACGGCATCCCGGACTCCACGGTGCTGCGGGACGGCGACATCGTGAACCTCGACGTGACGGCGTACATCGACGGCGTCCACGGCGACAACAACGCCACCTACCTGTGCGGTGACGTCGACGAGGAGTCGCGGCTGCTCGTCGAGCGGACCCGGGAGTCCCTGAACCGGGCGATCAAGGCGGTCAAGCCGGGCCGCCAGATCAACATCATCGGGCGGGTGATCGAGTCGTACGCCAAGCGCTTCGGCTACGGCGTCGTCCGCGACTTCACCGGACACGGCATCAACTCGTCGTTCCACTCCGGTCTGATCGTCCCGCACTACGACTCCCCCCACCACACCACCGAGATCAAGACGGGCATGACCTTCACGATCGAGCCGATGCTGACGCTCGGCACCCACGACTACGACATGTGGGACGACGGCTGGACCGTGGTGACCAAGGACCGCAAGCGGACCGCGCAGTTCGAGCACACGCTCGTCGTGACCGAGAACGGGGCCGAAATCCTTACGTTGCCCTGACCGCGCGAAGGGGTACGTTTTTACCGACAGGACGTCGGGAACCAGTTGACTTAGGCAAGCCTAACTCGGCAGGATCGTCACTGGTTCCCGTTCCATCGGTCTCGGAGGCACGCCTTGGACACGCCCTTCTCCACCCTGATCCGTACGGCCTCGCACGAGCAGCACACGGAGGCGGAGACGTCGTCCTTCATGGGAGACCTGCTGGGCGGACGCCTGGCCGTCGACGCCTACGCGCGGTACACCGAGCAGCTCTGGTTCGTGTACCAGGCCCTGGAGGAGGGGGCGGAGGCGCTCCGCGACGACCCGGTCGCCGGGCCGTTCATACAGCCCGAGCTGTTCCGCACGGCCGCCCTGGAGCAGGACCTCGCCCATCTGCGCGGCCCTGACTGGCGCGCCGGGCTCTCCCCGCTGCCCGCGACCGTCGCGTACGCCGAGCGGGTCACCGAGTGCGCCCGCGACTGGCCGGCCGGTTACGTGGCCCACCACTACACGCGCTACCTGGGCGACCTGTCGGGCGGTCAGATCATCCGCGACAAGGCGGAGCGGACCTGGGGCTTCGCCCGCAAGGGCGACGGCGTGCGGTTCTACGTCTTCGAGGAGATCTCCAACCCGGCCGCGTTCAAGCGGACGTACCGCGAGCTGCTCGACGGGGTGAACGCCGACGACCTGGAGAAGCAGCGGATCGTCGACGAGTGCAAGCGCGCCTTCCACTTCAACAGCGCGATCTTCCACCAGCTGGGCGGCGAGTTCCCGCTCAGCGCCTGACCGGCCGGCGACCGGGTGCCCGCCGCGCGGGCGCCCGCCGCCGGGGTTCAGCGCGTGAGCGTTCCCTCCAGGCGGACCCGTCCGCCCAACTCCACGATGCCGTCAGGGCCGGGCGCGGTGAGCAGCTGCGAACCCCGGCCCTGCGTGATGTTCAGGGCGCGCCCCAGCTCCGCCGTGAGGAGCAGCGCGGCCGCGCCGGTCGCCTCGTCCTCGTCGATGCCGTCACCGCGCCCCGGGAAGCCCCGCGCCCTGATCCGGCCCGCCGCCTCCTCCTCCCAGGCCCAGGCGTAGATCCACTCGCCCGGCTCGGGCACGTCGAGCGCCTCCACCTCGGCGGCGGAGCCGTACTGGCGCAGCGTCCGGGGCGGCGCCCAGTCGGCGCGCGCCTCGATCCAGGTGAACTCCCCGTCCCCGCGCACCCACACCTCGCCGGCCGCCGGGCGGACGACCTCCAGGTCGAGCAGCCAGGCGGCGCCGATGAGGGGGTACCCGGCGAAGGGCAGTCGCACGCTGGGCGTGTAGATGTCGATGAGCCCGCGCTCCGGGTCGTCGACGAACACCGTCTCGCTGAAGCCGAGTTCCTTGGCGAGCGCCTGCCGGGCGGCCTCGTCGGGGTGGGAGCGGGCGTCCCGTACGACTCCCAGGGCGTTGCCGTGCCGGCCGTCGCCCGTACAGAAGACGCGGAGGACGTCGATGTCAGTGGCGGTCGTGTTCATGGCGGAATTCAACCACCGCCGGTACGGCGGCGGGGCCGGGACCGGCGATCGGTCGCGCCCCGTCCGCGGGGAGGGCGGCTGGTCAGGAGCCCGCGGTCCGGCGGCGTACGGCGATGACGACCGCCGCGCCCGCGCCGGCCGACCCTCCTTCGGAGGCGCTTGGCGCGGAGTTGCCGAGCCGGGTGTGCCGGCAGCCGGCGGAGGTGTTCCCGCATCCGCGGACGGGCGCCCCGCCGGTCGCCACGGTTCGCGGTGGTGGTGGCGACGGACCGCGCGGGGCCCGTGGCGCCGACACGTACCGAGGAGTAAACCAAAGGGGGACAATTCCCCCTGCTTGACCTGTCCTTGACCAAGCCATGAGAGCCCCGTGAGGACCCTGTGACCGGGCCGTGTCCGGTTCGCCGGGCCTGAGAGCTGAATCACTGGACGGGTGGGTATCGCTGAGGTAAGCCTCGGTTAAGTTAGGTCCGCCTCACCCACGTCCCCCCGTTCCTGGAGCCCTCATGCGAGCCGTTCGCCTGTCCGTCGCCACCGCCGCCGTGACGGCGGCCGCCCTGACCGCCGTCACGGGCTGCGCCGAGAAAAGCGACTCCAAGGCCGACGACGGCACCGTGACGGTCGTCGCCAAGGACGACTCCTGCGAGGTCTCCCAGAAGGAGTTCCCCGCCGGCCACGTGAAGCTGGCCGTCGAGAACCGCGGCTCCAAGGTCACCGAGGTCTACGTCCTCTTCCCGGACGACCGGATCGTCACCGAGCGCGAGAACATCGGCCCCGGCACCAAGGCCACCATCACCGCCGAGATCAAGGCCGGCGACTACGCCATCGCCTGCAAGCCCGGCATGAAGGGCGACGGCATCCGCCAGCAGGTCAAGGCGACCGGCAAGGACACCGCGACCGCCAAGCGCTCCCCCGAGATGGACGCGGCCGTCGCCGCCTACCGCCAGTACGTCCAGGCGCAGGCCGACGCCACCCTCCCCAAGGTGAAGGTCTTCACCGACGCCGTCCGCGCCGGTGACGTCGAGGCCGCGAAGAAGGCCTACGCCGAGTCCCGCATCGGCTGGGAGCGCACCGAGCCCGTCGCCGAGTCCTTCGGCGACATCGACCCCAAGGTCGACGTCCGCGAGGACGGCCTGGAGGAGGGCCAGGACCCGGCCAAGGACTGGACCGGCTGGCACCGCCTGGAGAAGGCGCTCTGGCAGGACAAGAAGATCGGCGACCGCGAGAAGCAGCTCGCCGACCTCCTCGACAAGGACCTCGCGGACTGGGTGAAGCGCGTCGGCAAGGCCGAGATCACCCCGACCTCGATGGCCAACGGCGCCAAGGAGCTCCTCGACGAGGTCGCCAGCGGCAAGGTCACCGGCGAGGAGGAGCGCTACTCGCGCACCGACCTCGTCGACTTCAAGGCGAACGTCGAGGGCGCGCAGAAGTCCTTCGAGCTGCTCAAGCCGGTCGCCACGAAGAACGACCCGAAGCTCGTCGCCGAACTCGACAAGCAGTTCGCCGCGCTGAACACGCTGCTCGACAAGTACCGCGCCGACAAGACCGGCTACGTCTTCACCTCGTACGACAAGGTCGGCAAGGCCGAGCGCAAGGAGCTCTCCGACGGCGTCAACGCGCTGGCCGAGCCGCTCTCCAAGCTCGCCGCCGCGGTCGTCAAGTAGTCGTCGGACCACGAGGGACGGGACCAGGGACATGTCCGAGGAGACCCAGGAGCAGACGGCGGCCGAGGCCGCCGCGCCCTCCCGCCGCAAGGTGATCGGCTGGGGCGGTGCCGGGCTGGCGCTCGGTGCCGCCGCGGCCGGCGGCGCCGTCGCGCTGACCCGGGACGGCGACACCGCCGTGCCCGTCGCCGACAGCGGCGCGGCCGTCCCGTTCCACGGCGCGCACCAGGCCGGCATCGCCACCGCCGTACAGGACCGGCTGCACTTCGCCTCCTTCGACGTGAAGACGAAGGACCGCGCCGAGCTGGTCCAGCTCCTCAAGGACTGGACACGGGCCGCCGAGCGGATGACGGCCGGCGCCGAGGTCGGCGAGGGCGCGTACGGCGGCCTGCCGGAGGCACCGCCAGACGACACGGGCGAGGCCCTCGGCCTCAAGCCCTCCCGCCTCACCCTCACGATCGGCTTCGGCCCCTCGCTCTTCGACGGGCGTTTCGGGCTGAAGGACAAGCGACCCGGGGCCTTGGTGGATCTGCCCAAGTTCCCGGGCGACAACCTGGATCCGGCGCGCAGCGGCGGCGACATCTGCGTGCAGGCCTGCGCGGACGACCCGCAGGTCGCCGTGCACGCCATCCGCAACCTCGCCCGGATCGGATTCGGCAAGGTCGCGGTGCGCTGGTCGCAGCTCGGCTTCGGCAAGACGTCCTCGACGACCCCGGACGCCCAGACCCCGCGCAACCTCTTCGGCTTCAAGGACGGCACCCGCAACATCGCGGGCACCGACACCGAGCGGCTCGCCAGGCACGTGTGGGTCTCCGGCAAGGACGCCCAGGGCGGCGCCGCCTGGATGGACGGCGGCTCCTACCTCGTCGCCCGCCGCATCCGCATGAACGTCGAGACCTGGGACCGCACTCCGCTCGCCGAGCAGGAGGACATCTTCGGGCGCGACAAGCGCGAGGGCGCTCCGGTCGGCAAGGCCAAGGAGCACGACGAGCCGTTCCTGAAGGCGATGAAGCCGGACTCGCACGTCCGGCTCGCGCACCCGGACAGCAACAACGGGGCGACGCTGCTGCGCCGCGGCTACTCCTTCACGGACGGCACGGACGGCCTCGGCCGCCTGGAGGCGGGCCTGTTCTTCCTGGCGTACCAGAAGGACGTCCGCACCGGCTTCATCCCGGTGCAGACCTCGCTCGCCTCCGACGCGCTCAACGAATACATCCAGCACGTGGGTTCGGCGCTGTTCGCCGTCCCGCCGGGCGTCCGCGACAAGGACGACTGGTGGGGCCGGACGCTGTTCTCCTGACGGAGCTGACGGAGAAGGGGCACCGACGTGTTCGGTAACTATCTGATCGGCCTGCGCGAGGGCCTCGAGGCCAGCCTGGTCGTCTGCATCCTCATCGCCTACCTGGTGAAGACCGGCCGCCGTGACGCGCTGAAGCCGATCTGGATCGGCATCGGCGTGGCCGTCACGGTCGCCCTGGCCTTCGGCGCCGGGCTCGAGTTCGGCTCCCAGGAGCTGACCTTCGAGGCGCAGGAGCTGCTCGGCGGCTCGCTGTCCATCGTCGCCGTGGTCCTGGTGACCTGGATGGTCTTCTGGATGCGGCGCACGGCCCGGCACCTCAAGGCCGAGCTGCACGGCAAGCTGGACGCGGCCCTGCGGATGGGCACGGGCGCGCTGGTGGCCACCGCCTTCCTGGCGGTGGGCCGCGAGGGCCTGGAGACGGCGCTCTTCGTGTGGGCGTCGGTCCGGGCCTCGTCGGACGGCACGTACGAGCCGCTGGCCGGGGTCGTCCTCGGCCTGCTGACGGCCGTCCTCCTCGGCTGGCTGTTCTACCGGGGCGCGCTGAGGATCAACCTGGCGAAGTTCTTCACCTGGACCGGCGGCATGCTCGTCGTGGTGGCGGCGGGCGTCCTCGCGTACGGCGTGCACGACCTCCAGGAGGCGCGCTTCCTCGGCGGCCTCGCGGACAAGGCCTTCGACGTCTCGGCGACGATCCCGCCGGACAGCTGGTACGGCACCCTCCTGAAGGGCGTCTTCAACTTCCAGCCGGATCCGACGGTCCTTCAGGTCACGGTGTGGGCGCTGTACCTGATCCCGACGCTCGTTCTGTTCCTGGCCCCGATAGGGTCGGGTCCGTCCGTGCGGGTGAAGAAGCAGAAGGCGACCGATGAGAAGGCTGAGGCTGCGGCGAGCGCCGAGACGGCCGGTTGAGCTACTGGCGGCGACGGCGGCGGCGACCGCCCTGGCCCTGACCGCGAGCGGCTGTGTGACGGTGCACGGCGAGACGGCACTGCTGCCGCCGGCGACGAAGGCCGAGGCGGCGCAGGCCGTCGCGGACTTCACCGTCGCCTACAACCGTGCCGACAAGGCGTACGACCCGGCCCTGGACGCGGGCCGGGTCACCGGTCCGCTCGGGGAGATCAACCAGGCCGGGCTGCGCGCGCGGTCGATCAACACTCCCGGCGGCAACAAGGAGCACAAGCCCCTCGAACTCACGGACACCCGGTTCGTGCTGCCCCGGAAGGCCGGCTGGCCGCGCTGGTTCGTCGCCGACACCGACTCCAACCGGGACGTCGACGGGGGTTCCGCCGACCAGCGCTGGCTCCTGGTCTTCGTGCGCAACGGGCCCCAGCAGCTGTGGGAGGTCGCCTACCTCGGCATCCTCGACGAGAAGGGGGTGCCCGAGTTCGCGGAGGAGGCCGGGTACGCGGTGCCGGTCGCCGCGGACGACGCCGCGCTCGCCGTCGCGCCCCGCAGCCTCGGCAAGGAGTACGTCTCCTACCTCAAGGGCGGGCAGGGCCCGTTCGCGCCGGGCGCGCACACCACGGAGTGGCGGGCGCAGCGGGAGAAGGCCGCCAAGCGGCCGGGACTCGCCACCCAGTACGTCGACCGGACCACCGACCAGGGCGACTTCGCGCCGCTCGGGCTGCGGACGCGGGACGGCGGCGCGCTCGTCTTCTTCGCGACGCGGCACTTCGAGCGGCAGACGACGGCGCCGGGCTACCGGCCCAAGGTCGGCCCGGACGTCAAGGCGCTGCTGACCGGCGAGATCAAGAACACGGTCACCCGGGAGTGGGTGTCGAGCCAGACGGTCCTGGTGAGGCCGGCGGGCGCGGACCGGGACTCCGTCACGGTCACGAGCCGCCTCCAGGGCGTGGTGGGCGCGGTGGGCTCGTAGCCTCCGGCCCGGCAGGGTTCAGCGGACCGGCAGCCCAAGGGGCGGCGGACCAAGGGCCCGAGGGGACGTCGGGCCGGGGGCCCGAAGGGCCGGAGCGCCAACGGGACGTCGGGCCGGGCGCCCGAAGTGTCGGAGCGCCGAGGGCTCCGCGGGTCAGCGGGTCAGCGGGTCAGCGGGTCAGCGGCCAGGCGATCTCGTGGGCGGGGTGGTCGCCGTCGCCGTCCGCACCGCGCTCGGCCGCGTGGCGCGCGCAGGCGTCCTGGAGGGTCTCCAGGAGGTTCAGCGGGTCGGGCAGCGGGTGCTCGGGGCCGCGGACCCAGGCGACGACCGGGTGGGCGTCCTCGTCACCGGGGAGCCGGGCCGGCGGTACGAGCACGTAGCTGCCGCGGCAGTGCCAGCGCAGCCCGGGGTGCTCGTCCATGGTCTCCGGGTGGCAGTCGAGCTCACACGGCCACCACTCGTCCTCGTCCTCGGGGGTGCCTCGGGTGGCGGTGAAGAAGAGCATGCGCCCGCCGACGGTGTCGACGTCGGCGGACTCGGCGACCGGGCCGACCTCGACGCCCTCCGCGAGCAGGCGCTCCAGGGCGGCGCGGCCTGCGGCCAGCGGCACGTCGAGCACGTCGTGGACCATGCCGGTGGCGGTGACGAAGTTCGCCTCGGGCTCGTTCCTGGCCCAGCGCTCGATCTGCGCGTGGTCGGTGGTCGACTGTGTCTGCCAGGCGAAGGAGACGGGATGCCGGGCCGGGGTCGGACAGCCGATCCGCTCACAGGAGCAGCTGTAGCCCACGGGGTACGCGGCGGGGGCCAGGGGCAGCCCGGCGGCGGCGGTGGCCAGGAGCAGCTTCTCGCGGCCGTTCCCGTCGTCGGCCGCGGTGCGTTTGGGGCGCCTGCGCAGCCACTGTGCGAGCCTGCTCTCCGTGCCGCGGTAGCGGCCGATGCCGTCGCCCATCTATCCCCTCACACCTCATGCTCGCCCGTTCGGCTCTGCCCATGGTCCCACCATCCTGCGCCCCGGGTGACCGGAGTGCGGAACCGGGGTGCCCGCGAGATGTCCCGGAGGCGTCAGGCCCGCGGCGCGAGGCCGCGCAGGACGAGGTCGACGAGGTCGTCGGCGTAGGCGTGGGTGAGCGGCAGGGTGCGGTGGAGCCAGCGGTGGTGGAGGGGGCCGACGAGGAGTTCGAGGGCGAGGCGCGGATCGGCGCCGGGGTCGACGTCGCCCGCCGCCTGGGCGGCCTCGATGCGGCGGGCGTAGTAGCCGAGCTGGGGTTCGAGCAGGGCCTCGGTGAAGCGGGCGCCGAGTTCGGGGTCGACGATCCCTTCGGCGGCGAGGGCCCGGGCGGGGGTGTCGAAGGCGGGGTCGTTCATCTCGTCGACGGTGGCGCGCAGGACGTACTTGAGGTCGGCGGCGAGGTCCCCGGTGTCGGGGATCTCACTCCGGGCGTCCCCGCCGAGGGCCTCGTTGGCGCGGGCGGCGAGGTCGAGGAAGGCGTCGAGGAGGACGGCCGCCTTGGAGGGCCACCAGCGGTAGATGGTCTGCTTGCCGACTCCGGCGCGGGCGGCGATGCCCTCGATGGTGGTCTTCGCGTAGCCGGTCTCGGAGACGAGGGCGAGGGCGGCGTCGAAGATGGCGCGGCGGGAGCGCTCGCTGCGGCGGGAGGCGTCGGGGGCGGCCTTGGCGGGCCTGGGCTCGGACATGGCCCCAATCTAGCAGCGTACGAGACGTGACGTCTCGCCGTGAATCGCACGCCAGGGCGATGCCGAACCACCCGAACGGTCCACTGCGCGAAGGGCGCCGAGGGCGGACCATGGGGTCCACCGATCTTCGGTTCTTCCGTCCACCCGTCCGTGAGGAGCCCTCATTGCGCCCCACTCCGCGCACGTCCTCGCCCCGCCGTTATCTGATGTGCCCACCCGCGCACTTCACGGTGACGTATTCCATCAACCCCTGGATGGACCCCACCAAACCGGTCGACCTGCCGCTCGCCCTCGCCCAGTGGGAGGACCTGCGCGACCGCTACCGCGCGCTCGGCCACACCGTGGAGCTCCTGCGGCCCGACCCGGCGCTGCCGGACATGGTCTTCGCGGCGAACGGCGCCACGGTGGTCGAAGGCCGGGTCCTCGGCGCCAAGTTCGCCCACCCCGAGCGGGCCCGGGAGGCCGACGCGCACGTGGCGTGGTTCCTCCGGAACGGTTGGGCGGACGACGCCGTGCGGGTGCCGGAGCACGTGAACGAGGGCGAGGGCGACTTCGCCGTCACCGCCTCCTGGATCCTGGCCGGCCGCGGCTTCCGCTCCAGCCCGCTCTCCCACGACGAGGCGCAGGAGTTCTTCGGCCGCCCGGTGATCGGCCTGGAGCTGGTCGACCCGCGCTACTACCACCTGGACACGGCGCTGTGCGTCCTGGACGACGCGCGCGACGAGATCATGTACTACCCGGACGCCTTCTCCCCCGGCAGCCGCGCGGTGCTCGCCCGGCTCTTCCCCGACGCCCTGGTCGCGACGGGCGAGGACGCGGCGGCCCTCGGCCTCAACGCGGTCAGCGACGGCCTCCACGTCCTCCTGCCGCAGGCGGCGGTCGGCCTCTTCGAGCCGCTGCGCCGCCGCGGCTTCGAACCGGTCGGCATGGACCTGGGCGAACTCCTCAAGGGCGGTGGCAGCGTGAAGTGCTGCACCCAGGAGCTGCGCCCCTAGGGCCGTCCGGAAGGCGCCTGGCCGAGGTCCTCCGGCGGCCACGGGTCGCCCCACTCCGCGTCACGGGCCTGCTTGTACAGGGGCCCGTGACGCTTGGTGACGGTGTCCCGGACCAGCCCGTCGGGACCGCAGAGGTCGAGCAGCACCTGGCCCTTGCGGATCTGCGGCCTGCGGGTGACGCGGGAGACGGCGGGGGCCACCGGGAACCTGGTCGCGGCGACGTAGCTGTACTTCTCGTCCTCGTACGGCAGCGAGCCGCCCTTCACCTGCCGGTGCAGCGAGGAGCGGCTGACCCGGGCGGAGAAGTGGCACCAGTCCGTGCCCGGCGCGATCGGGCAGGCCCCGCTGTGCGGGCAGGGCGCGGCGACGGTGAAGCCGGCGTCGACGAGCAGGGTGCGGGCCGCGATGATCCGCTCGTAGCCGTCGGGGGTGCCGGGCTCGACGATCACGACGGTCCGGGCCGCCCGCGCCGCCTCGGTCACGAGCGCCGTCCGGTCGGCCTCGGTCAGCTCCTTGAGGACGTACGAGACGGTGACCAGGTCCGTGTCGGGGAGGCGCAGGGCCGCGCCGATCCGCTCACGCCGCCACTCGGCGTCCAGTACCCCGGCCGCCAGCTCCCGTCCGAGGGCGAGGGCGGGCTCCGCCCAGTCCAGGACGGTGGTGCGCGGCGGCTGTTCCCGCCACGCCTCGCCGACGGCCCAGCTCGCGGCTCCGGTGCCGCCGCCGACGTCGGTGTGCGTACGCGGCTCCCAGTCGGGCGCCGCCTCCCGCAGGGCGTCCAGCGCGCCCCGTACCGCCTCGAACGTCGCCGGCATCCGGTACGCGGCGTACGCGGCGACGTCGGAGCGGTCGCGGAGCACGGGGGCGTCCGTCGGGGTGGTCCCCCGGTAGTTGGCGATCAGCCGCTCGACGGCCTTGGCCGTCTGGCTGGGCGGCAGCCCGTCGAGGAGCCCGGCGAGGGCCGCGCGCAGGGACTCGGCGGAGGGAGGGGAGACGTTCACCGAGACAGTCTAGGCGGCCGGGCCCGGTGGGCCTTCCGGCTCCGGGCGGCCGCCGGTGGGCCCGGGCCGGCCGGCGTGGACCGCCTTCCAGGCGTCGATGGAGCGGTCCCACTGGTCGCCGGTGAGTTCGGTCAGGGAGGCGGGGAAGAGGCCGTCCTCCTCCTTGGCGATGTGGTCGTGGAGTTCATCGACGGCGCGGAGGAACGCGGCCCGCCGGTCGGCCGAGTCGAGGTCGAGGGCGGCCAGGAAGGCCGCGAGCTCCCGGTGCTCGCGGGCGAGGGCGTCGACGTACGCCGTGTACTCCTCGCTCTCGCGCATGACGGCGAACAGGCCGCGCTCCTCGCCGACCCAGTGGGCCAGGAGCAGCGCGGCCATCCGCTCCACGAGGGTCCGCGCCCGGTCCCGGTCCCCCGCGGCGAGCGCGCGGACCGCGTCCCCGGCGAGGTCGGTGATCGCCTCGTGCTCGGCGATGAACTCCTTGATCAGGGGGATCTCACGGCATCCGCAGTAGTGGCACATGCCGCAGATCGTCACATCGGGGACGGGCGCGCGGCCGGTGCCACACCGGCCGCGCCGGCCGCCGGTCAGCCCCCCGCGCGGGAGGTCCGCCACGGGCGGCAGAGGCCCAGGAAGCAGGCCAGGGCCAGGGTGCCGCAGACGACCTGGACGACGGCCATGGGGACGGCGGTGTGCTCGCCGGCGATGCCGACGAGGGGGGAGGCGACGGCGCCGACGAGGAACGAGGTGGTGCCGAGGAGGGCGGAGGCCGATCCGGCGGCGTGCGGGGTGCGCATCAGGGCCAGCGTGTTGGTGTTCGGCAGGGCGATGCCCATCGCGGACATCAGGACGAACAGACCGGCGGCGACGGGGAGGAGTCCGACCTCGCCGAAGGCACCGCTGGTCATGAGGAGCAGCGCGAGCGAGGAGGCGAGGATCGTCCCGAGGCCCCAGGCGAGCACCTTGTCGAGGCTGACGCGGCCGACGAGGAGCTTGCCGTTGATCTGGCCGAGGGCGACGAGGCCGACCGAGTTGAGGCCGAAGAGCAGGCTGAAGGTCTGCGGCGAGGCGCCGTAGATCTCCTGGACGACGAACGGCGAGGCCGAGATGTACGCGAAGAGCGTCGCGAAGCCGAAGCCGCCGGCCAGCACGTACCCGGCGAAGACGCGGTCGGCGACGAGGCCGCGCATGGTGCGCAGGGCCGCGCCGACGCCGCCCTGCTGCCGGCGGCCGGGCGGCAGCGTCTCGTCGAGGAACCGCCAGACGACCGCGGTGAGCAGGACGCCGATCACGGTGAGGACGTGGAAGACGCCCCGCCAGTCGGTGATCCGCAGGATCTGGCCGCCGATGAGCGGGGCGACGATCGGCGCGGCGCCGGAGACCAGCATGAGGGTGGAGAAGAAGCGGGCCATCTCGACGCCGTCGTACATGTCGCGGACGACGGCGCGGGCGATGACGATGCCGGCGGCGCCGGCGAGGCCCTGGAGCAGCCGGAACCCGATGAGGAGTTCGGCGGTGGGCGCGAAGGCGCAGACGGCGGTGGCCAGGACGTACACGATCATGCCGACGAGCAGCGGGCGGCGGCGTCCCCACTTGTCGCTCATGGGGCCGACGACGAGCTGGCCGAGGGCCATGCCGGCGAGGCAGGCGGTGAGGGTGAGCTGGACGGTGGCGGCGGGCGCGCGCAGGGCGCCGGTGACCTCCGGCAGGGCCGGCAGGTACATGTCCATGGAGAGCGGGGGCAGGGCGGTGAGGCCGCCCAGGACGAGCACGAGGAGCAGTCCCGCGCGCCGGGCGGCCGGGACGGTGGGGACCGCTCCGGTTATGTGCCCTTCTGTCGTCTTCTGGTCGCTCTCAGGCATTGCCTGCTCCCTTTCGTTCGAAACCCTGCCTATGCTCTCAGCTCGCCCGGCATGGTCCAGACCCTCGGGCCGTGCGGTGACGTGTCCGGCCGCGTACGGGACATCCACGTGTCGGACGGATGAGTTCACGGAGCACGCGTCTCGCGTACGCTGCGCGCCCATGAGCATCGCAGTGGTGACGGGAGCGGGATCGGGCATCGGGCGGAGCGTGGCTCTGGCCCTCGCGGAGGCCGGCTGGTCGGTGGCCCTCGCCGGCCGCCGGGCGGACGCCCTGGCGGAGACGGCCGCGGCCCTGCCGTCCGGCGACTTCCTGCCCGTCCCCACGGACGTGACCTCGGCGGAGGAGGTCACGGCCCTCTTCGCGGCCGTACGGGACCGCTACGGCCGGGTCGACCTGCTCTTCAACAACGCCGGCACCTTCGCGGGCGGCGGCGTCCCCGTCGAGGACCTGGACCCCGACACCTGGCGCGCGGTCGTCGACGTCAACCTGACCGGCGCCTTCCTCTGTGCCCAGGCCGCCTTCCGGGCCATGAAGGACCAGACCCCGCAGGGCGGCCGCATCATCAACAACGGCTCCGTCTCCGCCCACGTGCCGCGCCCGCACTCCATCGCGTACACGGCGACCAAGCACGCCATGACGGGCCTGACCAAGTCGCTGTCCCTCGACGGGCGCCCGTACCGCATCGCCTGCGGCCAGCTCGACATCGGCAACGCGGCGACCGAGATGACGGCCCGCATGCAGACCGGCATCCTCCAGGCCGACGGCCGGCTCGCGGCGGAACCTGTGATGGACGCGGCGGACGTCGCGGCGACGGTGGTGCACATGGCGGCGCTCCCCCTGGAGGCCAACGTCCAGTTCGCCACGGTCATGGCGACGGCCATGCCCTACATCGGCCGGGGCTAGACAGGTCCCGGGACCCGACGCCCCCCGGAGGCCGGCCGGGGCGGGGCCCGGCCGGCGCTCCGGGCCGTCAGGCCTGGCCGGTCTCGAAGCGGGAGACCTTCCCGCCGTCGACGGTGAAGTGCCACTTGGTGCGCATCTCGCCCCAGGTGTCGTTGCGGTAGCGGGCGACGAGCACGAGCCCGTCGCCCTTCTCGGACTCGACCTCCATGTGTCCCCGCGAGGAGAACACCTCCTTCTCCGTCCACGACTCCAGGTCGCGCTCGGAACCGTCGTCGGACATCGTCGCGCCGGGCGCGAGGGCGTCCCGGAAGGCCTCCTGGTCGTTGGCGTTGAGGGCCGTGACGAAGGCGCGCACGGCGGGGACACTGAGCTGGTTCACGGAAAGCGTCATCCCCCACCCGTACACCCGGAGGACCTCCCCGCCCGTACGCCCCGGCCGCGAGGTCCCCCCGACAGCCGTCCGGGACCGGCCCCGGACGGGCTCTCTCCCTCGCTCACGGTCCTGCCTCGCCCTCGCTCACGGTCCTGCCTCGCCCTCGGGAACGCGGCGTCCGAATGCCGCCAGCACCGGGCCGCCCCCGCCCGCGACGCTGGCCGTATGAACACCGACACGGCGACCTTCACCGCACGCCCCATCCACCCCGACGCCCTGGCCCGGCTGCGCGTCGCCGACGACGCCGGCCGGAGCCCGGTGCCGCACCCCGCCACCGGGGACGGCGAGCCCCTCCGCTGCTGCCTGCGCCACGCCGACCCCGGCGAGCGGATCGCCCTCGTGTCGTACGCGCCGCTGCGCCGCTGGGCCGCGGCGAGCGGGGCCGAGCCGGGCGCGTACGACGAACAGGGCCCGGTCTTCGTCCACGCCGAGGACTGCGGCGGCCCCGCGCCGTCGGAGACGTACCCCTTCGCCCGTCCCGGCGCCCTGCGGGCCCTGCGCCGCTACGACGGGGACGGCCGCATCGTCGGCGGCCGTCTCCTGGAGCTCCCCGAGGCCGCCGGCGAAGCCCTCGACCGGGCCTTCGCGGAGGCCTTCGCCGATCCCGCCGTCGCCCTCGTGCACGTCCGCGCCGTCGAGTACGGCTGCTTCCTGTTCGAGGTCGGGCGCCCCCGCTCCTGACGACGGCACGCGGAAGGGCCCCCGACCGGTGGTCGGGGGCCCTTCTCACGACGGCCGACAGACGAGTCGGGCTGTACGCCGGGTTCTGTGCCCCGGGACCTCGCGGTCGTCGGGGCGACGGCCATCCATCTAGGACCGGCGTTGCCGCCGGCCTCCTGCGGTCTACCCGCGGACTCGGGCGAGCAGCCCTCGAACATCCGCGCAGGGACACCGGGGTGTCCCCTCTTGACCTTGCTCCGAGTGGGGTTTACCTAGCCGCCTGAGTCACCTCAGGCGCTGGTGGTCTCTTACACCACCGTTTCACCCTTACCGAGGACCGAGGTCCCCGGCGGTCTGTTTTCTGTGGCACTGTCCCGCGGGTCACCCCGGGTGGCCGTTAGCCACCACCCTGCTCTGTGGAGCCCGGACGTTCCTCGGGAAGATCCGAGGATCTCCACGCGGCCGTCCGCCCGGCTCGTCTGCCGTGCCGACCATGCTACCCGCCGGGGGCCGGGTGCTTGACCTTGTCGCGGCGTCAGGGTTTCTACTGGGCCGCATGCGTATCGGCGAGATCGCCGCGCTCGTGGGGGTCACCCCCAGGGCCGTGCGGCACTACCACCAGTCGGGGCTGCTGCCCGAGCCCGCCCGGCGGGCGAACGGATACCGGGAGTACGGGGTCCGGGACGCCGTGCTCCTCGCGCGGATCCGGCGGCTGACCGAGCTCGGCCTCGGCCTCGACGAGGTGCGGGACGTGCTCGCCGACGACGAGGGGCGGGGGCTCGTGGAGGTCCTGGAGGAGCTGGCGGAGGACCTGGCACGGCAGGAGGCGGTGATCCGGGCGCGCCGGGAACGCCTCGCCCCGCTCCTCGCCGAGGCCCGCGCCGGACGCCTCCCCGCCGAGGGCCCCGTCTCGCCGGAGCTCACGGCGCTGCTCGCGGGTCTCGGGGAGCTCCCCGAGTCCCCGATGGCGGCGAAGGACCGGGAGATCCTGCTTCTCCTCGACACCGTCGCCCCCGAGGCGGAACGGGCCCGGCTGATGGAGCTCATGCGCGGGGCGGCCGGCAGCGCGCGGGAGTTGTACGGACTCCTGGACGCCCTCGCGGACGCGGAGGCGGACGATCCGCGGGTGGACACCGCCGCCCGTGCCCTGGCCGCCGTCCTGCCGGACGGGATGGCGGTGGAGCTGCCTCCGGAGGGCGCCGGCGGTCTCGCCAACACGTTCTTCGCGGACCTCGCCCCGGCTCAGTCGTCGGCGGTGCGGCGGGCGGTGCGGTTGGTGACGGCCCGGCAGGGACGGGCGGAGCGAGGGGAAGCAGACCGAGGGGAAGCGGACCGAGGGGAAGCGGACCGCGGGGGAGCAGACCAGGGGGAAGCGGACCGAGGGGAAGCGGACCGAGGGGGAGCGGACCGATGAGGGACACCACCGCCCGTGAGCCGCGCGATCGCGTGCTGCGGTGCCTGCGCGCGGTCGCGTACGCCGCGCTCCCCGCCGAGGCCGTGCTCTTCGTCTGTCTGCTCGCCGGGGTACGGATACCCGAGGCCGTGCTCCTCACCGGGGAGCTGCTCGTGCTGGGGCTCCTCGCCGCCGAGGCGCTGGTCTTCCGCCGTCTCCGGCGGCGCGGGCTCTCCGCCCGGGAGGCGCTGGCCGAGCTGGTGCCCGACGCCGTCGTGCGACTGATCGGGCACGAACTGCGGCTCATGGCGAGCCTCGGGCGGTGGGTCGCGCGCCGGCCGCACGGGGTGGCGGGCGCGGCCGGGGTCTTCCCGCACGCGCGGGACCAGGCGGCGCTGATGTACGGCTTCGCGTTCGTGTGCGTGGTCGAGACGGTCGGCATGTCGTACCTGCTCGCCGACTGGCCCCTCGTCCACGCGGTGGTGCTCGTCCTGGACGTCTACACCGTGCTCTTCGTCCTGGGGCTGCACGCCGCGTCCGCGACCCGTCCGCACACGCTGACCGGGGACGTCCTGCGGGTCCGGCAGGCCGCGCACGTCGACGTGCGCGTCCCGCTCGCCCGGATCGCGGCCGTCCGCCGGGAGTCGGCCTACTCGCACGAGAAGCGGGACGGCGAGCTGAACCTCGCGGTCGGCTCCCACACCTCCGTCACCATCGAGCTGACCGAGCCGGTCGACGCGCCCCGGCTGCTCGGCGCGCCCCGCCCCGTCCGGCTGATCCGGCTGCACGCCGACGACCCGCGGAGTCTCGTACGGGAGGTCACGCGGGCGCGAACAGCACCTTCGCCGATCCCGGGTCCGCCTCCGCCAGCCTGACCCGCAGCCACTCCCCCAGCGGCAGGCGGGAGTCCCCGCCCGCGATCCGGGCCACGACCGCCGGGTCCTCCAGGTGGACGGTGCCGACGGCGGGTTCGCGCTCCTTGACGTCGATCACGTACGCGGAGAAGACCTCGCCGATCCGGTCCCGCAGGAGCGCCGCCTCGACGATGTCCACGCTCTCGCGCTCGACGGTGTTGGCGCGGCGCGAGCCGGCCGCCATCTCGTCCGGGAGGCCGGGCAGGGCGGACCGTACCCACTCGGGCGGCTCGTCGCCCGCCACCGCCGCCACGCAGAGTTCGCCCGCGTACCGGTCGACGAGCCGGCGCAGCGGCGCGGTGCAGTGGGTGTACTCGTCGGCGACGGCGGCGTGCACGGCCGGGGTGGGGACGTGGCCGTCGGTGAAGACGGTGTACCCGGCGCCGCGCAGGAGGGTGGTGCACTCCTGGAGGAAGGCGGCCTGGCGCGGGTCGGAGGGGTCGGCGGAGCGGACGACGTCCGCGTACGAGACGTGGTGCGGCCAGTCGACGCCGAGGGCCTGCGCGGAGCGGCGGAGGCGGGCGACGGCGCCGTCGGGGGCGGTGGGGAGGGTGCGGAGGACGCCGGTTCCCGCCGCCGTCATGAGGTCGGCGGCGGCCATGCCGGTGAGCAGGGAGATCTGGGCGTTCCAGGCGTCGGCGGGGAGCGGGGCCCGGTAGGCGAGGGAGTAGGTGTGGTCGGTCTCGACGATCTCCTGCTCGGGGACGTTGAGGGAGATCCCGCCGCGTTCGGCCTCGAGGGCCTCGCGGAGCCGCCCGATGTCCCGGAGCAGGGCCACCGGCTCCTCGGCCGTGCCGTCGTCGATCCGCCGCTGGACACCCGCGTAGTCGAGCTTGGCGCGGCTGCGGACGAGGGCGCGGCGGACGTCGGTGGCGACCCGGCGGCCCTGGGCGTCGAGGTCGATGCGCCAGAGGAGGGCCGGGCGGGGTTCGCCGGGCAGCAGGCTGGCGGCGCCCTCGGAGAGCACGGGCGGGTGGAGGGGGACCTTGCCGTCGGGGAAGTAGAGGGTGAGGATCCGTCGGTGGGCCTCGACGTCGATCGCGGAGCCGGGGGCGACGAAGGCCGCGACGTCGGCGATCGCGTAGTGGACGCGGTACCCCCCGTCGGCCCTGCGGGCCAGGTGCATGGCCTGGTCGAGGTCGGTCGACGTCGGCGGGTCGATCGTGAAGAACGGGATGTCGGTGGCGTCGTAGGCCGGGAGGCGGGGGTGCTTCGCGGCGGCCTCGGCCTCGGCGAGGACGGCCGGCGGGAAGTCCGGGGGGATCGCGAGCTCGGTACGGAGTGCGCGCAGGGCGGCCCGCAGCGGAGCCTCGGCTGCGCCGGTCACGTGAATGTGGCGGCGGGGCATGGACCGAGCGTATGAGCTGGGGCAGGGTGCGGCACCTCGTAGGCTGGACGGCCGGGGCCGCATCCCCACCCCGTACGGACGAAGGAGAACCACCGTGCTCGTGCTGTTGCCGCCCTCCGAAGGCAAGGCCTCCTCGGGGCGCGGGGCGCCGCTCAAGCCGGAGTCGCTGGCCCTGCCGGGGCTCGCGGAGGCGCGGGCGGCGGTCCTGGACGAGCTGGTCGAGCTGTGCGCCGCCGACGAGGAGAAGGCACGCGAGGTGCTCGGCCTGAGCGAGGGACTGCGCGGCGAGGTCGCCAAGAACGTGGAGCTGCGCACGGCGGGCGCGCGCCCGGCCGGGGAGATCTACACGGGTGTCCTGTACGACGCGCTGGGCCTGGCGACCCTGGACGCGGCGGCCCGGAAGCGGGCGGGGCGCTCCCTGCTCGTCTTCTCCGGTCTGTGGGGCGTGGTGAAGGTCACGGACCGGATCCCGTCGTACCGCTGTTCGATGGGGGTCAGGCTGCCGGGTCTGGGCGCGCTCGGCGCGCACTGGCGGGGTGCGATGGCGTCCGTGCTGCCGGAGGCGGCCGGCGACGGTCTCGTGCTCGACCTGCGCTCCTCGGCGTACGCGTCGGCGTGGAAGCCGAAGGGCGAGGTCGCGGCGCGGACCGCGACCGTGCGCGTGCTGCACGCGCCGACCCGCAAGGTCGTCAGCCACTTCAACAAGGCGACGAAGGGCCGGATCGTGCGGAGCCTCCTGGAGGCGGGGGCGGAGCCCTCGTCGCCGGTGGAGCTGACGGAGGCGCTGCGGGACCTGGGGTACGTGGTGGAGGACGGCGGGAAGGCGGGGGCGCTGGACGTGCTGGTGGACGAGATCCACTGACGCATGTTGCACCCTCCGCAACGCTCGTTGCGGGTGACGCTCACCCTGGGCAGGATGACGCCCATGACGAGCATGTTCGGCCTTGCCCCGGCAGCCCCTGACGTCCCCGTGGTCCCGGTGGTGGTGATCGAGGACGCCGCCGACGCCGTGCCCCTGGCGCGGGCCCTGGTGGCCGGCGGGCTGCCGCTCGTCGAGGTCACGCTGCGCACCCCCGCGGCGCTCGACGCCCTGCGGGCGATCGCCGCCGAGGTGCCGGAGGCGGTCGTCGGCGCCGGCACGGTCGTCTCGCCGGCCGGGGTCGCGGACGCGGTCGGCGCCGGGGCACGGTTCCTGGTGAGCCCGGGATGGACCGGGCGGCTGCTCGACGCGATGCGGGACTCGGGCGTCCCGTTCCTGCCGGGCGTCTCGACGGCCTCCGAGGTCGTGGCCCTCCTCGAACGGGGGGTGCGGGACATGAAGTTCTTCCCCGCCGAGGCCGCGGGCGGCGTCCCGTACCTGAAGTCCCTCGCGGGCCCCCTCCCCCAGGCCCGCTTCTGCCCCACCGGCGGCGTCTCCCCCGCCTCCGCCCCCGCCTACCTGTCCCTCCCCAACGTCGGCTGCGTCGGCGGCACGTGGATGCTCCCGCCCGACGCCCTCGCGTCCCGCGACTGGGCCCGGGTGGAGGCGCTGGCGCGCGGGGCGGCGGCACTGGGCGGCCGGTAGGGCGCGCCGCACGACCTCCCCTCACATCGCCGCGATCACACGGTGGGGAGTTCGAGTTCCACGCGCAGGTGGTCGGTCACCGGGCGGTAGCCGAGGCGCTGGTAGAGGGCGTTGCCGGTGGGGTCGGCGAGGTCGGTGAAGAGCAGGACCCGGGCGGTGCCGGCGTCGGAGGCGGCGCGGCCGACGGCCTCGGTGGCACCCGCCGCGTATCCGTTGCCCCGCTCGGCGGGCGGCGTGTAGACGAGGTGGACGCGGGCCTGGCCCTCGATCGTGCGGGAGACGGCCGCCATCGAGACGGGGCGGCCGTCGGGGGCCTCCCAGAGGTGCAGCCGGCCCTCGGTGATCCGTTCGATGACGAAGCCGGTGTAGTCCTCGGCGGGCTCGTCGCCGATCGCCACCGCGAACTCCCTCGTCCAGGCGGCCACGAGCGGCACGTCCGTCTCCCCGGCGACCCGGGCCCGGCCGGCCGGCGCCGGGTCCGGCGGGGTCGGTTCGCCGAGCCGGAAGAGCCGCATCCGTCCGGTGACGCTCCACGGACGTCCGCACGCCTCCGCGTACGCCTCGACCGTCACCGTCTCGCCTCGCACCAGGGCGACCGGCTCCCCGCCGAGGGCGTCGGCCGGGGAGGCGAGGGCGCGGGCGGCCTCCCCGGTCGTCGCGCCGAGGTCGAGGCCCGTGGACGGGGAGAACGCGAGCACGCCGGTGACCCGCCCGTCCGGCTCCGACCACCAGCCGAGTCGGTCCGCCCGGTCCATCAGGGTCAGCACGGCGGTGTTGCGGACCGGCTCGGCGGCCAGGTGCCGCGCGGCGGCGGTGCGGAACGCGGCGGCGTCCTCGGTGAAGTGCCAGGTCATGACGGGATGGTGGTACGGGGCACGGGACCCGCGCCACCGGTTTGCCGGACCGGGCCTCTTACCGCAGGTGCGAGGTGTCGTTGAGGAGGCGTAGGGAGGCGTTGCCGTCGGCGTAGTAGGCGACGGCCGAGATCGAGGCCGCCGACAGTTCCATCCGGAAGAGCGACTCCGGCGGGGCACCGAGGGCCAGCCTGACCAGGGTCTTGATGGGCGTGACGTGGGTGACCAGGAGGACGGTCCGGCCCGCGTACGCGGCGGCCAGCCGGTCCCGGGTCGCGGCCACGCGCCGGGCGACGGTCGCGAAGCTCTCGCCCCCGCCGGTCGGCGCGGCCTTCGCCGAGGCCAGCCAGGCGTCGAGGTCCGCCGGGTACTTCTCCCGGACCTCGCCGAACGTCAGGCCCTCCCAGGCGCCGAAGTCCGTCTCGCGCAGCCCCTGTTCGATCCGCACGTCGAGCCCGAGCCGGGCGGCGACGGCGGCCGCGGTCTGGCGGCAGCGGGTCAGCGGCGAGCTCACGATCTCCTGGATCGTGCCCCGGGCGGCCAGCGCCGCGGCGACGGCCTCCGCCTGGCGCAGCCCGGCCGCCGACAGCTCCGGATCGCTTCCCCCGCTCCCCGAGAACCGCTTCTCGGGCGTGAGCGCCGTCTCCCCGTGCCGCAGCAGCACGAACGTCGCCGGTGCCCCCATGTCGGGTCCGGCCCAGCCCTGCGGCTGCGCGGTGGCGGTGGGCGTGACGGCAGGAGCGGCCGACCGCGCGGACTCGGCGAGCGTCACCGAGCCGGCCGTCGGGGCCAGGACCCCCGCCTCGGCCTCGAAGTCCCCCGAGGCCTCTGCGCCGCCCGGCGTTCCGAGGCCGTCACGCGGGGTCGTCGCGCCGCCCGGGGTTCCGAGGCCGTCGCCCGGGGTCGTCGCGCCGCCCGGGGTTCCGAGGCCGTGGCCCGGGGCCGTCGCCAGGGCGTCCTCGGCGGCGAACAGGCCGTCGTCCGGGCCGGTGTGCGGGATCGACGGGCGGGACGCGCCGCCCGGCCAGGCGCCCGAGCCCGTACCGCCCGGGGCGGGGTCCCGGGCCGTCGTACCCGTACCGACAGCGGCCAGCGCCGAGCGCGCGCGGGCCGCGCCTGCGGCCGCGTCGCCGGGAGGGCCCGCCGGGGGCGGGGTCGCGGCGTTGCGGGCGGCGGAGGCGTCCAGGCCGGCCGTGGAGGCGGAGGGCTCCCACTGCCGGCCGAGCTTGCCGGCGTCCATGGCCTCGTTGGCGAGGCGGTCGGCGTGCTTGTTGCGTTCGCGGGGGATCCACTCGTAGCGGACGCGACCGGACGGGAAGACACGGCCGGCCTCGGCCGCGAGCGGCTTCATGTCCGGGTGCTTGATCTTCCAGCGGCCGGACATCTGCTCGACGACCAGCTTGGAGTCCATGCGGACGTGGACGGTGGCGTCCGGGAAGAGCTCCCGGGCCGCCTTCAGACCGGCGACCAGGCCCTTGTACTCGGCGACGTTGTTCGTCGCCACGCCGATGTACTCGGCCGTCTCCGCGAGCGTCTCGCCGGTGGCCGGGTCCAGGACCACGGCACCGTACCCGGCGGGTCCCGGGTTGCCCCGGGAACCTCCGTCCGCCTCGACGATCAGCTCACGCGAAGACGTCATTACAGACCGGACTCCGAGGTGCGGACGAGGATGCGGCGGCAGTTCTCACAGCGGAGGACCGTGTCCTTGGCGGCGGAGCGGACCTCGTTGAGCTCGGTGATGTTGAGCTCGATGTGGCAGCCCTCGCACTTGCGCTGGTACAGCCGGGCCGCGCCGACGCCGCCCTGCTGCTCGCGCAGCTTCTCGTACAGCTTCAGGAGGTCGGCCGGGACGGAGCCCGCGACGAGCTCGCGCTCCTTGGTGACCGTGGCGGCCTCGGCGTCCAGCTCGGCCTGGGCGGCGTCGCGGCGGCCGGTGGCGTCGTCGCTCTTGGCCTGCACGGCGGAGACCCGCTCGGTGAGCTCGGCGACGCGCTCCTGGAGCGACTCGCGGCGCTCCATGACCTCCAGGACGATCTCCTCGAGGTCGCCCTGGCGCTTGGCGAGGGAGACGATCTCGCGCTGGAGGTTCTCCAGGTCCTTCGGGGAGGACACGGCACCGGAGTCGAGCCGCTGCTGGTCGCGGGCGGCACGCTGGCGGACCTGGTCGACGTCCTGCTCGGCCTTGGTCTGCTCGCGGCCGCAGTCGCTCTCCTCGGTCTGCGCGGCGACGAGCAGGTCGCGCAGCTGGGTGAGGTCCTTGGTCAGCGACTCGATCTCGGCGTGCTCGGGCAGCGAGCGGCGCTTGTGCGCGAGCTGCTGGAGGCGCACGTCCAGGGCCTGGAGGTCGAGGAGGCGGATCTGGTCGGCGGGCGCGGCGTTCAGTTGGGGGCTCCAGGAGAGGTGTGGTGGGAGGACCAGGGGTCGGTGACCGTCTTCGAGACGTGGACGCGGAGGTCCCAGCCGTGGCGGTCGGAAATCTCGTCGAGCTGGGCGGCGGCCTGCTCGCACCAGGGCCATTCGGTCGCCCAGTGGGCGGCGTCGACCAGGCCCAGGGGCCCGGAGCCGGTGGCGTGCTGGGTGGCCTCGGAGACGGGGTGGTGGCGCAGGTCCGCGGTGAGGAAGGCGTCCACGCCCGCGGCCCGTACGGCGTCGAAGAGGCTGTCGCCGGAGCCGCCGCTGACGGCGACCCGGCGCAGGATCATGTCGGGGTCGCCGGCGACCCGGATGCCCTGCGCGGTGGCGGGCAGCCGCTTGGCGGCGCGGGCGGCGAACTCGGCGAGGGTCTCGGGGCGGTCGAGCTCGCAGATCCGGCCGAGGTTGTTCTCGGGCACGAGGGGCCCGGTGACCCGGAGGTCGAGCGCGCCGGCGAGGGCGTCGGAGACGCCGGGGTCGGCGGTGTCGGCGTTGGTGTGCGCGACGTGGAGGGCGATGTCGTGCTTGATGAGCGTGTGCACGACGCGGCCCTTGAAGTGCCCGGCCGCGACCGTCGTCGTCCCCCGCAGGTAGAGCGGGTGGTGGGTGACGATCAGGTCGGCGCCGAGGGCGATCGCCTCGTCGGCGATCTCCCGCACGGGGTCGACGGCGAAGAGCACGCGGGTGACCTCGGCGTCGGGGTCGCCGCAGACGGTGCCGACGGCGTCCCACGACTCGGCCCGCTCGGGCGGCCAGAGGGCGTCGAGCTCGGCGATGACTTCAGACAGACGGGGCACGAGGGAAAGGCTACCTGGCCCCCGTGCCCCGTCGTCCTGGCCTGTGGACAACCCCGCGTTACTTGACCAGGTCGGCGCGCAGGTCGTCGAGGACGCTGTTCGCGGCGGTCACGCCGAGGCCGAGGTACCAGGTCTCGTCCGGGACGTCCTTGGCCTGGCCGGCCTTGACGGCCTTGAGGTTCTTCCAGAGCGGGTTGGCCTGGGCGGTGTCCTTCTTGGTGGCCTTGGCGTCGCCGTACACGCCGGTGAAGATCCAGTCGGCGTCGGCCTCGTCGATCTTCTCGGGGCTGATCTCGGCCGCGAGCTCGTCGATCCGCTGGTTCGCGGGCCGGGGCAGGCCGGCGTCCTCCAGGATGGTGCCGATGAAGGAGGCCCTGGCGTAGAGGCGGATCTTGCCGGGGAGGTAGCGGACCATCGAGATCGTCGGCTTCTCCGGGCCGATGTCCGTGCCGAGCCGCTCGGCCTTGGCCTCGTAGGCGGCGAGCTTCTCCTTCGCCCGGGCGGTCTTGTCGAGCGCGGCGGCGTTGAGGAGGTAGTTCTCCTTCCAGGTGAAGCCCGGGCGGATGGAGAACACGGTCGGCGCGATCTTCGACAGCTCGTCGTACTTGTCGGCGGCGCGGAGCTGGCTGCCGAGGATGAGGTCGGGCTGGAGGTTGGCGATGGCCTCCAGGTTGAGGTTGTTGATGGTGCCGACGGACTTCGGCGTGCCGGCGTCCTTCCTCAGGTAGCCGGGGATGCCGTCGTCGCCCTCGGAGGGGGCGTAGCCGACGGGCTGGACGCCGAGGGAGACGACGTTGTCGAGCTCGCCGACGTCGAGGACGACGACCCGCTTGGGGGCGGCCTTGAGCTCGGTCTTTCCGAGGGCGTGGGTGAGGGTGCGCGGGAACTGTCCGGGCCGCGCGTCGGTGCCCATGGCCGCGGTCTTGGCGGCGGCGTCGCCGAAGTCCTTGCCGCCGGTGGCGACGTCCTTCTTCTTGGCCGCGTCCCCCTTCTCGGTGGAGCCGGCGGACCCGTCGCCCCCTCCGCAGGCCGCGAGCGAGAGCGTGGCGGCGAGGGCGACGACGGCGGCGGTGCCGCGGCGGCGGAGGGACATGAGAAGGCTCCTGTACGGGTCGTCCTGGCGGAGGCCGAGCCTCCGCTTAGGGTCGCCTTACCTTACTCACCACGGGTCACTCCAGCACAACCGCCCCCTCACCCTCAGCCGAACCGCCGCACGTCCACCCTTATGTGTGAAGTGACCCGGCTCGTGTTGTTCGGCTGGAAGTGCGAAAACTAGCTTCGTGGCCGGAGGTGACGAGTCGATGACAGCGTGTGCCATCGAGACCGCGGCCGAGGACGACGACCGCGACACGGACCGCGGCGGGGACGCCGGCTGGCCGACGGGGTTCACGATCACGGCCAACGGCGCGTACGCGGCCAGGCTCGCGGGCGCCGGGAACGCCCTGTACGTGGAGCGGTGGACCCTCGACGGCCCGGAGCCGTACGCCGTGCCGCTCCCCCTCGGCCAGCCGGAGGAGCCGGGCACCCAGCTGCTGCCCCTCGCGGACGGCCGGGTCCTCGTCGGCCGCCGGGTGGACGGACGGCGGAACACGTTCTCCCTGCTCTACCCCACCGGCCCCGCCACCGGCGAGCTCCAGCTCGGCGCGGTGGAGGCGCCCGGCTCCGAGCGCCTGCGACTCCTGCCGCCCGCGCCCGACGGCATCCGCGCCTACGCGATGTGCGTCGGCCCCGACACGACCACGCTGTGGCTGGTGGCGGGCGGGGCCTTCGGCCCGCAGCAGGTCGCCGAGGTCAGGGGCCGCTGCACGGGCGGCGTGTGGCTCGACCGGGCGGGCCGGATGCTCGCGCTCGACCGGCGGCTCGGCGACGGCCCGGTGAAGGCCGTCGCCGTCGACCTGGAGCGGGGCGGGGAGGTGACGCCGCTGCTCCAGATCACCGAGGAGAGCGACGACCGGCTGCTCCTCGCGGACGCGGACAGCGGGCTGCTGCTGATCCGCTCCGACGCTCCTTCCCCGGGGCACGACCGGCTCGGCTGGGGCGTGCTCGGCAGTCTGCTGCCCGTGCGGTTCCCCGAGTGCCTGCGGCTCGACGACGCCGCGGTGACCCCGTTCGCGGTGCAGCCCGGACAGGTGCTGATGCCGGAGAGCTGCGCGGTGGCCCTGCGGATCGACTCGGCGGCCGGGAGCTGGGTCGGCACCTGGCGTCCCTCGTCCCGCCGGATGGGCCAACTGGCCGCCCCCGCGGGCTGGCTGGCCGGGGCGGGCCTGTGGACGCCCGAGGGCCTGCTGCGGCTGCCGTACGCGACGGCCGAGGTGCCGTGCGGTCTCGCCGGTCTGGAACCCCCGCCCGAGCCCCGTCCCGAGCCGGTCGTCGGCGCCGAGGAGCCCCGGGTATGCCGTCCGGTGCCCTTGCAGCAGGCACCTCTGACGGACCGTGGGCCCACTCGTTAGACTCACTGGCCGCACAGCACGGAAGAGACGTACGGGGTGAGTTCGAGCATGTCGGAAGCAAGCACGGAGGGTACGGAGCCGCACGGCTCCGGGAAGCACCGCGGTAAGGCGTCGCCGTCCGAGGACTCCGCGTCCTCGCCGCACGGCCGGCACCGCCGCGAGGGCGACACCCGCGCGCGGTAGTGAGGGACGGGCGAAGGGCCCCGGGGTCTCCCCCGGGGCCCTTCGCCTTCCCCGCCCTGCCGGGCTTCCCCACCCCGTGGCTCGGCCCTTCCCCACCGTGCCGGGCTCCCCCGCCCCCGTGGCTCGACCCTTCTCCACCCCGTGGCTCGGCCCTCCCCCGCCCTGCCCGGCTTCCCCACCCCGTGGCTCAGCCCTTCTTCAGCCCCAGCACCTCCGCCGCCGCGAAGGTCTCGCCCGCCGGGCGGGAGGCGTAGTGCGGGGTCAGGACGGAGTCCAGCTCCTCGTACGTGAACGCCTCCTTGGCGGTGTCGAACTTGGCGGAGACCCGCGGCCGGTCCACGACCGCGACCATCCCGCCGTGCACGACGAGCAGCTGGCCGTTGACCCCGGCCGCCGCGGGGGACGCCAGATAGCCGACGAGCGGCGCCACGTGCTCGGGGGACAGCGGGTCGAGCCGCCCCTCCTCCGGCTCCCCGAAGCCCGCGAAGACGTCCTCCGTCATCCGGGTCCTGGCCCGCGGGCAGATGGCGTTCGCGGTGACCCCGTACCGGGCGAGCGCGAGGGCCGTCGAGGTGGTGAGGCCGACGATGCCGCCCTTGGCCGCCGCGTAGTTGGGCTGGCCTGCCGAGCCGGCGAGGAAGGCCTCGGACGAGGTGTTGACGATCCGGCCGTAGACGCCGGCCTCCCCCGCCTTGGAACGGCCCCGCCAGTGCACCGCGGCGAAGTGCGTGGTGTTGAAGTGGCCCTTGAGGTGGACCCGTACGACCGAGTCCCACTCGTCCTCGGTCATCGAGAAGACCATCCGGTCGCGCAGGATGCCCGCGTTGTTGACCAGGACGTCCAGCTTGCCGAACTCGGACACCGCCAGGTCCACCAGGGACCGCGCCGTCTCGAAGTCGGACACGTCGCCGAGGTGGGCGACCGCCCGCCCGCCGGCCGCGCGGATCTCCTCGGCGACCTCCTCGGCGGGCGCGGCGGAGGCCGCGCCGGAGCCGTCACGGCCGGGCTGCCCGTAGTCGTTGACGACGACGGCCGCGCCCAGCCGGGCCAGCTCCAGGGCCTCGGCGCGGCCGAGGCCCCGGCCGGCGCCGGTGACGATCGCGCTCAGTCCTTCCAGGGGGAGTGACATCTCGCGGTGGTCCTCTCAGATCTCGATGCAGGTGCGGAGGGCCACGCCGGTCCGCATCTGCTCCAGGGCCTCGTTGACGCCCGCCAGCGGCACGCGGTGGGTGATGAGCGACTCCAGGTCGATGCGGCCCGCCCGCCAGAGCGCGATGGCCCGTTCGTACGAACGGAGCACGTCCCCGCCGCCGTACATGGAGGGCAGGATCCGCTTCTCGTCGAAGAACAGCTCGAACATGTTCAGCTGGAGGTTGTCGTCGAGGGCGCCCGCGCCGACGACGCAGAGGGTGCCGCCGCGCCGGGTCGTGTCGTAGGCGGTGCGGGCGGTGGCGGACCGGCCGACGACCTCGAAGACGTAGTCGAAGCCCTCGCCGCCGGTGATCCGCTGCTTGGCGTCGGCGAGCGCGTCCGGGGCGACCGCCTCGGTGGCGCCGAAGCGCAGCGCGGCCTCGCGCCGGGACTCGACGGGGTCGACGGCGACGACCTGGGCCGCGCCCTGGAGCTTGGCGCCCTGGATCGCGGAGATGCCGACGCCCCCGCAGCCGATGACGGCGACCGACGAACCGGCCTCCACCTTCGCGGTGTTGATGGCGGCGCCGAGGCCGGTGGTGACGCCGCAGCCGATGAGGGCGGCGATGTCGAAGGGCACGTCGTCGGGGATCGGGACGGCGCAGCCCGCGTCGACGACGACCTCCTCGGTGAAGGTGCCGGTGCCGGCGAAGCCGAAGACGTCGCCGCCCGGGCGCTTGAAGTTGGGCACTCCGGCGTTCATGAAGCCGGCCAGGCAGAGCTGGGTCTGGCCGCGCTTGCAGGCGGGACAGCTGCCGCAGGCCGGCAGCCAGCAGAGCAGGACCCGCTGGCCCTGGGCGAGCCCGGTGACGCCGTCGCCGACGTCGAGGATCTCGCCCGCGCCCTCGTGGCCGGGGATGAAGGGGGCGGGCTGCGGCAGGACTCCGCTCATGGCGGAGACGTCGGAGTGGCAGAGGCCGGTGGCCCGGACGCGGATCCGCACCTTGCCGGGGCCGAAGCCCACCGCCTCGACGTCGTCGAGGACTTCGAGTTTGTCCTGGCCGATCTCGTGCAGTACGGCTGCGCGCATGGTGCGGCTCCAATCAGACGGGTCAGGAGTGCTCGACGACGGTGTCGGCGAGTACGGGGGCGTCGTCGCGCTCCACGGCGGTGACGGTCACCTGGACGCCGCCCTCGCCGGCCCACATCCGGACGCGGAGGGTCTCGCCGGGGAAGACGACGCCGGCGAAGCGGGTGCGGTAGGCGCGGACGCGCGTGACGTCCCCGTCGAGCAGCGTGTCGACGACGGCCTTGAGGGTCATGCCGTACGAGCAGAGGCCGTGCAGGATCGGCCGGTCGAAGCCGGCGAGCTTGGCGAACTCCGGGTCGGCGTGGAGCGGGTTCCAGTCGCCGGACAGCCGGTAGAGCAGGGCCTGTTCCTCGCGGATCGGCCGTTCGGCGACGGCGTCGGGCTCCCGGTCCGGGACCGGGAGGCGTTCGGAGGGCCCGCGGTCGCCGCCCCAGCCGCCCTCGCCGCGGACGAAGATCTGGGCGTCGCTGGTCCAGAGCGGTCCGTCGTCGTCGGCGGCCTCGGTGCGCAGCACCAGGACGGCGGCCTTGCCCTTGTCGTACACGGCGGCGACGCGGGAGGTGGAGACGGCCCGGCCGCCGGTGGGGACGGGCCGGTGGAGGGTGATCGACTGGCCGCCGTGCAGGACGGCGGCGAGGTCGATGTCGATGCCGGGGGCCGAGAGCCCGCCGACCACCCCCATGCCGGCGCCCGCGACGGTGGCGAAGCTGGGCAGGACGTGGAGCCGGGACTCCAGTGTGTAGCGGAGCTCGTCGGGGTCCGTCGCGGGGTGGGGCTTGCCCTGGAGCGAACCGGCTCCGAGGCCGAGGTGGTAGAGCTGGACGTCCTTGTGGTCCCAGGAGATCTCGGCGCTGCGGGGTTCGGCGGCGACGGCCTTGGCGGGGTCGATGGGCATCGGGCTGCTGCTCCTCGTGGCGGTGAAAGACCTCGGCGCGACCGTCCGCACCGTCGGTCACGCCGAGGCCGTGCGGGACCTCCCCGAACGCGCCGTTCTAGAACGCGTTCTAGGTCGGTGGACCCCATGTATAGCCCAGCCGTGAGGAGTTGGGAACCCTTCCGGCGGCAGACTGCTGACGATGCGTCAGGGATCGCCGTCACCGACGACGGCCGCGAATCCTCCCCGCCGCCCCGGGCGGCGGCCTGCGCGAGCGGGGCGCGGCCGCAGACGGCACCCTTGTCTCGGGACCTGTCCCCCGGGGCGGGTCCAGGTCACCGCGGAAATCCCCGTGGAGGCCCCGGGCCCGCACGAGGGGGAGCCGACGGAATGATCAGAGTCCTGCTGGCCGAGGACCAGGGCACGATGCGCGGCGGCGCGCTGGCGCTGCTGCTCGGCATGGAGCCCGACATCGAGGTCGTCGCACAGGTCGGGCGCGGCGACGAGATCGTCGACGCGGCGCTGCTCTCCCGGCCCGACGTGGCCCTCCTCGACACCGAGCTGCCCGGCCGCTCGGGCCTCGACGCGGCGGCCGACCTGCGGGACGAGGCGCCCGACTGCCGGGTCCTCGTCCTGACGACCTTCGGCCGGCCCGGCCACCTGCGCCGTGCCATGGAGGCCGGCGCGGTCGGCTTCCTGGTCAAGGACGGACCGGTCGGGGAACTCGCCGAGGCGGTCCGCAAGGCGCTGCGGGGCGAGACCGTCATCGACCCGGCCCTCGCCGCCGCGGACCCCGGCGCGGGGCCTTCTTCGGGAGCCAGAGGAGCATGAGCAGGGCCGCGGCGAGGAGGATCGCCGTCGAGACGCGGAAGGCGGCCGCGTAACCGGCGGTGAGGGCCTCGGGGTCGTGGGCGGCGCCGGTGGTGGCCGCGGCGACGGTGGAGAGCGCGGCCAGACCGAGGGCGCCGCCCATCGTGCGGGAGGTGTTGACGAGACCGGCCACGAGACCCGCGTCGTCCGGGGAGGCGCTCGACGTGGCGAGGGTGGCCAGCGGAGTGGTGGCGAGGCCGATGCCGGCCATCATCAGGACGCCGGGGCCCAGGATCGTCCCCAGGAACGTGCCGTCGGCGGTCATCGTCGACTGCCAGGCGAACCCCGCCGCACCGACGAGGGCGCCGAGCACCGCGAGGTTCCGGGCGCCGACCGGGGGGATGAGGCGCGGGGCGAGCTTGGAGCCCAGGATGACGCTGAGGGAGCTGGGGACCAGGGCCAGGCCCGCCTGGAGCGGGGTGTGGCCGAGGACGTTCTGCGCGTACACCGTCATGAAGAACCACATGCCGAAGGAGCTCGAACCGCACAGCAGGATCGCCACGTTGGCCGCCGCCACCGCACGCGTACGGAAGATCTTCAGCGGCATGAGCGGGGCGGCCGTGCGGGCCTCGACCACGACGAAGGCGCCCAGGAGGGCGAGGCCGCCGAGGAGCGTCAGCAGGGTCGCGGGGTCGTCCCAGCCCGCCGCCTCCGTCCGGACGATGCCGTACGCGAGGGTGGCGAGTCCGGCGGTGACGAGGAGGGCGCCCGGCAGGTCGAGCCGGCGCCCGGCGCCGGTGCGGCTCTCGCGCAGCCGGAGCAGCGCGCCGGCGAGGACGAGGGCGCCGACGGGGACGTTGACGAGGAGGACCCAGCGCCACGAGAGCAGGTCGACGAGGAGGCCGCCGACGAAGCCGCCGGCCGCGCCGCCGGCCGCCCCGACCGCCGTCCAGGTGCCGATGGCCCGCGTCCGCGCCGCGCCGGCCGGCACGGCGTCCGTGACCAGCGTCAGGGTGGCGGGCGCGAGGACGGCGGCGCCCAGCCCCTGCACCGCCCGGCCCGCGACCAGCTGCCAGCCCTCCTGGGCGAGCCCGCCCGCGACCGAGGCCGCGGTGAACAGCCCGAGTCCCAGCAGGAACATCGCCTTCCGCCCGTACAGGTCGGCGGCCCTCCCGCCCAGCAGCATGAAACCGGCGAAGGCGATCGCGTACGCGTTGAGCACCCACTGGAGCGCGAGCTCCGAGAGCCCCAGGCCGGTCCGCATCGAGGGCAGCGCGACGTTCACCACGGAGACGTCGAGCACCACGAGGAACTGGCCCGCGCAGGCGATCAGGACGACCGCCCAGGGCCGGACCCGCCCGGCCGTCGAAGGACTGTCGGACGTGCTCGTGGCGGCGGAGTCGGTCTGCGGCATGTGTGTCATGGTCGCCGACCGGCTTCGCCGCCGTACATACGGCATGAGGCCTACGCCCTGCGGCGCGGCCCTACGCCTTCCGCAGCAGGGTGACCACGGCCGCGCCGCCGAGGCCGATGTTGTGCGCGAGTCCGACCCGCGCGCCGGCCACCTGCCGGGCGCCCGCCTCGCCCCGCAGTTGCCAGACGAGTTCGGCGGCCTGGGCGAGGCCGGTCGCGCCGAGCGGGTGGCCCTTGGAGATGAGGCCCCCGGAGGGGTTCACGACCCAGCGGCCGCCGTAGGTGGTGGCCCCGGACTCGACGAGTTTGCCGGAGGCGCCCTCCTCGCACATGCCGAGCGCCTCGTAGGTGAGCAGCTCGTTGACGGAGAAGCAGTCGTGGAGTTCGACCACGTCGACGTCCTCGATGCCGAGCCCGGAGCGTTCGTACGCCAGGCGGGCGGCGGCCCGGGACATGGGCCGGCCGACGGCGTCGATGCAGGAGCCCGAGGCGAAGGAATCCCCGGTGTCGGTGGTCATCGCCTGGCCGGCGATCTCCACGGCCCTGCCCCGCAGCCCGTGTGCGTCGAGGAAGCGCTCGGAGACGACGAGGGCCGCCGCCGCGCCGTCGGAGGTGGGCGAGCACTGGAGCTTGGTGAGGGGCCGGTGGACGGTCTTCGCGGCGAGGATCTCGCCGACCGTGTAGACGTCCTGGAACTGGGCGTTCGGGTTGTTCGCCGAGTGCTGGTGGTTCTTGGCGCCGACGGCCGCGAGCTGCACCTCGGTCGTCCCGTACCGCTCCATGTGCTCGCGGGCCGCGTTGCCGAAGATCTGGGCGGTGGGCGGTGACATCTCGAAGCCGTGCGCGGCGGCCATGATCCCGTAGTGCCGGGCGACGGGCGAGGTCGCGAAGTCCCCGGCGCCCGATCCGCCGCCGAGGGCGCCCCTGGTCATCTTCTCGAAGCCGAGGGCGAGGACGCAGTCGGCGACGCCGCCCTCGACGAACTGGCGGGCGGTCATCAGGGCGGTGGAGCCGGTCGCGCAGTTGTTGTTGAGGTTGTAGACGGGGATGCCGGTGAGCCCGAGCTCGTACACGGCACGCTGTCCGGCGGTGGACGCCTGGAAGCAGTGGCCGACGGCGGCCTGCTCCACGCGCGCGTAGGGGACGCCCGCGTCGGCGAGGGCCGCCGTACCGGCCTCCCTGGCCATGTCCCAGTACTGCCAGTCCCGGGTCTCCGGCTTCTCGAACTTCGTCATCCCGACACCGACGACGTACGCCTTGCCCATCTTCTGGTCCCCCTCAGTCTCTCGGCAGTCCGAGCAGGCGCTCGGCGACGACATTGAGCTGTACTTGCGTGGTGCCGCCCGCGATCGTGAGGCAGCGGGACATGAGCAGGCCGTGCACGGCCCGTTCGCCGGGGCCTTCGCGCACCGCGCCGCCGGGGCCCAGGAGTTCGAGGGTGAGCTCGGCGAGCTTCTGCTGGTGGAGGGTCTGGACGAGCTTGCGGACGCTGGCGCCCGCGCCCGGTTCGAGGCCGGACACCTGGAGCAGGGTGGTCCGCAGGCCGATGCACGCGAGGGCGTGCGCCTCGGCGAGGAGACCCCCGACCCGGACGCGTACCGAACCGTCCTCCCGCGCGGCCGGTGCGATGAGCGCTTCGAGGCCGGTGTCGAAGGCGACCTGGTCGGCCATGTGGACGCGTTCGTTGCCCAGGGTGTTGCGGGCGACCCGCCAGCCGTCGTTCACCTCGCCGACGACGGCGTCGGCCGGGAGGACCGCGTCGTCGAACCAGACCTCGTTGAAGAGGGAGTCCCCGGTGATCTCCTTCAGCGGCCGGACGTCGATCCCGGGGGTGTTCCGCATGTCGACGAGGAAGTAGGTGAGCCCCTGGTGCTTGGGGGCGGCGGGGTCGGTGCGGGCGAGCAGGATGCCGTGATGGGCCCACTGGGCCGCGCTCGTCCACACCTTCTGCCCGTTGATCCGCCAGCGCCCGTCCTCCATGCGCTCGGCGCGGGTGCGGAGGGAGGCGAGGTCGGAACCCGCACCGGGCTCGGAGAACAGCTGGCACCAGAGGCGCTCCCCGCGCAGGGTCGGCCCGAGGTGCTCGGCCTGCTGCGCGGGGGTGCCGTGGGCGAGCAGCGACGGTACGACCCAGGTGGCGATCCCGAGCCCGGAGACGGTGATGCCCGCCTCGTCCAGCTCCCGCTGCACCGCGAGCTGCTGGAGCGGTCCCGCCCCCAGTCCGTACGGCTCCGGGAGGTGCGGTGCCGCGTAGCCGGTGGGCGCGAGGGCGCGCCGGGCGGCGGCCGGGTCGAGTCCGGCGGCGGGTGCGACGGCCGCGCGGGCCGCGGCCCGGTACGCGTCGGCCTCCGGCGGCAGGTCGAGCCGCAGCCCCCGCCGGACTCCGTCGGCCGCGTGGCGCAGGGCGGCCAGCCGGTGGTGGTCCCCCGTGCCGACGAGCTGGCGGGCGACGAGCGCCCGCCGGAGCAGGAGGTGGGCGTCGTGCTCCCAGGTGAAGCCGGTGCCGCCGAGGATCTGGATGCAGTCCTTGGCGCAGCCGTACGCGGCGTCGAGGGCGGTGGCCGCGGCGAGCGAGGCGGTGAGCGGGCGCCCCTCGTCGTCCCCGGCGGCGGCGCGGGCGGCGTCCCAGGTGAGCGCGCGGGCCTGTTCGAGCCGCACGAGCATGTCGGCGCAGAGGTGCTTGACGCCCTGGAAGCGCCCGATGGGCTGCCCGAACTGCTGGCGGGTGCGGGCGTGTTCGGCGGCGGTCTCGACGGCGCGGGCGGCGGTGCCGCAGGCGTCGGCGGCGAACAGGACGGCGGCGAGGTCCCGTACGAGGCCGGTGAGGGTCTCGGCTCCCTCGTCCCGGGCGAGTGCGCGGGCGGCGGGGACGTGGGTGGCGCGGGCGGTGATCTCGGCGGTCGGCCGGGTCGGGTCGGCGCTCTCGTGGGGACGGACGGCGAGGCCGTCGGTGTCGACGGCGAGCCAGACGCTTCCGTCCGCGGTGGCCGCCCGCAGGATCACCAGGTCCGCCTGGGCGCCCCCGAGCACGGGCGGCGCGGTGCCGTCGAGGAGGTACCCGCTCGCGGTCCGTACGGCGGTCAGGGTCCCCGTCCCGCCGAGCGCGACGACCCCGATCCGCTCCCCTCGGGCGATCTCCCCGGCCGGTCCGGCCCGGCCGGTCCGGTGCAGGATCTCGGCGGCGAGCACGGCGGGCAGGTACGGCCCGGGCAGCAGCGCCCGGGCCGCCTCCTCCACGACGACGACGAGGTCCCCCAGTCCGCCGCCCCCACCCCCGGACTCCTCGGGCAGGTGCGGCCCGAGGAGCCCCTGTCCGGCTGCGGCGTCCCAGTAGACGGGCCGGCCGGTGGCGGTGTCGGGGACGTCCAGGTGCTTGCGGACCTCCTCGGGAGGTACGGCGCGGGTGAGCCAGCCCCGGACGGATCGGGCGAGCTCCCGCTGTTCGTGCGTGATGGCGATGCCCATGCGGCGCAGACTAGAACACGTTCCATTCTGACGGAAGGTCAGAAACGAGTCGAGAAAAGCCTGCATGACGCAGGGGAAATCGAGGTAGAGTCTTCTGTGTAGCACAGAGAATGCGCTGCGCAGTCACTACCGAAGGGGAATCCCATGCTCACCGTCGCCGTCACCGGGGCCACCGGCGCCCAGGGCGGAGCCACCGCCCGCAGCCTCCTCACCGCCGGCCACCGGGTGCGCGCCCTCACCCGCCGTCCCGACTCGCCTGCGGCCGACGCCCTGCGCGCCCTCGGCGCCGAGGTGCGGTTCGCGGACTTCGACGACCGCTCCTCGCTCGACGCCGCCCTCGCGGGCGCCGACTCCCTCTTCGCCGTCACCGCCTTCGAGGCGGGCGGCGAGGTCGAGGTCCGGCAGGGCACGGCCCTCGTCGACGCGGCGGCCGCCGCCCGCCTCGGCCACGTCGTCCTCACCTCCGTCGCCCACGCCGACCGTGACACCGGCGTCCCGCACTACGAGAGCAAGCGGACGATCGAGCGGCACCTCCGCGCCTCCGGCACGCCCTGGACGGTGATCGGCCCCGCCGCGTTCATGGACAACTACGCCGGCGGCTGGACCGCCGACGGGCTCCGCGCGGGCACCTTCGCCTGGCCGATGCCGGCCGACCGGCCGCTCGCCCTCATCTCCTCCCGCGACATCGGCGCCTTCGCCGCGCTCGCCCTCCAGCGCCGCGAGGACTTCACCGGCCTGCGCGTCGACATCGCCGCCGACGAGCGCACCCCCGGCGAGATGACCGGCATCCTCGCCACCGCCCTCGGGCGCCCGGTCTCCTACGAGGAGGTCCCCCTCGCCTACGTCCGCACCCGTTCCGCCGACCTGGCCGCGATGTTCGCCTACTTCACCACCTCCGGCCTCGACGTCGACATCGCCTCCCTCCACCGCGACTTCCCCGACATCGGCTGGCACACCTTCCCCACCTGGGCCCACACCCAGGACTGGAACGCCATACTCACGCCGACGCCGACGCCGACGCCGACACCGACACCGACACCGACACCGACACCGACTCCCGCTCCCGCTCCCGCTCCCGCCCACCGCTGACCCCGCCGACCCCGCCAGTGCCCGGGGGGGGCTCCTCCTCACGTCCGACGATCCCCGCCGCCTCACCGAAGTCGCGGCCCACATCACCGACTTGCGCACCCGCTCCGTCGCCGACAGCACACCGGTCGAGTACCGCACCGCCGTCCGCGTCCTGAAGCGCATGATCGAGAACCTCGAAGGCCCCGGCCTCTGACCTCGGCGCGGTGAGGACCACCGCGGAACCGAGCCGCGCGGCGGCGACATGAGGCCCGGGCGGAGGCGACGCCGCCGCACACCGGCCGTTGTCAGTGGTGCCTGACAGGCTGTCGTTCCAGACGGGCAGACGACTGTGAGAGCGAGCGCGCCATGGGTACCTGGGACATCGGCCCCTTCGACAACGACACCGCCGCCGACTTCTCGTACCGGGTGGACGAGGCGCCGGCGGAGAAGAAGGCGGAGGTGCTGCGCACGGCCTTCCGCGAGGTGATCGGGACCGGCGACGCGTACCTGGACGCGGACCTGGCGGACGAGGCGATCGCCTCGGCGGCGCTGCTCGCGGCCCAGTGCCCGGGCGGCGAGCCGGTCACCACCTCGTACGGCCCGAAGGACCCCCTGCCGCCCCTCCCGGGCGACCTGCGCCCGGACGCCGTGGCGGCGCTGGACCGGATCCTCACCGAACCCTCCGAGCTGCTCGAACTCTGGGAGGAGTCGGACGGCGAGGAGTGGAAGGCAGGGGTCCGCAAGCTCCGGGCGGTCCTGGCGGGGGCGTGACGCGGAGCGGCGGGACGGGTGTGGTTCGAGGGCGGCGCGTAGGGCACGATGGGCCCGCGTACCCGCGTACCCGCCAGTAGGAGGACCCGCCCATGGCCGCCGAGCCCACCCCCGAGATCCTTGCCGCCTTCGAGGCGGCGAAGGGCTTCATGCCCGTGGTGGAGGGGCTCGCGCTGTACGACGCCGCCACCGGCGCCGCGAAGCTCGGGCTGCCGCTCCTGGAGGTCGGGACGTACTGCGGGCGGTCCACGATCCTGCTGGCCGACGTGGCGCGGCAGGCGGGCACGGTAGCGGTGACCGTGGACCACCACCGGGGCAGCGAGGAGCAGCAGCCCGGCTGGGAGTACCACGACGAGACCGTGGTCGACCCGGAGGTGGGGCTCATGGACACGCTGCCCACGTTCCGCCGGACCCTGCACCAGGCGGGCCTCGAGGACCACGTCGTGGCGGTGGTCGGTCGTTCGCCGCAGGTGGCGAAGGTGTGGGGCGGACAGCTCGGCCTGGTGTTCATCGACGGCGGGCACACCGACGAGCACGCCACGAACGACTACGAGGGCTGGGCCCCCAAGGTCGCCCCCGGGGGCCTGCTCGTCATCCACGACGTCTTCCCGAACCCGGAGGACGGCGGCCAGGCCCCCTACCGGATCTACCTCCGCGCCCTGGAGTCGGGCGACTTCGAGGAGGTCTCGGTCACCGACTCGCTGCGGGTGCTCCGCCGCGTGGGCTGAGGCCGCCGGGCGTCGATCGCCGGCTGTCGGCGTCGATCGCCGGCTGTCGGCGTCGACCGACGGCTGACGGCTGACGGCTGACGGCTGACGGCGGCAGTCACCAGCCACAAGCCACCGGTGATTGGTGATTGGTGACCGGTCACCGGTCACCGGTCACCGGTCACCGGTCACCGGCCGACGCTCGGGCCCGTCCGGTCGCGCCGGGTCAGTACCCGGAGGTCACGTAGAGGCAGTTGGTGTAGCTGTAGCCGGGTTCGATCTTCGCCGTGCTGGACTTGGTGTCGCCGGAGGCCGAGCCGCCGGACAGGCGCTTCTGGAGGAAGTGGTAGTCGCCTACCGGCAGCAGCAGGGTCGCCTTCGGGTACTTCGAGGACGGCCCGGTGCAGGCCTTGGCCTTCTTTCCGTTCGAGAAGATCGGGCCCGGGTACTTGGTGCAGGTGCCGCACGCCTTGAGGGTGACCTTGCCGGTCAGCGGGCCGGTGTAGAGCAGCTCGACCTCACCGGGGCCGTCGTTGCTCACCACCATGACCATCCGGGCGCCGTCGGGGACGTCCGCCCGGGGCAGGCTCCTGCCGGCCGCCGGCTCCTCGTCGGCGATCTCGGCGGCGATGGCGATCGATCGGGCGTGCGCCGCCTGCGGGCTGCTCGGGTACGCCTTGGCGTACTCGGTCATGGTCGTGACGGCGGCGGTGAAGTCCTTCTTCTTGAACTGGTCGGTCCCGCAGGTGAACTCGCCCGTCCGGACCGCGTCGGCCGCCTCCTTCGTGGCCGTCTGCAGGGACGGGTCCGACATGTTGTCGAGCGAGGAACGGAGCGCGCGCAGCTCCTCGGTGGTGTCGCAGGGCGCGGAGCCCCCGCTCAGCGCGGTCGTCCTGGTCTTGATCGCCGCGCGGACGGCCGGCTCCACGCGGGTCGCGTGGCTCGACTTCGGGAAGGTCTTCAGGAGTTCGTCGAGGCTCTCGCTGGCCGTCGGGTCGGCCGTCTTCACGCCGAGCGCGGCGGTCCCGCACTCGTAGAGGGACTCGGCGAGCGGATCGTCCGTCTTGGCGGGCCGTGAGCCGAGCAGCCGCTTGTCGACGGTGCCGGCCAGCCCCCGCAGGTGCTTCAGCGGCGGGACGGCCTCGCAGTACTGCTTCTTCCCGTACGGGGCGGAGACCGTCGCGTAGTAGGCGTCGAGCCGCTTGGGGACCAGCTTCCCGGCCCGCGACCCCGCGTGCTTCGTGCCGAGGTCCTGGTAGACGGCGAGCGCCTCGCGGAACGTCGGCTCTGCCTTGTCGAAGGCGAGGCCGTCGGCGGACTCCACGAGCGCGTCCGCCGCCGCGAGCCGCGCGAGCAGCGCCTCCTCCTTCGCCTCGTCGCGCGCCGCCCCGTACGCCAGGGATCCGCCCGCCGGCACGACGAGCAGCACGAGGGCGAGCGGCAGCGCGAGGCGCCGGACCGACGCGCCCACCCGGAGCGTGGCCCGCAGGCCGCGCCGGGCCCCGTCCGCGGCAGCGGCGAGCAGGATCACGCCGTATCCGGCGAGCACGCCCACGGGCACGCCGTCGACGTCCGCCGGAAGCGCGAACACCAGCAGCGCGGCCGTGGCGAGCCAGCAGAGAGCGGCACCGACCCAGTTGCGCAGCAGCACGTAACCGAGCCCGAGGCAGGAGAGGTTGAGCAGGCCGATCATCGCCGCCTGCGCCCCGTTCGCCTCACCCCTCGGCTCCCCCGACGGCTGCGGCCCGTACCCGGGGGGCGGCCCGTAGCCCGGCGGCGGCCCGTACCCGGCCGGGCCGTTCCCCGGCGGCGGTCCGTAGCCGGGCGGTGCCGTGGGCGGCTGACCGGGCGGCGGGCCCGACGGCGCCCCCGGCGGCGGGCCGAACGCGAGGGTCGGCGTCCCGTGAGCGGGCGGCGCCGTCCACGGGGGTTCGGCGACCCGCGGAGGACCTTCGGGTACGGGCGGCCCGGTCGGGACCGGGGCCGGGGTCCGCGGGTCCAACGGTCCGGGCCCGGCGCCACCCGGTCCGGGCCCGGCCCCCATCGGCCCAGGGCCGGCATCGTTCGGTCCGCCCCCCGTCGATCCAGCACCGCCCCCCATCGGCCCAGGACCGGCATCGTTCGGTCCGGGACGGGCGTCCGTCGGTCCGGGACGGGCGTCGTTCGGTCCGGGACGGGCGTCGTTCGGTTCTTCCCCCACCACGGTTCCCCCTCGTGGTCCATGCGCGGTGACACCCCACCGCCGCTCTTCTCACCTACCCTTCACCGTCTGCGCACACGCGTCCGCCGTTCCGGGAAGCGGTGACAAACCTGCGACCTTCGCCCTGCGGGAATTCGCGCCACCCAGGGCCTAGAGTCGCTGGGTGCCGTACGACCACCGGAACACCGCCCGCCGTGCTCTCGCCCTCGCCCTCGCCGCCACGGGCTGCTGCGCCGTACTCGCCGGATGCGGGGCCTCGCAGGCCTCGCAGGCCTCCGGAAAGGCCCAGGAGACCCGGCGGGCCGAGGCGACCGAGCAGGCGCGGGGCGCCCAGTCCCGCCCCCCGCTCGCCTCCGCCGCCCCGACGCCGACCCGGTCGCCCCTCCCGGCCTCCGGGGGGAGCGGCTCCCTCGCCGGCCGGACCGTCGTCATCGACCCGGGTCACAACTCGGGCAATTTCGGTCATTTCCGTGAGATCAACCAGAAGGTGGACATCGGGACGACCCGCAAGGAGTGCGACACCACCGGCACCTCCACCGACGCGGGGTACACGGAGGCGTCGTTCACGCTCGACGTCTCGCACCGGCTGCGGGACCTCCTCACGGCCCGGGGCGCGAAGGTGGTCCTCACCCACGACGCCGACCGGCCGTGGGGCCCGTGCATCGACGAGCGGGCCCGCATCGGCAACGCGGCCCGCGCCGACGCCGTGGTCTCCGTGCACGCCGACGGTTCGGCGGTCGGCCACCGCGGCTTCCATGTGATCCTGCCCGCACGGGTGCGCGGCGGTTCGGCGGACACCGCCGCGATCGTCGGGCCGTCCCGGACGCTGGGCGAGCGGATCGCCGACCGGTTCGGGCGCGCGACCGGAACGTCGCCCGCCAACTACCTCGGCGACGGTACGGGGTTGGACGTACGGGGCGATCTCGGCGGCCTCAATCTCTCGACCGTGCCCAAGGTCTTCGTCGAATGCGGCAATATGCGTGATCCGAAGGATGCGCGGCTGCTCACGTCATCGGCGTGGCGGCAGAAGGCGGCACAGGGGATCGCGGACGGCATCGCGACCTACCTCGAGGGGTAGAACCGGCGGGCGATAGATTCGCTCCGTACGATGGGGCCGCCCCCGTGCCACGGGCCCCGAGTGCCACCCCCGACGCGACGACCGACGAACGACGAAGGACTCTTACGTGAATATCCGCTCCCTCACCCGAGGCGATGGCGTGCTGATCGGTGCAGCGGTGGTGCTGTTCATCGCCTCGTTCCTCGGCTACGCCAGCTGCGACGGCCCGGCCTCGATCTGCGACCAGATCGACACCCCGAACTCCTGGGAGGTGTCGCCCCTCGGCTGGGGCTCCTTCCTCCTGGGCATCGCCGGCGTCGCCCTCGTGGTCCTCTCCCACGGCCTGCCGCAGCAGCGCAAGGTCGTCGGCCTGGAGCTGAACCAGGTCGGCGCCGCGTTCACCGTCGCCTCCGCGTGGACCCTGCTGATGTGGGTCTTCGAGGCGTCGAACGCGGGCGCGGGCCTGATCCTCGGCCTGATCGCCGCCCTGGTCGCGGCCGGTGCCGCGGTGGCCGGTCCGCTGGTCCCCGCGCTGAAGGCCCCGCTGGTCGGCGCGCCGAGCCCGCAGGCCCCGCACCCGTACGGCATGCAGCAGGGCCAGCCGGGGCAGCAGGGCGTTCCCGGCGGCTACGGCTACCCGGGCGCGCAGCACCCGCAGTACGGCGGTCCGCAGGACCCGTCGCAGGGCGCGGGCCAGCCGTTCGGCGCGCAGGCCGCCGCACCGCAGCCGCAGGCCCCGAAGCAGCCGGAGCCGCAGGCCCAGGCTCCGCAGCCGGCCGCGCCCGCGGCCGACTTCGCGCCGTTCTGGTTCGCGGTGCCAGTCGCCCGTCCGCTGTACGCGGAGGACGGTTCGCAGGCGCCGATCGCCGAACTGGCGCCCGGCACCTGGTACCTGGCGGTCGAGCAGCGCGGTCCGGCCCTGGTGGCCCAGACGCAGGACGGCCGCCGCGGCGTCCTCCAGGACACCACGGGCATCCAGCGCGGCTAGGTCCGTCCGCAAGGTCCCGCCCGGCTCGCGGCGGACCGGACCCGGTCCCCGCGCACGCCTCGCGCGAACGGCCCCCCGCCCGGAATCCCTTCCGGGCGGGGGGCCGTTGCCGTACAGTGCCCGCACTACCTGACGGATCGTCAGAAAGGTTGCGGGGCATGCGACTCGGACTCGCGCTCGGCTACTGGGGCCGCGGCCCCTCGCCCGCCCACCTCGAACTCGCCCGCGAGGCCGAGCGGCTCGGCTACGACTCCGTGTGGACGGCGGAGGCCTGGGGCTCCGACGCCTTCACGGCCCTGACCTGGATCGCCGCCCACACCAGCCGGATCAGGCTCGGCACGGCCGTCGCGCAGATGGCCGCGCGCGCGCCGACGACGACCGCGATGCACGCGCTCACCCTGGACCACCTGTCGGGCGGGCGCCTTCTCCTCGGGCTCGGCCTGTCCGGGCCGCAGGTCGTCGAGGGCTGGTACGGCCGCCCCTTCCCCAGCTCCCCGCTGACCGCGACCCGCGAGTACGTGGACGTGGTCCGGCAGGTCCTGCGCCGGGAGGGGCCCGTCCGGCTCGACGGACGGCACCACTCCCACCCGTACGCGGGCGAGGACGGCACCGGACTCGGCAAGGCGCTCAAGCCGATCACCCACCCGCTGCGGGCCGACGTCCCCGTCCTGCTCGGCGCCGAGGGGCCGAGGAACATCGCGCAGACCCTCGCCGTCGCCGACGGCTGGATCCCCCTGTACTGGACGCCCGACCGCTGGGCCGAGGTCTACGCGCTCCCCGAGCGCCTGCCGGAGGGCTTCCTGGTGGCCCCCATGGTCCGGGCGCGGCTCTGCGACGACGTGGCGGCCGGCCTGCTGCCCGTCAAGGCGATGCTCGGCTTCTACATCGGCGGCATGGGGCACGCGGCCCGCAACTTCCACGCCGACCTGATGGGACGGATGGGGTACGAGAAGGAGGCCCGGCGGATCCAGGAGCTCTTCGCGGCCGGGCGGCGCGAGGAGGCCGTGCTCGCCGTGCCGGACGCCTTCGCGGACGAGATCTCCCTCGTGGGCCCGCGCGCCCGCATCGCCGAACGGCTCGACTCGTGGCGGCGGGGCCCGGTGACGGACCTCCTCGTCACGTCACCGGACCCCGCCACGCTCCGCGTCCTCGCGGAACTCAACGCCTGAGGGTGTCCCTACCCGCCCAGTTGTGAGGCGCTGGGCACCTTGTCGACGACCTCGGCGCCGGCGCTTTTCCCGGCGTCCTTGACGCTGTTGATGACGCTCTCGAAGGCTCCGACGTCGGCGGCGCCCGCCTCGCCCTTGCGGAGCTTGGTCCCGAGGTCCTTCAGCGACTCGATCCCCGCCGAGAGCGGCGCGACCGCCTTCGAGAGCAGCGGGTCGCCCTTGGCGTTGTTCACGGCCGCCTTGAGCCGGTTGTAGGCGAACGCGCCCGCGAGGCCCGCCTTCACCAGCGCGAAGGTACGGCCTTCGGCGCCCTTCTGGAACTTGCCCGCGCGGTACGGCTTCACGATCCACTGGTACGTGGCGCCCGCCGCCAGACCCGCGTTGGCCACGAAGCGGGTCTTCGCCAGCTTCTGCTGCTCGAAGGTGCCCGTACTCGTCGGGGTCGCGGCGGCGCCCGTGTTCTGGGCCTCGTCGTCGCCGCCGCACGCGGCGGTCGTCAGGAGCAGGGTGCAGGACAGGAGCAGCGCCACGACGCCACGCGAGACGGTTCTGGGCACGACAGACAAGACGGAACCTCCCTGGGGGCTGTGGCGCCAGCCTCACCCGGCCCCCGGCGACCCGCCACCCGGGCGACTCCGTACGGGCTCAGCACTCTGTCCGCGCATCCCCTTCCGCCGACATCTCCGCAGGTCAGCGACGAGGGACGTCCCTTCCCGTCCCTGGGACGCCGACGCCTCTGGCCCCCCGTCCGCCCCGATCCGACAGTGGTCGTGAAGGTCGGTCCGGGATCGTTCCGGGCCCGGAAGGGTGTGACGGTGAGACGCCGCGTGTGCGCAACGGGAAACTGCCAGTGGTTCTATGCGAGGCCCGATGCCCGGCTCCGGCCGGGCGTCGGCGCGTACCGCGGGTTCCGGTCGACGGCGGGCATGCCGCAGGAGCGGCTGGTGGTGCCGACCGGGAGGGTGTCGCTGCTCATCGGGTTCGGCAGCGAGATGCGGCTCGGCCGGACGGGCCGTGGCGAGGCGGGGGCCGCGGTGCCGTCCCACACGTCGGTGGTGTCCGGTCTGCACACCCGGGCCAGGGTGCTCGAGCACCAGGGAGACCTTCACGGGGTGGAGCTCTCCCTCGCCCCTTGGGCGGCGTACCGGCTCTTCGGCACCTCCCTGGGGGAGCTCGCGGAGACGGTCACGGACCCGGCGGACGTCTTGGGCGCCCGGGCCCATGAGCTCGGCGCGGCCCTGGAGGCGGCCCCGGGGTGGCGGGAGCGGTTCGCCCTGCTCGACGAGGCCCTGCTGCGCTGGGCGACCGGCGCCGCGGCGTCCCATGAGCCGTCCCCCGCCGTCCTGGAGGCGTGGCGGCTCCTCGACCGTACGGGGGGTTCGCTGCCGATCGCCGAGCTGGCCGCCAGGACGGGCTGGAGCCTGCGCCACCTGGAGAACCGCTTCCGCGAGCAGATCGGCCTCACCCCCAAGCGCCTGGCCCGCGTCCTGCGGCTGAACCGTGCGATCCGGCTGCTGGCCACGGGGGGCGCGGCCGCGGACGTCGCCATCGCCTGCGGGTTCTACGACCAGGCCCACCTCAGCCGCGACTTCACGGCGATGACGGGGATGCCGCCGGGCCGCTTCCTGGCGGCCCGGAGTGGGGCGAGCGCGTGGCTGGCCGGCTGAACGGGCGGCCGCGCGCAGTGCGTTTTTGTCCAATACGAGGCCGTGCGGCAGGTGTCAGCCTGTCTGCGCGCGCGACCCGCCGGGTCGCTCACGACACGAAGGTGGATCAGACGATGAGCAGCACCACTGGGTTCCGCAAGCGGGCCGCGGCCGTCCTCGGCGCGACGGCGCTGATCGTCACGGCCGGTGTGGCGACGGCGGGTACGGCCGCTGCCGGCCCCAACTGCCCCTCGGGTTACCACTGCGTCTTCTCCGGCACCATCCAGGAGAACAACAAGCACGCGTTCTTCAACACCGACCTCGACTTCACCAACGACTACTTCGACGACGGCAGCTGGGTGAACGACGGGGTGCACTCCGCGAGCAACTCCAGCAACAGCGGCTACGAGAGCCACTACTACCGGGACATCAACCACCAGGGCGGGCTGCTCTTCTGCGTGAACCCGGGCAGCTCGGTCGACGACTACCAGCTGAACCACGACTGGGATGGCCAGGCGGGCCAGGCCAGCTCCCTGAAGGTCCGCTCCACGACCACCGTCCCCTGCTTCTGATCCACACCCGGCATGACCGGGGCCCGGCAACACGGGGGTGTGCCGGGCCCCGTAGACCCCCTCCACGCACCCGAAGGGCAGCAGGAATGCGGAACACGCGCGTACTCGCGCTCGGCCTGGCCGTCGGCGCGGCGGCGCTCTCCGGGTGCGGCACGACGCCGGAACCGGACCACCGGACCGCCGCCGCCACCCGGAGCGACACGGCCGAACTGCACCGGCGGCCGCCGGCCACCGAGCTCCTGTTCACTCCGAACACCCGCAGCTTCGAGGCGCAACGGCAGTTCGCCATCACCTGCATGGCGAAGCGGGGATTCCGGTACGCCCCCACCGCCGGGGCTTCGGGGGAGGCCGGCGACCAGCTGCCGCGGCCGTTCGGCCTGGAGTCGGCGACGCCCGCCCCGGAGCCCGCCCCGCCGGTGGAGGAGACGCCGCCGAAGCCGGGCAGCCCGGAGAGCACCGAGGCGTACCGGCGGGCACTGTTCGGGGACCCGAGCAAGCGCGTCACCGCCAAGGGCATCCGCATGAGCGTGTCCCGGCCGGGCGACGGCTGTCTCGCCGAGGCCGAGACGCGGATCCTCGGCGACGGCCGGATGCGGTGGCTCCAGGTGCGGATCATGCTGTTCGAGGTGCAGGAGCAGGCGCGTACGGACGTCGAGAAGGATCCCGCGTTCAAGGCCGCGACGGCGCGGTGGCAGGCGTGCATGGACCGGGCCGGGTTCACCGAACCCGATCCCGCACGGCTCCTCGGATCGCTGCGCACCGCCGAGGCCCGCGCGGCCAGTCCCGCTCTGGAGGCGGATCTGCGCTGCAAGGACGAGACGGGCTACCTCGACACCGCCTACACCCGGCTCGCCGCCGTCCAGCAGCGGTGGCTGGACCGGAATCCGGCCGTCGCCAAGGACTGGAAGAGCCTCACGGCCCGCCAGGAGCGGGAGTCGCGCGAGGTCCTGGCCGCTACTTCTCCTGGCTCGGGATGAAGCGGCCGGTGCAGCTGCGCTGCCCGTCCTTCGGCAGGGCGGCGCAGACCCAGACCGAGCCGTCGTCCGGGGCCGCGATCAGCGGCGTGTAGACGTCTCTGTCGTAGTGCACGACGTCGGCCTGCGCGGCGCCGTCCGAGTTGTTGACGACCACGGTGGCGCCGATCTCGGCGAAGGAGATACGGCCCCACGCCGCCTGGCAGGCCTTGCTGTAGCGGAGCTCGATCACCAGGTCCTTGGGGATGGAGCCGGTGCGCACCGTGACCGCGTCGGCGCCGCAGTTCATCTTCTTCGGGTCCCGGCCCTCGCACCCGCTGCCGGTGCAGCCCGTGGCGGGGCCCGCGACCTCGGGGCGCGGCTCCGGCTCGTCGCCGAAGTACGTCGCGGAGGCCACGGCGGCTCCCGCGGCGAGGAGGAGTCCGGCAACGGCGGCCGAGATCCACAGCGCGCGCCGGCGCCCGGGCCGCGCGGGCTCGGCCGCCTCGTCGGCCGTGACCTCCTGCGGGCCGTCGGGTTCCGCCTCGCCCTCCGACGCCCGTTCCTCGTCCGCCCGGCTCCAGAGGGCGAGCAGGACCGCCGGGTCGCTCCCGTCGAGGCGGGCGATGCTCTCCACGGCGGCCCGTGGCGGGAACTGCTTCCCGTTGACCCAGCGCTCCCACGACGACTTCGCGTAGTGGGTCTTCTCACCGAGTTGGGCGAAGCTCAGACCCGACGCCTTCTTCCGTGCGAGCAGTTCGCTCGCCAACTCCTCGGCCGAGGCCGTGGTCATTCTCGTGACAGACCCTTGACGGTCCACTGAACCCTGTTCCCCCGCACCGTGCGTGTCCATGCCACTCATGGACGCGCACATCCTAAAGCGCCTCCATGGGCGCTTCGCGCACTTGGATATGCGTGCGTCAAGCACATATCAAGCCAGGATCGGCGGAGACTTCAGCCGCAGCAGTCGGGCTCCAGTCCGCTCGGCAGGCGTTCGCCGCCGAAGACGGCGACGGTGGCCTCCTCGCCGCCGAGGGCGGCGACCGCGAGCAGCAGGGAGCCGGCGGTCCAGGCGGTCTGTTCCTCGGGCCAGACGGCCTTGTCGGTCTCCTCGTCGCCCTCGAAGACGTACCCCGTCCAGTACATGCCGTTCTCGGCGCGCAGGTGGCCGATGTCCTGGAGGACCGCGAGGGCCCGGTCTGACTCGCCCATCGCCCACAGGGCGAGCGCCAGCTCGCAGGACTCGCCGCCCGTGACCCACGGGTTCGGGACGACGCAGCGCACGCCGAGGCCGGGCACGACGAACGTGTCCCAGTCGGCGTCGATGCGGGCCTGCGCCTCGGGTCCGGTGATCGCGCCGCCGAGGACCGGGTAGTACCAGTCCATCGAGTAACGGGACTTGTCGAGGAACCGCTCGGGGTGCCGGCGGATCGCGTGGCCGAGGGCCCCGGCCGCCAGCTCCCAGTCGGGCTGCGCCTCCTCGCGGGCCTCGGCGATGGCGAGGGCGCAGCGGAGGGCCTGGTGGATCGACGAACTGCCGGTGAGGAGCGCGTCGTTCACCGGTGTGCCGTCGGGCTCGCGCTTCCAGCCGATCTGGCCGCCGGGCTGCTGGAGTTCGAGGACGAACTCGACAGCCGCGTAGACGACGGGCCACATCCGGTCGAGGAAGGCGTCGTCGCCGGTGGACAGGTAGTGGTGCCAGACGCCGACCGCGATGTACGCGACGAAGTTGGACTCCCTGCTCCGGTCGGTGACCCGGTCCGCCTCGCCGTCGTGGTAGGCCGCGTACCAGGAGCCGTCGCCGTTCTGGTGCCGGGCGAGCCAGTCGTAGGCGCGGGCGGCGGCGGCGTGCTCGCCGGCCGTGTCCAGGGCCATGGCGGCCTCAATGTGGTCCCACGGGTCGAGGTGGTGGCCCCGGAACCACGGGATGGCGCCGTCCTCGCGCTGCCCGGCGAGTATCCCCGCGACGGTCTCCGCGGCCTGCTCCGCCGTGAGCACCCCCGGCAGGACGAGGTGCTCCGCGATCCGCTCGGGAGACGTCACTTCGCGTCGGCCTTGGGGAGGTGGGGCTTGGTCGCGTACGCCACGAAGCTCTTGCCGACCACCGGGTTGAGCAGCTGCTCGGCGACCCGGGTCAGGGCGGGCTTCTTCATGATGTCCCAGACCAGCAGCTTGTGGTACGCGCGGACCGGCAGCGCCTTGTCGTTGTCGACGCCGAAGGCGCACTTCAGCCACCAGTACGGCGAGTGCAGCGCGTGCGCGTGGTGGGTGCCGTACGGCCGCAGGCCGGCCTGCCGGATCTTGCCGAGGAGCTCGTCCGCCTTGTAGATGCGGATGTGGCCGCCCTCGACCTCGTGGTACGCGTCCGAGAGCGTCCAGCAGACCTTCTCCGGGCCGTAGCGCGGGACGGTGATCGCGATCCGGCCGCCCGGCTTGAGGACGCGGACCATCTCGGCGAGCACCCCCTTGTCGTCCGGGATGTGCTCCATGACCTCGGAGATGATCACGACGTCGAAGGACTCGTCGGGGAACGGCAGGTTGAGGGCGTCGCCCTCCATGGCGGTCGCCGTCGCCCCGGCGGGCGCCTCCCCCGCCTCCTTCATCGCCGCGAACCACTTGGCGACCTCGCGGATCTCCTCGCCGTTCCGGTCGAGCGCCACCACCTGCGCCCCGCGCCGGTAGCACTCGAACGCGTGCCGACCCGCACCGCAGCCCAGATCGAGCACGCGGTCGCCGGCGGCGAGCGGGAAGCGGGTGAAATCGACGGTCAGCACGAGATCCTGCTTTCGGGGTTGACGAAGGGTGTGGGCAGTTCCGCCGGGGCGGGACGGGCGGGCACGACCCACCCACCGGACCGCGCCCGGCGACGGCGGTGCGCCGTCACCGGCGGACTCCCGCGCCCTGGCGGGCGACGGCCTCCCGGTACAGCTCGGCCGTGCCTTGCGCCGCACGGGCCCAGGTGAACCTCGCGAGCACCCGGGCGCGGCCCGCCGCACCGAGCCGGACACGCAGTTCGGGGTCGCCCAGCACCCGCCCGAGCGCGGCCGCCAGTGCCCCCGCGTCGCCCGGCGGCACGGCCAGGCAGGTCTCGCCGTCGGGGCCCGCGACCTCGGGGATCGCGCCGCCCGTCGTCGCGACGAGCGCCGTCCCCGTGGCCATGGCCTCCGCGGCGGGCAGCGAGAAGCCCTCGTACAGCGAGGGCACGCAGGACACCTGGGCGGAGCGCACCAGGTCGACGAGCTCGGCGTCGCTGATGCCCTTGACGAACTCGACGGCGCCCTCCAGCCCGTACCGCTCGATGGCCGCGGCGACGGGGCCGTCCTCGGCGCGCTTGCCGACGACGACGAGGTGGGCGTCGGGGTTCTCGGTGCGGAGCTTGGCGAGCGCCTCGACGAGGTGGATGAGGCCCTTGAGGGGGACGTCGGCGCTGGAGGTCGTGACGATCCGGCCGGGGACCTCGGCGACGGCCGGGTCGGGCGACCAGAGGGTGGTGTCGGCGCCGATGTGGACGACCCCGATGCGGTCCTCGCGGACGCCGAGGTGTTCGACGATCTCCTGGCGGGAGGTGCCGGAGACGGTGAGCACCGACTCCATGCGGCGGGCGACGCGCTTCTGCATGCGGGTGAAGGCGTACCAGCGGCGGACGGAGGCGCGGCGCTTCCAGTCGGCGGCGGCGTCGAGTTCGAGCTGCCGGTCGACGGTGATGGGGTGGTGGATGGTGGCGACGAGCGGCGCGCCGAGGGCCCGGGGGCCGCCGAGGAGCCCGTACCCGAGGGTCTGGTTGTCGTGGACGACGTCGAAGTCGCCGCGGCGGGCGGCGAGCATGCGGCGGGCCCGCAGGGAGAAGGTGAGCGGTTCGGGGAAGCCGCCGGTCCACATGGTGGCGACCTCGAGGCCGTCGATCCAGTCCCGGTACTCCTCGCGCTTCGGGGTCCGGAAGGGGTCCGGGGAGCGGTAGAGGTCGAGGCTGGCGATCTCGGTGAGCGGCACGCCCTCGTCGAGGGTGGGGTACGGCTGGGAGCCGATGACCTCGACGGTGTGGCCGAGCCGGGCGAGCTCGCGGGAGAGGTGCCGGACGTAGACGCCCTGGCCCCCGCAGAAGGGGTTCCCCTTGTACGTGAGGAGAGCGATCCGCAACGGTCCGTCACCGGCGGCGGTGACGCCCTGTCGGGGGCCTGCCTCTATGGCCTCAGCGGTCATGCGCGACCCCCTTCGAGCGTGCGTTTCGCCGGAGCGTAACCGCTCGCGCTAATCTAGAACAAGTTACAGACTTGATCGTCCGGGATCTTCTCGCCCGTCGCCTCGTCAGCCCTCTTGATCCTTCGAGGAGGCAGAATCTACCGGCAGGTAGCTCCGCCGTGAGAGCCGGAACAGGTGATTCGCGCCACGGCGGCGGCACCGCTACTGTCGCTCCCCACCGCACGGAACGGGACCTCATGACCGCAGAGAGCAGAGCGGACCACAGACCCGCGTCGCCGCCCCTCACGGAACGCCAGGAGGCGCGCCGGCGCCGCATCCTGAACGCCAGCGCCCAGCTCGCGGCGCGGGGCGGCTTCGACGCCGTGCAGATGCGGGAGGTCGCCGAGGCCGCCGGGGTGGCCCTGGGGACGCTGTACCGCTACTTCCCCTCCAAGATCCACCTGCTGGTCGCGACCATGCAGGACCAGCTCCAGCACATGCACTCCACCCTGCGGAAGCGGCCGCCGGCCGGCTCGGACCCGGCCGGACGGGTCGCGGAGACCCTGATGCGGGCCTTCCGCGCGCTCCAGCGGGAACCCCAGCTGGCCGACGCGATGGTGCGGGCGCTGACCTTCGCCGACCGCAGCGTGAGCCCCGAGGTCGACACGGTCTCGCGGCTGACGACCGCGATCATCCTCGACGCGATGGGAGCGGAGAACCCCACCCCCTCGCAGCTCTCCGCGGTCCGGGTGATCGAGCACACCTGGCACTCCGCGCTGATCACCTGGCTGTCCGGACGGGCCTCGATCGCACAGGTGAAGATCGACATCGAGACGGTCTGCCGGCTCATCGACCTCACGGCCCCGGAACCGGGCACGGCCTGAGGGGCCCGCCCGCGCCCCCGGCGGTCCGGCCGCCGGCGGCGCGGGCGGCGCCGGGTCAGCCCTGGGGCTTGGCGTTGCTCGCGGCGATGGCCGCCGCGCACTCCGGGCTGCCGTCCACGGCCACGAACATCACCAGCTTCAGCGGGCCCGCCGAGTGGTTGCTGGCCTGGAGCTGCCAGCTGCTCTTCTTCAGCGACTTGATGACCGAGCCGCCCGCGCCGGAGCTGCGCTCCTCGCTCCAGCCACCCTTGGTCAGGGTCGCGACCGTGTCCGTGTACGACTTCGCCGGGTCCGCCGCCTTCTCGGCGTCGGCCGTCCAGCTGACCATGCAGTTCTTGGCCTCGGCCGGAATCTGCTCGCCCGAGGCGTCCTGCGTGAAGCCGGCCCCCGTCGCCGCGTCCGTCAGCTCCTTCGTGACCGCGGCACCGTCCAGCTTCCCGTCGCCCGAACCGCCCGAGCCGCCCGTCGCGGACGAACCGGCCGAGGACGAACCGCCGGACGCCGAGCCGCCCTTGTCCGAGCCGCCCCCGCCGCCGCAACCCGAGACCAGCAGCACCACACCGGCGGCCGCGGCCACCCACATCGCCTTGCGCACAACACTCCCGAATACGCACGCACGAAGGCCCCTTGCCCCCGTTGACAAGGGCACAGTTTTGCACGTGGGAACGACAGCCGGACGCAACGGCCCCTCACGTCAGGGTCGTTCGCGGTCCTCCCCGAGCAGCAGGTCCCTCTCCCGTTCGGTGAACGCGTCCATGCACGCGTCCTCGGACGCCTGGAAGGAGATGACGTCCATCGCCACCGTCTTCGAGTTGCTCTGACGGGCGAACAGCGACCAGCCGCTCTTCTTGAGCGTGAGGCCGACCAGGGTTCCGCCCTTGTCGTCGAGCTTCTCCTCGACCCGCTTCCCGGCCGTCCACCCCTTCCGCACGAGCGCGTCGACCGTCCGGTCGAACTTCGCCCGCGCCCCGTCCACCACGGGGCCGATGTACTGCCAGGCCGCCGTGCAGGCGGCGGCCCGCCGGGCGATCCGCTCCCGCTCGTCCGCCGGCGTCGCCGTGGCCGTCACCTGCCCCGGCTCCGGCAGTTCGGACTTCGGCAGCCCCGCCCCGGCCACGGCCGTGCGGATGTCGGCCTGCGCCGCCTCACGCCCGAAGCCCCCGGCCCCGGACCCCTCCGCGCCGCACCCGGCGCCGAACAGCACCGCCGCCATCACACCGGCGACCGCCGTCATGTGTCTCATACGCATGGTCAGCCCATCGGGTTCTGGTCGAGGCCGGCCTTCTTCGCGCAGACCTTGTCGAACGCCGTCGCCTGGACTTCGCCCTGGCCGGTTCCGGCCCCGCTCGTGTTCCCGTCGCAGCCCGTGGCGCCGACGGCCACCGCCATGGCCAGGACCGCGGCGGCGGCCCCCCTCTTCCCGTACACGGTGATCCCCTCCCAGGTCACGGGACTGGGCGCCCCGTGATCGAGGGAGCAGTGTGGCACGGGCCGGGGCGGCTACTCCTCGGGGGGATAGACCGGTTCGCCACCGTCCGCGAGGGTGATGAGGATGGCTTCCACCGGGCACCCCTCGGCGGCCGCGAGGAGGCGTTCGCCGGCGTCCGCCTCGGGCTCCCGCGGGTGGGACTGGCGGGCGGTGTCGAGGCGGAAGCCGTCCGGGGCGTGGTTGACGCACAGGCCGGAGCCGATGCAGACGCTCCGGTCGACCTCGACGCGCCAGCGGTCGCCCATCACGCGTCCCCGTAGCCGGCGGGCAGGTGGATCATCTTGTGCTCCAGGTACTCGCCGAAGCCCTCGGGGCCGAACTCCCGGCCCAGGCCGGAGTTCTTGTAGCCGCCGAAGGGGCCGAGCATGTCGAGGCTGAAGGTGTTGACGTTGAAGGTGCCGGTGCGGACCCGGCGGGCGAAGTCGATGCCGTGCTCCACGTCGCCGGTCCAGACGCTGCCGCTGAGCCCGAAGTCGGAGTCGTTGGCGATGCGCAGGGCCTCCGCCTCGTCCTCGTACGGCAGGAGGCAGATGACCGGGCCGAAGATCTCCTCGCGAGCGATCCGCATGGAGTTGTCGACGCCGCCGAAGAGGGTCGGTTCGACGTACCAGCCGCGTTCGAGACCGGCCGGACGGCCGCCGCCCGCGAGGATCTTGGCGCCCTCCTGCTGTCCGATGGCGATGTAGTCGAGGGAGCGCTGCCGCTGGCGCTCGGCGACGAGCGGGCCGACCTGGGTGGCCGGGTCGAGCGGGTCGCCGACGACGAGCGCGCCGGCCGCCGCGGCGAAGGCCTCCGAGATCTCCTCGTACCGCGAGCGCGGGGCGAGGATGCGGGTCTGGGCCACACACGCCTGGCCGTTGTTCATCCAGGCGGCCGGGACGATCCCGGCGACGGCGGTCGCCGTGTCCGCGTCGGGCAGGATCACGGCGGCCGACTTCCCGCCGAGTTCGAGGGTGACGCGGGTGAGGTTGCGCGAGGCGACCTCCATGACCCGCCGGCCGGCGGCGACCGAGCCGGTGAAGGAGACCTTGTCGACGCCCGGGTGACCGACGAGGTACTCGCTGACCTCGCGGTCCGCGGGCAGGATGCTGAGGACGCCCTCGGGCAGTCCGGCCTCGGTGGCGATCTCCGCCAGGAGGTACGAGTCGAGGGGCGCCTCCGGCGACGGCTTGAGGACCACCGTGCAGCCGGCGAGCAGCGCGGGCCCCAGCTTGGCGGCGGCGGTGAACTGCGGCACGTTCCACGGGATGACCGCCGCGACGACACCGACCGGCTCGCGCCGTACGAGCAGCGGCCCGAGCACCCCGCCGCGCCGCTCCTCGTACGGGAAGTCCCGCGCGACGGTGATCGCCGCGTCCCAGACCATCATCGCGCCGAGCGCCTGGGCGAGGACGGACCAGGAGTACGGCGAGCCGTTCTGCGCGCTGATGACCCGGCCGATCTCCTCGTACCGCACGGCGATCGCGTCCTTGATCCGCGTGACGACCGCGATCCGCTCCTCGACCGTCATCCGCGGCCACGGCCCCTCGTCGAACGCCCGGCGCGCGGCCGCGACCGCCCGGTCGACATCGCCCTCCGACGCGTGCGGGACGCGTCCGATGACCTCCTCGGTGTGCGGCGAGATCACCTCGATCACACCGGTGCCGAGCGGTTCGGTCAACTCCCCGCCGATGAACAGCCTTCCGTGCTCCACAAGCTCGGTCATGACCGCTGCCTCCCGAGGAGATGGAATTGCCCCTGAGTTCCTGACGATGCTTCAGAACTGATACCAGTTCTAGTTATGGTGGGCAATGGCCGTACCGGCACACAGAGACGAGGACGCTCATGACCCAGGTGACCGAGCACGGTGGAGGCGTCTGGTCGCTGCGGGTTCCCATTCCGGACAATCCGCTCGGGCACACCCTGGTGCACGTCCTCGACACCGACCGGGGGCCGGTGCTGGTGGACACGGGGTGGGACGACCCGGCGTCGTGGGCGGAGCTCGGCGGGGGCCTGGAGGCGCTGGGGCTCTCCGTGCGGGAGATCCACGGGATCGTCGTCACCCACCACCACCCCGACCACCACGGGCTCTCCGGGCGGGTCCGCGAGGAGTCGGGGGCCTGGATCGCCATGCACGCCGCGGACACGGCCGTGGTCCGCCGGACCCGCGAGGCCGAGCCGGGCACGTGGTTCGACTACCTCGCCCGCAAACTGGCCGCCGTGGGCGCCCCCGAGGACCACATCGCACCGCTGCGGGCCGCCCGCGCCTCCGGCCGCATGCGGACCCTGCCCGGCCTGCGCTCCGCACTGCCCGACCGCGAGATCGTGCCCGGCGAGCTCCTCGACCTGGCCGGCCGGCGGCTGCGCGCGGTCTGGACGCCCGGCCACACCCCCGGCCACGTCTGCCTCCACCTGGAGGAGGAGCACCCCGCCGGTCTGCCCGGCCACGGCCGGCTGTTCTCCGGCGACCACCTGCTGCCCGGGATCTCGCCCCACATCGGCCTGTACGAGGACCCCGACGACGCCACCGCGACCGATCCCCTCGGCGACTACCTCGACTCCCTCGAACGCGTCGGCCGCCTCGGCGTCGCGGAGGTCCTCCCCGCCCACCAGTACGCCTTCGCCGACGCCGCCGGCCGGGTCCGCGAGCTCCTCGACCACCACGAGGAACGCCTCACCGGCCTCCTCGGGCTCCTCGCCGCCCCGCTCACGCCGTGGCAGCTCGCCGAGCGGATGGAGTGGAACCGCCCGTGGGACCGGATCCCCCACGGCTCCCGCAACATCGCCGTCAGCGAGGCCGAGGCCCACGTCCGCCGGCTGGTGAAGCTCGGCCGGGCGGAGGCGGTCGCCGGCACGGACCCGGTGGCGTACATCGCGACGTAGCCGGTCACACGGGGCTGTGAGGCGCCTCGCACCCCCGGGCCCGGGGCCGTACGGGCCGGTAGAGTGAGCGGGTCGTCATCATGCCCGTACGGGGGAAAGACCGGTGCGAATCCGGCACTGACCCGCAGCCGTGTATGCCGTCCCCCTCGGGGACGGCGAGTCGGAATGCCCCGCCCGGGACGTGACCGCCGGCACCGTCGAGGAATACGGAGCCGGAGCCTGGTGCCCCTGAGGCGTGCCGGTGCCCGGCCGCAGGAGAGGGCCCCATGAACACCGTCCGCCGCGGCGCCGCCGCGTTCGCCGCCGCCGCAGTCGTACTCGGCACCGCCGCAGCCCTCCCGGCCGCCGCCGCGCCCTCCCCGACCCCCTCGGCCGGCGCGCTCCCGGCGGGCCTGTACGGCACGAAGGACCCGACGTACGACGGCGTCTGGCGGCAGTCGCTCGCCTTCCTCGCCCAGCGCGCCACCGGCTACCAGCCCGCCGACCAGGCCGTGGACTGGCTGCTCGGCCAGCAGTGCGCGGACGGCTCGTTCGCCTCGTACCGCGCGTCCGCCGCCACGCCCTGCGCCGCGAAGACCATGCGGGACACCAACGCCACCGCCGTCGCCGTCCAGGCCCTCGGCGCCGTCCGCCGCCAGGCCGCCGCGCCCGAGAAGGTCGACCAGGCCGTCAAGGCCGGCACCGACTGGCTGCGGACCGTACAGAACAAGGACGGCGGCTGGGGTTACGGCGTCGGCGGCGCCAGCGACGCCAACTCCACCTCGATCGTCGTCGGCGCGCTCGCCGCGACCGGTGTGAAGCCCGGCTCGTACGCCTCCGCCGACGGCCGCACCCCGTACGACGCGCTGCTCGCCTTCGCCCTGCCCTGCTCCGACAAGGAGGGCGCCGGCGCGTTCGCGTACCAGCCGGACCAGGCGGGCAAGCTCCTCGCGAACGCCGACGCCACCGCCGCGGCGACCCTCGCCGGGCTCGGCAAGGGCATCACCGCCACCAAGGCCTCCCCCGAGCAGCCCCCGGCCTGCACCGACCTGACGAAGCCGACCGCCGAGCGGGCCGCCCTCAACGGCGCCTCCTACCTGGCGAAGGCCCTCGCGAAGACCGGCCACCTGACCACCCCGCCGATGCCGGGCGCCACCGACACGGCCGAGAAGCCGGACGTCGGCAACACCGCCGACGCGGTCGTCGCCCTCGCCGCGGCCGGCGCCGCCAAGGAGGCCAAGCCCGCCCTGGAGTGGCTGGAGAAGAACTCCGCCGCCTGGGCGAAGGAGAGCGGACCCGCCGCGTACGCGCAGCTGATCCTGGCCGCCCGCGCCACGGACACCGACCCGCGCGAGTTCGGCACGGCGGACCTGGTCGAGCAGCTCAACGCCACCGGCCCCGCCCCCAAGACCCCTGACACCTCCGCCTCCTCCACCAGCGACGACGAGGACTCCGGCTTCGACATCTGGTGGATCATCGGCATCGGCATGGTCGTCGGCGTCGGCATCGGCTTCCTCGTGAGCGGCCGCAAGAAGTGAGCGCGACCGGCAGGACGGAACCCCGCGCCGCGGGGTTCCGGACAGCGGTCGGCATACGCGCCGCGGGCCTCCGGGTCGCGGGCGCCGCGGCCGGGGCGCTGCTGACCCTGACCGTCGTCGCGGCCGCCCCGGCGCAGGCCGCCGGGTACCGCTACTGGTCGTTCTGGGAGGGCGCGGACGGGAAGCCCTGGGCGTACGCCACCCAGGGCCCGGCGACCGCCCGGCCCGCCGACGGCGACGCGATCGGCTTCCGCTTCGCGCTCAGCCAGGGCACGAGCGACACCTCGCGGCCGTCGGCCGCCGCCGACTTCGCGGGGATCTGCGGGGGCGTGGAGAAGAAGGACGGCAGCAAGCGGATCGCGGTCGTGGTCGACTTCGGCGGACCGCTGGACGCTCCGCCCGGCGAGACCCCGCCGGCGAAGCCGGTCGAGGTCGGCTGTGCGGAGGTCCGCGACGAGGCGACGGGCGCGGAGGCGCTGGCCGCGGTGGCGAAGCCGCTGCGGTACGACAGCGCGGCCATGCTGTGCGGGATCGCCGGGTATCCGGCGCGCGGCTGCGGCGAGCAGGTCGACGAGCGGGCTCCGGCGTCCGCCGCCCCGACCGGCCCGGCGCCCGCCGCCGCCCCCGGGCAGGGCGGTGGGGGTCCGTCCTTCGGCGTGCTCGCCGGCGGGGCGGCCGTGCTGGCCCTCGGCGGCGCGGCGATCTGGAAGGCCCGCCGTCGCGGATGAGCCCCGCCCGTACCCGCTCGACTCCCCCGGACCGGCCCACCGACACGGACCGGTCCACCGACCCGGACCGGCCCACCGACACGGACCGGTCCACCGGCAAGGACCGGTCCACCGGCGTGGCCCGACCCACTCACGCGGACCGACCCACTCACGCGGACCGCTCCACCGGCACGGACCGCTCCACCGCCACGGCCCGGTCGGCCCCGGGTGCCCGGTTCGCGGCGCCCTCGGCGAGCCGGGCGAACGCCCTGCACGCCGGGGCCTGGTGGCTGTGGGCGCTCGGCCTGGCCGTCGCCGCCTCCCGCACCACCAACCCGCTCCTCCTCGGCCTGCTCGTCGGAGTCGCCGGATACGTCGTCGCGGCCCGCCGCACGGACGCGCCCTGGGCCCGCTCGTACGGCGCGTTCGTGAAGCTCGGCCTGTTCGTCGTCGCCCTGCGGGTGGTCTTCTCGCTGCTGCTCGGCTCCCCCATCCCCGGCACGCACGTCCTGTTCACGCTGCCCGAGGTGCCGTTGCCCGAGTGGGCGCGGGGCGTCCGGATCGGCGGCCGGGTCACGGCCGAGCAGCTGGTGTTCGCGCTGTACGACGGCGCCAAGCTGGCGACCCTGCTGATCTGCGTGGGCGCCGCGAACGCCCTGGCCAACCCGGCGCGCCTGCTCAAGTCGCTGCCGGGGGCGCTCTACGAGGCCGGGGTCGCCGTGGTCGTGGCGATGACCTTCGCGCCGAACATGGTCGCCGACGTCGTCCGGCTGCGCACCGCCCGCCGTCTCCGCGGCCGCCCCACCGGCGGGGTGCGGGCCGTCCTCCAGATCGGACTGCCGGTCCTCGAAGGCGCGCTGGAGCGGTCGATCGCCGTCGCGGCCTCCATGGACGCCCGCGGCTACGGCCGGACGGCCCACGTCCCCGCCTCCGTCCGCCGCACCACGAACGTCCTCACCCTCGGCGGCCTGCTGGGCGTCTGCGCCGGCTCGTACGGGCTTCTCGCCGCGGAAGGCGCCGGCTACGGGCTCCCGCTCCTCGGCGCCGGACTCCTCGCCGCCCTGGCCGGTCTCCGTCTCGGCGGCCGGCGCACCCTCCGCACCCGCTACCGGCCCGACCGCTGGGACGTCCGCGCCTGGCTGGTCTCCGGCTCCGGCGTGGCCGTCGCGGTCCTCATGATCCGGGCGAACTCCTACGCGCCCGACGCCCTGCACCCCGGCGTCGTCCCCCTGGAGGCACCCGAGCTGCCGCTCTGGCCGGCCGCGTCGATCCTCGTCGGCCTCCTCCCGGCCTTCGTCGCGCCCGTCCCCAAGGAGAGCACGTGATCCGCTTCGACAAGGTGTCCGTGACGTACGAGGACGCCGCCGAACCCACCCTCCGCGACGTGGACCTCACCGTCCCGGAAGGCGAACTCGTCCTCCTCGTCGGTCCCTCCGGCGTCGGCAAGTCCACCCTCCTCGGCGCCGTCTCCGGCCTCGTCCCCCACTTCACCGGCGGCACCTTCACCGGCCGCGTCACCGTCGACGGCCGCGACACCCGCACCCACCCGCCGCGCGAGCTCGCCGACCTCGTCGGCACGGTCGGCCAGGACCCGTCCGCCCACTTCGTCACCGACACCGTCGAGGACGAGCTCGCCTACGGCATGGAGTCCCTCGGTCTCCCCCCGGCCGTCATGCGCCGCCGCGTCGAGGAGACCCTCGACCTCCTGGGTCTCGCCGAGCTCCGCGACCGCCCCCTCGCCACCCTCTCCGGCGGGCAGCGCCAGCGCGTCGCCATCGGCTCCGTCCTCACCCCCCACCCCAAGGTCCTCGTCCTCGACGAACCCACCTCCGCGCTCGACCCGTCGGCCGCGGAGGACGTGCTCGCCGTCCTCCAGCGCCTCGTCCACGACCTGGGCACGACGGTCCTCCTCGCGGAACACCGCCTGGAGCGCGTCGTCCAGTACGCCGACCAGGTCCTCCTGCTCCCCGAGGCCGTGATGGGCCCGCCGGCCGAGATCATGGCCGTCTCGCCCGTGCACCCTCCGGTGGTGGCGCTGGGCCGCCTCGCGGGCTGGGACCCGCTTCCGCTGACGGTGCGCGACGCGCGGCGGAGGTCGGGCGGGCTGAAGGAGCGGCTGGAGGGGCGCGCGCCCGCGGCGCTCCCGGACGGACCCCGTGTGCTCCTCCCGTCGGACGAGCGGCGAGACACGGCCCCGCCGGCGCTGGATGCGCGGGGGCCCGGGGGCCGGGGAGGGGGACTCTCCCTCTTCCGGCGCCGCCGCACCGCCCCGGCCCGCCCCGCCGAGCCCGACCCCCTGGTCCGGGTCGCCGCCCTGGGCGTACGGCGCGGCCGCGTGGAAGCCCTCCGCCGCGTCGACCTCCGGGTCACCCCCGGCGAGACCATCGCCCTGATGGGCCGCAACGGCGCCGGCAAGTCCACCCTCCTGTCCGCCCTCGTGGGAATGATCGCCCCCACCACCGGCACCGTCCGCGTCGCGGGCCGCACCCCGCACACCACGGCCCCCCGCGAGCTGATCCGCCACGTGGGCCTGGTCCCCCAGGAGCCGCGGGACCTGCTGTACGCGGACACCGTCGCGGCCGAGTGCGCGGCGGCGGACGCGGACACCGACGCCGAGCCCGGCACCTGCCGCGCGCTGGTGGAGGAGCTGCTGCCGGGGGTGGCGGACGACACGCACCCCCGCGACCTCTCCGAGGGGCAGCGCCTCGCGCTCGCCCTGGCCGTGGTGCTGACCGGCCGCCCGCCGCTGCTCCTGCTCGACGAGCCCACCCGCGGCCTGGACTACGCGGCCAAGGCGCGCCTCGTCGCCCATCTGCGGGGCCTGGCGGCGGGCGGGCACGCGATCGTGCTGGCCACGCACGACGTGGAGCTGGCGGCGGAGCTGGCGCACCGGGTGGTGGTCATCGCGGACGGCGAGGTGGTGGCGGACGGTCCGACGGCCGAGGTCGTCGTCTCGTCGCCGGCGTTCTCGCCGCAGGTCGCGAAGATCCTGGCCCCGCAGCCGTGGCTCACGGTCGAACAGGTGGAGGCGGCGCTGTGAGCGCGGGGCCGACGAAGTCCGAGGCCGCGGGCAGCCGGCCCGGGGGCGCTCGCCCGGTCCGCCTCGGAGCGCGTTCCGTGACCGCGCTCGTCCTGGTGTCCGCGGTGGGGGTCATCGCGTTCTGCTGGCCGCTGTTCGCGGACGCCGGTTCGGCGGTCACCTCGCACGCCGGGGACGCGCCGTGGCTGTTCGCCGCGCTGCTGCCGCTGCTGGTCGCGGTGGTGGTCGCGACGATCGCGGACTGCGGGATGGACGCGAAGGCGGTGGCGATGCTGGGGGTGCTCGCCGCCGTGGGGGCGGCGCTGCGCCCGTTGGGCGCGGGGACGGCCGGTCTGGAGCCGATGTTCTTCCTGATGGTGCTGAGCGGCCGGGTCCTGGGCCCGGGGTTCGGTTTCGTCCTGGGTGCGGTGACGATGTTCGCGTCGGCCCTGCTCACGGGCGGGGTGGGGCCGTGGATGCCGTTCCAGATGCTGTCGATGGGCTGGTTCACGATGGGGGCGGGTCTGCTGCCGGGCGCGGGGCGCCTCCGGGGCCGGGGCGAGCTGCTGATGCTCTCCGTGTACGGCTTCGTGGCGGCGTTCGCGTACGGCACGGTCATGAACCTGCAGGGCTGGGTCCTGCTCCAGGGCCTGGGCTCGGGGGTGTCCTTCCAGCCGGGCGCCCCGCTGCCGGAGAACCTGGTCCGGTTCCTGGCGTACGTGCTGGCCACCTCGCTCGGCTGGGACCTCGGCCGCGCCGCCCTCACGGTCGTCCTGACCCTCACCGTCGGCGGCACGCTGCTCCGGGCGCTGCGGCGGGCCACGAGGCGGGCGAACTTCGAGGCCCAGGTCACATTCCGGGGCCTCTGAGGGCCCGCCGCGGGTGAGGCGCCCCACAGGACCTACGTCACGTACGAGCCGGAATAGTAGACCGACGGCACCCGCACAAAGCACCCCACACCCGGTCACGACCTGCGCAAACGCCCCACACCCCTACCCCGGGACTTTGCCCTGACGTCCGAACCCGCCTCGTACACGGGGTCCTTGCCCCGGCCCGGGAGGCCCTGCTTGTCTGGTGGACGTCGCCAGGCAGCCGGTGCTCACCGCAGCGCCTCGGACGGCCGGTTCCCTCCAGTTCCCGGGTCTCCCGGGCTCTGGTTCCGGCTTGCCGAAATCGCCTGGCGCGGCCCTTGTCACCGACGTTAGGTAGATACGTTGATCAGCTCGCTCACCACTCGTGTCGTTGCCCGCAAGAAGACCTTCGCCGCCACCGCAGCCGTGCTGCTGGGCGCGTCGGGTGCGGTGCTCGGCACGACGGGCTCGGCTTCGGCCGCCAGCCCGCAGGAGCTCGCTCGTGAGATCGTCCCCGCCTCGCAGTACGCGTCCTTCAGCAAGATCGTCGAGCACGAGTCGCACTGGAACCACACCGCGACCAACTCGTCCAGCGGCGCCTACGGCCTGGTCCAGGCCCTGCCGGCCTCGAAGATGTCCTCGGCCGGTGCCGACTGGAAGACCAACCCGGCCACCCAGATCAAGTGGGGCCTGAACTACATGAACGAGCGCTACGGCTCCCCGAACGCCGCCTGGGCGTTCTGGCAGGCCAACGGCTGGTACTAAGAGACCCGCCGCACAGCGCATCCGCAAGGCCCCGCCCTCCGCTCGGAGGGGCGGGGCCTGCGGCGTCTCCGCGCCCCCTCCCCCGCCTCCGTTTCCTTTCGTCTTTCCGTCGGTGGATTTTTAGTAGACCGGTCGTCTAGCATTCCCGGCATCGGCGGACCCCACGCTCCCGCCGCGACTCCGGAGGTCGTCCGTGTCAGCGCTCCCCACCCTTCCCCCCGGCCGGTTCGGCGAGCTCGTCGGCGTGCCGCTGCCGATCGTGCAGGGCCCCTTCGGCGGCGGGCTGTCCTCCGTCGAGCTCGCCGCGACCGTGTCCGAGGGCGGCGGCCTCGGCTCGTACGGGGCCCACATCCACACCCCCGAGGAGATCACCGCGCTGGTGGCCCGGCTCCACGCCGCCACCGACCGCCCGTTCGCCGTGAACCTCTGGGTGCCGCTGGAGGACGAGGAGCGCGAACCGCCGGCGGCCGCGCTCGCCGAGCACGTCGAACGCCTGCGGCCGTACTACGAGGAGCTGGGCGTACGGGCCCCGGACGCGGAGGACCTACGGGCCCTGCCGGACTTCGACGAGCAGCTCGACGCCCTGCTCGCGGCGGCCCCGCCCGTGATCAGCCTGGTCATGGGCCCGCCGCCGGGCCGCCTGGTCGCGGAGGCCCGGCGGCGCGGGATCGTGCTGGTCGGCACGGCGACCACGGTCGACGAGGCGGTGGCCCTGGAGCGGGCGGGGGTGGACGCGGTCGTCGCCTCCGGCAGCGACGCGGGCGGCCACCGCGGCGCCTTCCTGCGGCCGGTGCGGGAGTCCCTGGTCGGCACCTTCTCGCTCGTACCGCAGGTGGCGGACGCGGTGTCCGTCCCGGTGGTCGCGGCGGGCGGGATCGCCGACGGGCGCGGGGTCGCCGCGGCGCTCGCGCTCGGCGCGGACGCCGTCCAGATCGGCACCGGCTTCCTCGCCGCGCGCGAGTCGGGGGCGAGCGACGTCCACCGCCGGGCCCTCGGCGCCCCGCAGGCCCGCACGACCGTGCTGACCCGGCTGTTCTCGGGCCGCACGGCGCGGGGCATCCCGAACGGCTTCGTCCGGGACATGGCGGCCCACGAGGAGCACGTGCCCCCGTACCCCGTACAGAACACGCTGATGCAGCCGATCCGCCGCGCCGCCGCCGAGCAGGGCCGGCCCGAGTACGTGAACCTCTGGGCCGGCCAGGCCGCCGCGCTCGCCCAGGAGTCGCCCTCGGCCGCCGCGTACCTCTCGGCCCTCGTGGAACAGACGCTCAAGGCCACCGGCTGACGGCCCCGGAACGGGCGGCCCGCGGGAGCAGATCGGCGGCGGACCGTCCGCGAGAGCAGATTCACGGCGGGCGGCCCGCAGGAGCAGGTTCCCGGCGAACCCGCTCCCGCGGCCGGCCGTTCAGAGCCGCTGGATGATCGTCCCGGTGGCGAGCGCACCGCCCGCGCACATCGTGATGAGCGCGAACTCCTTGTCCGACCGCTCCAGTTCGTGCAGGGCCGTGGCGATGAGGCGGGCGCCGGTGGCGCCGACGGGGTGGCCGAGGGCGATGGCGCCGCCGTTGACGTTGACCTTCTCCAGGTCCTGGTCGAAGACCTGCGCCCAGCTCAGCACCACGGAGGCGAAGGCCTCGTTGATTTCGACGAGGTCGATGTCCTTGAGGCTCATCCCGGCCTTGCCGAGGACGGCGCGGGTCGCGTCGACCGGCCCGTCGAGGTGGAAGTGCGGGTCGGCTCCGACGAGGGCCTGGGCGACGATCCGGGCGCGGGGGCGGAGCTTGAGGGCGCGGGCCATGCGCTTGGAGGCCCACATGACGGCGGAGGCGCCGTCGGAGATCTGCGAGGAGTTGCCCGCCGTGTGGATCGCGGCGGGCATGACCGGCTTGAGCCGGGCGAGGCCCTCCATGGTGGTGTCGCGGAGGCCCTCGTCGCGGTCGACGAGCCGCCACATGCCCTGCCCGGCCGCCTGTTCCGCCTCGGTGGTGGGGACCTGCACGGCGAAGGTCTCGCGCTTGAAGCGCTCCTCGGACCAGGCGATCGCGGCGCGCTCCTGGGAGAGGAGGCCGAGCGAGTCGACGCGTTCACGGGTGAGGCCGCGGCGGCGGGCGATGCGTTCGGCGGCCTCGAACTGGTTGGGCAGGTCGACGTTCCACTCGTCGGGGAACGGCTTGCCGGGGCCGTGCTTGGAGCCGGAGCCGAGCGGGACGCGGGACATGGCCTCGACGCCGCAGCTGATCCCGATGTCGATGACGCCGGCCGCGACCATGTTGGCGACCATGTGGCTCGCCTGCTGGGAGGAGCCGCACTGGCAGTCGACGGTGGTGGCGGCCGTCTCGTAGGGCAGGCCCATGGTGAGCCAGGCGGTGCGCGCCGGGTTCATGGACTGCTCGCCGGCGTGGGTGACCGTACCGCCGACGATCTGTTCGACGCAGTCGGCGTGGATGCCGGTGCGCCCGAGGAGTTCCCGGTAGGTCTCGCCCAGGAGGTAGGCGGGGTGGAGGTTGGCGAGCGCGCCTCCGCGCTTGCCGATGGGGGTGCGTACGGCTTCGACGATGACGGGTTCCGCGGCCATGAGCTCGTCCTCTCCTCGACCGGACGGGGTGTCCCGGCACCCCGGTCGGTCGGCGTCACGGGGGAACTAGTACGCGTTCTAGTTCTGAGTGCAGTCTTATGACTGCTACCGCCGGTACGCAAGGGTCCGGGACGCAACAGTTCCCGCCCGGACCCTTGCTACTTGTAGAACTCGTTACTAACTTTCCCGGCAACTTCTGATGGTCCATCAGATATGGAGAGTGTTGCCGATGCCCTGCCCCCATCTCCCCGAAGGGCTCCCCGAGGGGTTCGACGCCACCGACCCCGACCTGCTCCGCGACCGCGTCCCCTTCCCGGAGTTCGCCCGGCTGCGGCAGACCGCCCCCGTCTGGTGGTGCCCCCAGCCGGCCGGCGTCACCGGCTTCGAGGACAGCGGGTACTGGGCCGTCACGCGCCACGCGGACGTCAAGTACGTCTCCACGCACCCCGAGTTGTTCTCCTCGAACGAGAACACCGCCGTCATCCGCTTCAACGAGCACATCAGCCGGGACCAGATCGAGGTCCAGAAGCTGATCATGCTCAACATGGACCCGCCGGAGCACACCCGGGTCCGCCAGATCGTCCAGCGCGGCTTCACCCCCCGCGCGATCCGGAACCTGGAGACCGCGCTGCGCGACCGCGCCCACGCCATCGTCGCCGAGGCGAAGCGCGGCGCGGACGCCGACGGCACCTTCGACTTCGTCACCCGCGTCGCCGTCGAACTGCCCCTCCAGGCCATCGCCGAACTCATCGGCGTCCCCCAGGAGGACCGCTCCCGGATCTTCGACTGGTCGAACAAGATGGTCGCGTACGACGACCCCGAGTACGCCATCACCGAGGAGATCGGCGCCGAGGCCGCCATGGAGCTCATCGGCTACTCGATGAACATGGCCGCCGCCCGCAAGGAGTGCCCCGCCGCCGACATCGTCAGCCGACTCGTCGCCGCCGAGGGACAGGGCAACCTGTCCTCCGACGAGTTCGGCTTCTTCGTGCTGCTGCTCGCCGTCGCCGGCAACGAGACCACCCGCAACGCCATCAGCCACGGCATGCACGCCTTCCTGACCCACCCCGACCAGTGGGAGCTCTTCAAGCGGGAACGCCCCGCGACCGCCGCCGAGGAGATCGTCCGCTGGGCGACCCCCGTGGTCTCCTTCCAGCGGACCGCGACCCAGGACACCGAGATCGGCGGCCAGAAGATCGCCAAGGGCGACCGCGTCGGTCTCTTCTACTCCTCCGCCAACAACGACCCCGAGGCCTTCACCGACCCCGAACGCTTCGACATCACCCGCGACCCCAATCCGCACCTCGGCTTCGGCGGCGGCGGACCCCACTTCTGCCTCGGCAAGTCCCTCGCGATCAAGGAGATCGAGCTGATCTTCAACGCGATCGCCGACGCCCTGCCCGACCTCACCCTCGCCGGCGAACCGCGCCGGCTGCGAGCCGCCTGGCTCAACGGGGTGAAGGAGCTCCGGGTCCGGACGACGTCCGCCTGACCCACGGCCCCGCCCCGCCCGGGCCCCCGCGGGGGGTGGGGCGACCTCCCGCCCGCCCCACCCCGCCGACTCACTCCCGGCCCACCCCCGGCAAACGCCCGCCCCGCCCCCGGCGACTCACTCCCGCCCCACCCCCGCCGGACTCCCGCCCGCCTCGCCCCGCGGACTCCCGCCCGCGCCCGGAACCGGACGGCCCCCGGGCGCGTCCGAGCCGACATGCGGGGGACACACGGAAGCGATCCGGCCACCAGAATCCTGACCACGCTCGTCGCGCTGCTCATGCTCCAGCTCGGCTCGCTGGTCGCACCGGCGTACGCCTGCGGCTGCGGCGCGATGATCCCGGACAAGTCCCAGCGCATCGGCGTCGACCGCGAGGAGTCGGCCGTGCACTGGGACGGCCGCACCGAGACCGTCGTCATGCGGTTCCACGTCCACGGGAACGCCCGGAAGGCCGCCTGGATCATGCCGGTTCCGAGCCGCGCCGAGGTCACCCTCGGCGAGCCGGCCCTCTTCGACGCGCTCGAATCGCTCACCGCGCCCGAGGAACGCGACCGGTACCACTTCTGGCCGCGCGAGGGCGACTGGCCGTTCGACGACCCCTGGGGGGACGGCTCGGCCGGGGCCGCCCCGTCCGCCCCGGGGCCTGGTGTCGGCGTCGTCGGCCGTGCGCGGCTCGGTCCGTTCGACGTGGCCCGGCTGACCGCCACCGACCCCGAGGCACTCGGCGACTGGCTGCACACCAACGGCTTCGAGCTGCCCGAGCGGCTCCCCGGCGCCCTCCAGCCGTACGTCGAGCGGAAGTGGGAGTACGTCGCCGTCCGCCTCGCCCCCGACGAGAAGGGCGCGGCCCTCCACGGCAGGCTGTCCCCGCTGCGGATCAGCTTCGCCTCCGCCGAACTCGTCTACCCCATGCGGCTCTCCCGTCTCGCCACCACACCGCAGACACTCGGCCTGTACGTCCTCGCCGACCACCGCATGGAGCCCCGCTCCTCCATCGGCGGCGACCGCCCCGAGGTCACCTTCGCGGGCCGGATCGACGGCGACGAGAGCCACGCGCTCGCCCTGCTCACCGGCGGCAGGCCGGTCCACCTCACCGCCCTGGAGCAGGAGTTCCCCCGCCCCGAGCGCATCGACGACGACCACCACCTGCGGACCGTCGCCGACACCCCGTACCGCGAGGTCGTCTACACCGACCGCCTGCTGACGGTCGGCGACGGGATCCCCGCCTGGCTCCTCGCGGTGGGCGGCGGACTCCTCGTCGCCGCACTCGCCGCGCTCCTGGCCGTACGGGCCAGAAGTCGCCGGTCACGCCGCACCGCCGGTGTACGTTCGACCGCATGACGAACCCTCAATGGAGCGAAGTGGACCACTACTTCGCCGACACGATCGCCCCGGCCGACGAGGTCCTGACGGCCGCGCTCGCCGACTCCACCGCCGCCGGCCTGCCCGAGATCGCCGTCGCCCCCAACCAGGGCAAGCTCCTCCACCTGCTCGCCCGGATGCAGGGCGCCCGGAACATCCTGGAGATCGGCACCCTCGGCGGCTACAGCACCATCTGGCTGGCCCGCGCCCTGCCCGCCGACGGCCGCCTCGTCACCCTCGAGTACGACCCCGCCCACGCGGACGTCGCCCGCGCCAACATCGCCCGCGCCGGCCTCGACAAGCTCGTCGAGGTCCGCACGGGCGCGGCCCTCGACTCCCTCCCGCAGCTGGAGGCGGAGGGCGCCGGCCCCTTCGACCTCGTCTTCGTCGACGCCGACAAGGTCAACAACCCGCACTACGTGACCTGGGCCCTCAAGCTCTCCCGCCCGGGCACGGTCATCATCGTCGACAACGTGGTGCGCAACGGCAGGATCGCCACCCCGCACCCCGACGACCCCGCCGTCACCGGCACCCGCGACATGTTCGACCTGGTCGCCCGCGAACCGCGCCTGGACGCCACGGCCTTCCAGACGGTCGGCACCAAGGGCTACGACGGCCTGCTCCTCGCCCGCGTCACGGACTGACGCGCCGGGAACCCTCGGGTCCCGGGTCCGGCCCGGGACCCGAAGGCCCGGCCCGGCACCGCACCGCACCGCACCGCACCCACCGGACGCGCCCGGGAAGGGCCCTTCGTCAGGCGGACGCCACCGGCTCCCCCGGCGCACTCGACCGCCACCCGGCGAAGAGCGGCAGTTCGCCCGCACCGTCGAGCACGACGACCCCGAACGGCCGGTCGAACACGATCCGTTCCACCGCCGTGCGACGCGGCGGGGCCGCGCCGCGGGTCATCGTCACCTGGGTGACGGCGGCCGCCTCCACCCCTTCCTCGGCGACCTCGACCAGCGCCTCCTGCACCACCTTGCCGATGTACAGGTCCGCCGCCGAGAGCCCCGAGAAGTCCGCACCGGGCCGCAGCGCCCGGTCGAGGCCGAGCGCGGCCAGGTGCCCCTTCGCGTCGGTCTTCGTGCGCAGGGTGAAACGCGGCAGCACCAGGTCCGCCGAGTCGGCCACGAGCCCCGTGCGCTCCGCGGGCTCCGCCCAGGCGGCGGGCAGCACCTCCCCGGGCCCCGCTCCCTCCGCCCCGAGCACGAACCGCACCAGGGGTCCGCCGCCCTCGCCGTCCGCCCCGGCGCAGGGCAGTTCCACGACGGTGGCCCCGTCCGCGTACCAGACCCACGAGGCCGGGATCCGCTGGCGCATGGTGGGCACCGGCCGGGTGTCGCCGTATCCGTCGGTGAACGGCTCGTCGCGGGTGAGGTGCCCCGGAAAGGCCGTCCGCCAGGACGCCTTGAGGGCCAGCGCGTCGAGCAGCACCAGGTCCTCGGTGCCGTCCAGGTCCAGCGGCAGCCTCTGGATCCGCCCGCCGGTCGCCTCCCGCACCCACGCGTCCAGCTCCGCCTGCGCGTCCGGGACGCCCCCGGGCGACATGCCGTCGGTCGCCCCGGACGCGTCGCCGGGCAGGGCGAACCACGCGGCCCCCGGCAACACCCCGAACCGCACACCCGGCAGCGCGCGCCTGAACCCGTCGAGGACCGGCACCCTGCTCCACACCCCGGTCGCCGCCGCCACCCCGCCCTCGGCCGCGAGCCGCTGCCCCACCAGGGTCACCGCCTCGGCGGCCTCCTCGCCCTCCACCCCCAGCAACTCCCGCAGCTCCGCCCCGGTCCGCCCCCGCGCCCCGGAGGCGACCGCCCCCAGCGCCGACCACAGCCCCACCGGCGACACCACGAAGTCCCCGTCCCCGAGGCGCCCCAGCCAGCGCGCGGCCAGCGCCCGTACCGCGTGGGTCGCGCGTGCCGGAAGGACGGCCGGTCCGTGAGTCATATCCTGCCCCCTATGAGCATCGTGAAGATCAACGTCCTGACCGTTCCCGCCGAGCAGCGTGAGGTGCTGGAGCAGCGTTTCGCGGCCCGGGCCGGGGCCGTGGAGGGGTCCGACGGGTTCGAGTGGTTCGAGCTGCTGCGGCCGCTGGAGGGGACGGACCAGTACCTGGTGTACACCCGGTGGCGCAGTGAGGAGGACTTCCAGGCGTGGATGAGCGGTTCCATGCAGGCGGCGCACCAGGGCGGGGGCGAGGGCGGCGAGCGCCCCAAGCCGGCCGCGTCCGGTTCGACGCTGTGGTCGTTCGAGGTCGTGCAGCAGGCGTCGCCGAAGTAGCCGCCCGGGTTCGAGGCCGTACGGCAGGCGCCGCCGGGGCATCCGCCGGAAACCGGGGGCGCGGCCGGTCGGAAACCGGGAGGAGCCACCAGCCGGGAAACCGGGAAGCGCGGCCGGTCGGAAACCGGGAGGCGCGGCCGGTCGTGCGGGTCGCAGAATGACCCGCATGACCTGGACTTTCTCTCCCGAACGCGTGGACACCCCGGACGCGACCGCGTTGCGGCGCGACTACTACGGGGATGTGGCGGGCCGCTACTTCCGGCGCGCCGTGACCGAGGACGAGTACGACGAGGAGATGCTGAACGAGGGGCTCGACCTGCTGGCCCCGCCCGCCGGGCAGTTCCTCGTCGGACGCCACGAAGGCGAGCCGGCCGCGTGCGGCGGCGTCATCCTCCTGGACGACGAACGGGCCGAGCTGACCCGGGTGTTCATCCGCCACGCGTTCCGCGGCCTCGGCGGCGCCGACCTCCTGATGAACGGCCTGGAGGACGCCGCCCGGTCGCTCGGCGCGCGCCGGACGGTCCTCAACACACGGCTCGACCTCGTGGAGGCGCGCGCCCTGTACACGCGGCACGGGTACGAGGAGATCCCGGCGTACTGCTCGGGCCCGTACATGGAGATCTGGTACGGCAAGGAGCTCTGAGCCCCGCCGGCGGCTCACCCGCGGTGGTCGCGGGGTGGCTCGGGCGTGTCGGGCCGCTCCCCGTCCGAGCCACAGAGCTCGGCCGTGAGCTCCTCCACGAGTTTCACCAGGTCGGTGGGCCGGTCCGGTCCCCACCAGTCGCCGAGGAGCTCGGCGAGGGACTCCTCCCGTGCCTTGGCGAGGGCCCCCGCCACTCGTACGCCGTCCGCGGTGAGGGCCAGCTGGACGCCCTCGCGGCTGACCAGGCGACGCTCCTCCACCTGCCGGGAGGCCTCGGTGATCACCCGCAGGGGTACGGGCGTGGTCTCGGCGAGCCGGGCGGGTTCGACGGTGCCGTGGCGGCGGGCCCGGAGGAGGAGCCAGCTCGCGGCGGGCAGGAGGTCGAGCCCTGCCCGGTCGGTGATCTTCACGTAGACCGCCTTGCGTCCCTCGCGGGAGCCGAGGAGGGACAGGGCACGGGCGCACTCCTCGTACGAGGAGCGTTCGACCGGGTTGGAGGCGAGGGTCTGGCTCGGGTCGGGCGCGGTGACCGAGGCCCGCAGCTTGTCCTCCTTGAGGAACCAGGCGACGACGAAGGCCACGAGGACGACCGGCAGCGCGTACAGGAAGACGTCGGTGATGGACGTGGCGTACGCGTGGAGCACCGAGGGCCGCAGTTCGGCGGGGAGTGCGGTGATGACGCGCGGGTCGGCGGCGACCTGCTCGGGGCCGACCCCCGGGGGCGGCGCCTGTCCGGCGGCGGTCGCGGCGGCGAAGACGTCGTCGAGTTCGCCGGTGAGGCGGCTGGTGAACACGGTGCCGAAGACGGCGACGCCGAAGGAGGCCCCGATGGAGCGGAAGAAGGTGGCTCCGGAGGTGGCGACGCCGAGGTCCTCGTACGCGACGGCGTTCTGCACGACGAGGACGAGGACCTGCATGACCAGGCCGAGCCCGGCGCCGAAGACGAAGAAGCAGACGCTCATCTCCCAGGTCGAGCTGGTCTCCGTCAGCCGGTGGAGGAGGAGCAGCCCGACGCCGGTGAGGAAGGTGCCGGCGATGGGGAAGACCTTCCACCGGCCGGTGTGCGAGACGATCTGGCCGGAGGCGGTCGAGGTGATCAGCATGCCGAGGACCATGGGCAGCATGTGGACGCCGGACATGGTCGGTGTCACGCCCTGGACGACCTGGAGGAACGTCGGCAGGTAGGTCATCGCGCCGAACATCGCGAAGCCGACCACGAAGCTGATGACCGAGACGAGGCTGAAGGTCCGGATCCGGAACAGCTTGAGCGGCAGCACGGGTTCGACCGCCCGCCGCTCCACGTGCACGAACCACACCAGGAGTACGGCTCCGAGGACGGCGAGTCCGACGATCTGCGCCGAGCCCCACGCCCAGGTGGTTCCGCCGAGCGAGGCCACCAGGACCAGGCAGGTGGCGACCGAGGCGATGAGGAAGGTGCCGAGGTAGTCGATGGTGTGCCGGGTGGGGCGCACCGGGATGTGCAGCACGGCCGCGATCACGAAGAGGGCGACGATCCCGATCGGCAGGTTGATGTAGAAGACCCAGCGCCAGGAGAGGTGCTGGGTGAACAGGCCGCCGAGGAGCGGGCCGAGGACGCTGGTGGTGCCGAAGACGGCGCCGAAGAGGCCCTGGTACCTGCCGCGCTCGCGGGGCGGGACGAGGTCGCCCACGATCGCCATGGACAGGACCATGAGTCCGCCGCCGCCCAGTCCCTGGATCCCGCGGAAGGCGATGAGCTGCGGCATGTTCTGCGCGATGCCGCAGAGGGCCGAGCCGATGAGGAAGAGGACGATCGCGGCCTGGAAGAGCTTCTTGCGCCCGTACTGGTCCCCCAGCTTGCCCCACAGGGGAGTCGCCGCCGTGGACGCGAGCATGTAGGCGGTGACCACCCAGGAGAGGTGCTCCATGCCGCCGAGTTCGCTGACGATGGTCGGGAGCGCGGTGGACACGATCGTCTGGTCGAGGGCCGCGAGCAGCATGCCGAGCAGCAGCGCGCCGATCGCCACGAGGACGCCGCGGCGGCTCTGCCCCTCCCCCGGTGCGGGCGCCGCGGCGGGCTCGGGCGGGCGGATCTCCTGGGCCATGGGCGTCTCCGTCTCCTTCTCCGCCGCCGTGGGCGGCCCCTCCATCCTGGTGTGAATGTCCGGTTATGGCCTGCGGAAGGGCACGCCTGTTCACCCGCCGGAAGGGGGCGGGCTGCATAATCGCTCGCAGTTGTATCGGGGAGGGGACCCATCATGACCGGACACGTCTGTCCTGAATGCGGTGTACACAGACCTGGCTGCGCCTGCGCCCAGGCGGCGATCGCCGCGGCCGAGGACTTCGATCCCCTGCGGATCAGGCCCTACGTGACGCTCGACGCCCCCGAGGGCCCCGAGGTCCCGCGCCCGCAGCACCCCGAACCCCCGACGACAAGGGGCGCGGGAACGTCGCCGTACGGACCCGGGGCCGGCGCCGGGACCGGGGGCGTGGGAACGTCGTACGGCACCGGGACGGGGGGCGTGGGGGCGTCGCCGTACGGATCCGGGACCGGGGGCGTGGGGGCGTCGCCGTACGGATCCGGGACCGGGGGCGTGGGGGCGTCGTACCGGGATGCGGGGACGCCGTACGGAGAGGCGGGCACTGCGCACACCGGCGGGGGCGCGGACGGCGACGCGACGGCGTACCTTCCCGCGTACGCGCCGGAGGACCCGCCGACCGCCCAGCTGGCCGCGATCCGACCGGAGGGCCAGGGGCCCTTCGGCGCCCGCCCCGGCGGGACCCGCCCTGGCACCCACCCGGGCGACGGCCACCCGGCCGATGCCCACCCGGGCGACGGGTACCCGGGCGACGGGTACCCGGCCGGCGCTTACCCCGGTGCCGCGGGGGACCCGGCGTACCCCGGCGCCGCGGGGAACCCCTCCGAGACGATGCCGCTGCTGCTTCGCGGCGTGGGCGACGTACCGCCGGCGCACGGCGGGGAGCGGGCGCGGGGCCGGCGTCGCGGCTTGGTGGTCGCCGCGGTGGCGGCCGTCGCCGTGGCGGGGACCGCCGCCATGGCCGCGGCGGTCCTGGGCGGCGGGGACGAGGGCGACGACCGGGCGGCCGTGCCGGAGGTGACGACGAGCGCGTCCCTGAACGTCCAGGTGTCCGAGGCTCCGTCCCCCTCCTCGGAGAGCCCGGAGCCGTCGTCCTCCTCGCCCACCCCGACCCGGACGTCCGCGTCCCCGTCCCCCACGCCCTCCGCGAGCCGCACCACCGCGAGCTCCGCCCCGTCGACGACCGGCCCGGCCGCACCGCCGGCCACCGCCCCGGCGGCCCCGTCGTCGACGCCGACGACGACCGGTCCGTCCGCGCAGCCGCCCCAGGAGACGGAGGAGGCGGCGGTCACGCTGAGCCTGGGCGCCAGCGGGCCCGAGGTGCGCGAGCTCCAGCTGCGGCTCCAGGCGCTGTGGATCTACGACGGTCGCATCAACGGCAAGTACACCCGGGAGGTCGAGGAGGCGGTGGCCACGTACCAGCGCTGGCTCTACCCCCCGACGGACCCCGAGGGCGTGTACGGGGCCTTCACGCGCAGCCACCTGGAGGCGGCGACCCCCGAGATCTGAGGTGCGGCCGATCCCGACAGGCGGACGGGTTGGCCAAGTCGGCCTCCCTTTTTGTATCGTAGAAAAACAAAGTGGCCCCGCCCGCACTCCCTGACCGGTGGGCGGGACCGCTTCGTTCTCCGCGCCACCCCTTCTGGAGACCCGATGGCCGCCACCACCCCGGCACCGCTCACCGCCCGCGCCCTCCTCCTCGACATGGACGGCACCCTCGTCGACTCGGACGCCGTCGTCGAGCGCTGCTGGCGACGCTGGGCGGACCGGCAGGGCCTCGACGGGGACGCGGTGCTCAAGGTGGTCCACGGCCGCCAGGGGTACGCGACGATGGCCGTGCTCCTCCCGGACCGCCCGATGGCGGAGAACCACGCCGACAACCGGGTCATGCTCGCCGAGGAGACCGCCGACCTCGACGGCGTCGTCCCCGTCCTCGGCGCCCCCGCCTTCATGGCCGCGATCGCCGGCCTCCCGCACGCCCTGGTGACCTCGGCCGACGAGGCCCTCGCCCAGGCGCGGATGGGCGCGGCGGCGCTTCCCGTGCCGACCGTCCGCGTCACCGCCGAGAGCGTCGGCGCCAGCAAGCCGGACCCCGAGGGCTTCCTCAAGGGCGCGGCCGAGCTGGGCTTCGACCCGGCGGACTGCGTGGTCTTCGAGGACTCCGAGGCCGGCATCCAGGCGGGCCGCGCCGCCGGCATGCGCATCGTCGGCGTCGGCCCCCGCGCCGTCGCCTTCGCCCCGGACCTCCACGTCCCCGACCTCACCCACCTCCGCGTCGAGCACGCCCCCGACGGCTCGATCACCCTCACGGCCCTGGCGTAGCGGGCCCACCCCCGAGGCACCGGATCGCCTCCACGGCCCTGGCGAGGCGATCCCACCCCTGAGGGACCCGATCGCCCCCATGGCCTCGGCGAAACAACCCACCGCCGAGGGATCCGATCGCCTCCACGGCCCCGGCGAAACGAGCCCACCCCCGAGGGACCGATCATCCGCACGGTCCTGACGTAGCGAGTCCGGGCGCGGGCCCGCTCCCCGCCCTCCCACGGCGCCGCACCCCCTGACGGGCACCCGCGCGAACGGGCTGCCGGGTACCCGCCACACCGCCCCACCCCGCATCCCCCGCCGGGTCTCCAGTTCGTCGAGCGCGCGCCGCCCCGCGAGGACGGTGGCGGTGAGCGCGCCACCGACGAGGATGCCGGTCACGGGGACGAGCGTGACGCCCTTCACCGGCACGAGTTCGGTGACGACGAGCGCGAGGACCACGGGAGCCACGGCGGCGGCGATCGGCACGCCCGCCCACCACCAGCCGGGTCCCGGCGGGGGGACGACACGGCGACCGGCGGTCCGCGCCGCGACCGCGTGCATCAGCAGCAGGAAGCAGAGCAGCAGCGGTACGGAGCGCACCACCCACCCGATCACGAGCGAGACGGCTACCAGCTGGACGGCGGCCCTGCCGCCGGCGAGGAGGGTGTCCCGCGCCCGGCCGAGGCGGGTGACGGCGACGACGACCGCGGCGAGAGCGAGCAGAACGGTCAGGACCGCCCCGAAGGTGACGTTCACATCCAGAAGCACGGGCCGGGATCCACGGGCCGGGTTCCACGGGCGCTCGCCGCGTCGTCGTCGGTCGCCGAGCTCCGCGTCGGCTCCCTCCTCCGCCTTGCGATCGCACGCACCGGACCCCGCCCGCTGATCCGGCCTGATCGACAAGACACCCCAGGCCCTGTCCGGACACCGCGACCGAGGCGGGACTTTCCGGACAGGACCCGGGCGCGGGGCGGAATCTGGCGCCCCATCAGGCACGCCAGACCCCTTGATGTGACGTGCCCATGTCGCCACCCTGTTACCTGGCGCACCCCGCAAGGAAACCTCGCGCCGCCACGATGACCGGGCCGCCGCCCGGCACCCACGGGGACGGCGGACAGCCAAGGTCCCCACACCTCAAGGGAGTTCCCATGCCCGTCGGCAAGATCTACGCGCGTCGAATCGCCGTCCTCGCCACCTCCGCCGCCCTCACCCTCACCGGCCTGCTCGCGACGGCCCCGGCCGCACAGGCCGCCATGCCGACCCCCGTGAGCGCCTCGACGGCCCGCACCTACCTGGCCGCGCTCACGGTCAAGGCGGAAGGTTCCACCTCGGGCTACAGCCGGGACCTCTTCCCGCACTGGATCACCCAGTCCGGCACCTGCAACACGCGCGAGACCGTCCTCAAGCGCGACGGCGTGAACGTCGTGACCGACTCCAGCTGCGCCGCGACCAGCGGCAGCTGGTACTCGCCGTACGACGGCGCCACCTGGACCCTCGCCTCCGACGTCGACATCGACCACATGGTCCCCCTCGCCGAGGCCTGGCGCTCGGGCGCCAACTCGTGGACCACCTCGCAGCGCCAGGCCTTCGCGAACGACCTGACCCGGCCGCAGCTCATAGCCGTGACGGACAACGTCAACCAGGCGAAGGGCGACCTCGACCCGGCGAAGTGGCTGCCCCCGGTGACCTCGTACCGCTGCACGTACACCCGCGCCTGGGTGCAGGTGAAGTACCACTACAACCTCAGCGTCGACTCCGCCGAGAAGAGCGCCCTGCAGTCCGTCCTCAACGGCTGCTGACCACCCGCCCCCCAAAGTCTGACGGCAACCGCACCCCTGACGCTCGATCAGCGAGGACCGGGACGCCACCGCAGCGCCGGCCACCGGGGAGTGAGCATCGCCACACACTCCCCGGTGGCTGAATGTTGAACTTGCAAGCACTAGTGAGGGGTGCCTAACCTTACGGCCTCATCGGTATCCGTCCCCCACGCCCCGTTCCCCACGAACGGGGTCAGGCCGAAGGAGTTCTCCCCCATGTCCCCCGTGAACACCCCTGCCCCGCTCGCGGGCCGCCTGAACCAGGCCCAGCCGTACGCGCTCGGCCTCTTCCGCATCGTCGTCGGCCTCCTCTTCGCCTGCCACGGCGCCTCCTCGCTCTTCGGCGTCCTCGGCGGCGCCATGGGCGGCGGCGGCACGGTCCCGACCGGCACCTGGCCCGGCTGGTACGCCGCCGTCATCCAGCTCGTCGCCGGCGTCCTCGTCCTCGCCGGCCTCGGCACCCGCAGCGCCGCCTTCCTCGCCTCCGGCTCGATGGCGTACGCCTACTTCAAGGTCCACCAGCCCGAGTCCCTCTTCCCCCTCCAGAACGGCGGCGAGACCGCGGCCCTCTTCTGCTGGTCCTTCGCCCTCCTCGTCTTCACCGGCCCCGGCGCCCTCGCCCTCGACCGCCTCCTCCCCACCCGCACCCCCGCCAGCACCACCCCCCGCGACGACCAGCAGAACCAGAACACCCCCATCGCAGCCTGACACCCCCACCGCCCCGCACCGGCCGCAGCACGAAGGCGGGTGCGGGGCGGTACGACGCCTCCGCCGGGGGCGGCCGGCGGCCCCTGTCACGGGGGTACAGCGGCTCCGCCGCGGGGCGCCCGGCTGCCGTCGCGGGGTTGCCCGGCTGCCGTCGGGGGGTTGCCCGGCTGCCGTCGCGGGATTGCGCGGCTGCCCCGTCGCGAGGTTGAACGGCCGCCCGTCGCGGAGTTGTACACCCGTCCGTCGTGGGCCTTACGGCCGCCCGTCGCGGGGTTGAGGAGGGGCTCCGTCGTGCGGTCGCACGCCGCCCCGTCGCGGGGTTGCACGGCCGCTCCGGCGTGCGGTTGTACGGCCGCTGCGTCGTGCGGTCGCACGCCGCCCCGTCACGGGGTGGGTACGGCCGCCCCGTCGCGGGTTGGTACAGCCGCCTGTTGCGGGCGTACGGCGACCCCGCCGCAGGGTCGTGCACGCCGCGCTGCGGGTCGCACGGCCGCCTGTTGCGGGGTGCGGCTGCCCCCGCAACGGGGTCGCACGACTGCTCCCTCGCGGGTCGCACGGGGCTGCCTCGCCCGGGGTCGCACGGCGCCGTCGCGGGGACGCAGGGTCGCCTCGCCGCGGGGCCACACGGCTGCCTCTTGCCGACCGTAAGGCTGCCCGCGCGGGGTCGTACGCCACCGTCGCGGGAACGTGGGGTCACCTCGTCTCTGAGTCACACGGCGAGACCGTCGCGGGGTCGCGCGGTCGCCTTGGTCGTACGATCCCGACCCGAGGGGCACGCGCCCAGCCGCCCTGGGCGGAAGCCCCTACCGGTACCGGCCGGAAACCGCAGCACGGTTTCCGGCCTTTCCCGCACGCGACTGCCCAGAGCCCGGCCACCGCCCCGCAGCCACGACTCGAACGCCGCCCGGGACCCCCGCCCCCGCTCGGGGCGACCCCACCCGCGCGCCCTCACCCCTCAGGGCAAAGCTGCCCTCCAACACCCGCGCGGGCCGAGACCCTCGCCCGTCCCCTGCTCGGCCCAGCTCTGTCCGCCTCCCCGCCAAGCCCGGTCCCAGTCGGCCGCGCCCGGTCTCACTCGTCCTCGCCCGGGACCACCCGGCCGCAGCGGGCACCACTGGCCCGCCCCAGTTCCACACCACCCGGCTCACTCGACCCCACGTCAGCCGTACTCGACCCAGCACGACGCCCTCGCCCAGCACGGCCGCAATCGCCGCGCCCAGCTCCACTCGGCCTCGGCCGGGACCAGCCGGCCGCAGCAGGCACCACCGACCCGCCCCTGCTCGCCCCGCTGGGCGCTGCTTGGCCCCGGAGTCAGCCAGGCTCGCCCCGGCTCGACGCCGCTCGATCGACGGTCGTCCGTACTCCAAACCCAGCTCAGCCCGGCCCCGGTCCCCGTCCCCACTGGGCTACGTCGACCCAGCTCAACCCAGCCCGCCCCCGGCCGTCCGCCGGATTACTCCGCTCGTCCCCTGCGTGCCGCCGGCACACCGACGGTCAGGTGTCGGCAGCTGGTGGCCCGACGCCGGTCGCGCGTCGGCAGGCCGGCGATCGGCGATCGGCGGTCGGTGGTCGGCGGTCGGCGGTCGGCGGTCGGCGGTCGGTGGGGCAACGGCCGCCGATCGCGCATCGACGGGCCCGCGGTCGGCGGCAGCGCGCCGCCGGTCTCGCGTCGGCAGACGGCAGACCGCAGACCGCAGACGGTGGGCCGACGGTCAGTCGGTCCGGCGGTCGACGGTCCGGCGGTCAGCGGTCAGGCGTCGGTGGGCCCGCAGTCGAGCGCCGGTGGGTCGGTGGTCGGATCGCGGCACCCGCCCGGCGGGTGGGTGGGCGGGTCCGCGTAGGCTCTGGCCCTGTGAATCTGCTCGACAGCCTCGGCTCGCTGCGGTCGTTGACCGCCGGCCCGTGGATCTACCCGGTGGTGGCGGCGTCGATCCTGCTCGACGTCTTCCTGCCCGTACTGCCGAGCGGCTTCCTGGTGATCACCGCCGCGACGGCGGCGGCGACGGCAACCGCGACCTCGTCGGACGTCCCCTCTCTGCTGCCGCTTCTGCTCTGCGCGGCTTCGGCCTCGGTGCTGGGCGACTTCCTCGCGTACCGCCTGGCACGGCGGGGCGGCGCCCGGCTGCACCGGGCGATAGCGCGCTCGCGGCGCCTGTCGGTGGCGCAGGAACGTCTCGGCACGGCGCTGGCCCGGGGCGGCGGGCTCCTGGTGGTGCTGGCGCGCTTCGCCCCGGCCGGCCGTTCCGTGGTCTCGCTGGGCGCGGGCGCGGCGAAGCGGCGCGTCGAGGAGTTCCTGCCGTGGTCGGCGCTCGCGGGCGTGACGTGGGCGTCGTACAGCGTCGGTCTCGGCTGGCTGGGCGGTCAGTGGCTGGGCGCCACCTGGTTCAGCGCGGGGGTGTCGACCCTGGCGCTGTTCCTCGCGGGCGGCCTCGCCGCGTACGTCATACGGCGTCCGGCACCGGCGCCGGCTCCCGTCTCCTGACTCCGGGGTGCGCCCCGCGCACCTCAAGGCCGTCCAGGAGTCTCGCGGTGGCTTCCGCGATCTCGTCCACGGCCCGGTCGAACGCCTCCCGGTTGTGGGCGGCGGGGGCCCGGAAGCCGGAGACCTTACGGACGAACTGCAGGGCGGCGGCCCGAACGTCTTCCTCGGTCGCCTCCTCGGGCAGCGCGGGCGGGCGAAGCGTCTTGATGCTGCGGCACATGCCTCCAGTGTGGCGCGCCCCACTGACAACCGCCGTCACCCCAGGTCACGCACCGACCACCGACCACCGACCACCGAGGGTCACCCCACCCGCACCGCCGAGCGGTCGCCCCACACCGGCCACCGAAGGTCACTCTCCCCCGACCACTGAGCAGTCACCCCGCCCGGACCACCGAGAAGTCACCCCGCCCGAACCCGCCCAGCGAACGCCCAGCGAACGCCCTGCGAACGATCAGCGACCCCCGGCGAGGCTCGCCCAGACCTCCCCACCCCGATCACCCCGATTACCCCGATTACCCCGATCACCCCGATCACCCCGATCGCCCGGCTCACCCCCCGAAGCCTCGCCGGCTCCGTGCGTTGATCTCGGCGGCGCGGGCCCGTAGCTCGCGGAGGGGTGTGGCGGGCTGGACGTCGAGGGGTTCGGCCTCCCACTCGGCGCCTCCGTGGACGGCCCGGATGAGGAAGCGCCCGGAGACGCTCTCCACGTAGAAACCGACCCGCCCCGTGGCGGTGTCGCGAACGAGGTCACCGACCTCGGGCAGTGGCTGCACGCATCCCCTCCGTCCCGAATCCTGAATTCTGGGGAGAACCAGAGAAGCCCCACGGCCCCCTGCTGTCAACGTATCTCTAGAGATGTCCCCCGATGGATGGATCGACCGCGCGGGACGGCGTACGCGTGTGCACCCTGGCCCGGGGGTGCGCCGTAGGGTGTCCCGCAGATGAAGGGAGTGGTCCACCCGTGACTGACCAGGACAGCGCTCGCCGGCCCAAGTACCAGCGCATCGCCGACGAGTTGAGAACAGCGATCCAGTCAGGCGCCTTCGCGCCGGGCGACCGGCTCCCCGGCGAGAACGACCTCATGACCACGTACGAGGTGGCCCGCATGACGGCCCGCCAGGCCCTCTCCGTCCTGCGCAACGAGGGCCTCGCCGAGGCCCGCAAGGGCGCCGGGGTCTTCGTCCGGGCCTTCCGCCCGGTGCGCCGCCGGAGCATCCCCCGCCTCTCCGGCGACCAGTGGGGCAACGGCCGCTCGGTCTGGTCGGCGGACGTGGAGGACCGGGATCTCGTCGTCGACCAGATCGAGGTGGGCGAGACGGAGGCCGGCGCCCGGGTCGCGGGGGCGCTGAACCTGGTGCCGGGGGCTCCCGTGTGCGTCCGCAGCCGCCGCTTCGTCCTCGACACGAAACCGGTGCTGCTGTCCGTCTCGTACCTCTCCGCCGAGCTGGTCCGCGGTACGCCGATCACGCAGCCGGACACCGGCCCCGGCGGCACCTACGCCCGGCTCACCGAGCTCGGCCACCGCCCCGTCCGCTTCCGCGAGGAGATCCGCTGCCGCATGCCGACGGCGGACGAGTCGGACCGCCTGTCCCTGGAGTTCGGCACGCCGGTGGTCCTGATCGGCCGCACGGCCTTCACCGGCCCCGGCGTGGCCGTGGAACTCAACGAGATGACGCTGGACTCGTCGTCGTACGTCCTGGAGTACGACTTCGACGCATGACCCCGTCCGCGCCGGACCGACTCGAATACGGGCGGCTCCGACGTTCCGGGGTTCCGGCGCTCCGCCCACGACCTGCCGCGGGCGCCCCCTCACCCCGCCCTGCCCGGCCGCCCCACCTGCCCGCCCCACCGGAAACGACGCCCCACCTGCCCGCCCCACCGGGAACGACGCCCTACCTGCTCGCCCCACCGGGAACGACGCCCTACCTGCTCGCCCCACCGGGAACGACGCCGCCCGGCCCCGCCCCCGCTCCGACCTCACCGAGACCGACCTCGAACCGCGCCCCGGGATCGGCGTGGACGACCTCCCCGGGGAACTCGGCGGCGGCGAGCGCGACCGCCTCGGCGGGCTCCGTGCCGGACCCCACATGGGTCACGACGAGACGACCGGCGCGGGCGGCTGCCGCGCTCCTTCCCGCCTGTGCGGCCGAGTGGTGTCCCGGCACCTCACCGTCGGCCTCGCAGACGAACAGGTCGCAGTCCCGGGCGAGTTCGACGAGGGACGGGCACGGCTCGCAGTCCCCCGAGTAGACGAGCGAGCGCCCCGCCGCGTCTTCCACGCGCAAGGCGAAGGCCGTGGGGCCGCCGTGGTCGACGGCACGGGACCGCAGGGTCAGCCCGCCGAGCCGGGCGACGTGCCCGTCGTACAACTCGTCGACGGCGAAGGCCTTCTCGACGGGACTGCGCGCGGCGCCGTTGGTGAGGAAGCCGGCGAGCCGGTCGGCGATGCCCGCGGGTCCGAAGAGCGGGACGGGCAACTCGACGTCGAGTCCCGCGTACACCAACCCGTAGAAGGCGGTCAGGAGATCGGCGCTGTGGTCGGCGTGCAGATGGGAGATCCACACGGCGTCCACGTCACCGAGATCGACGTACCGCTGGAGCTCCCCGAGCGTGCCGCTGCCCGCGTCCACCCACACCCGGGCCCCGCCGCCCTCGACGAGATAGCCGGAACAGGCGTTGCCCGGCCGGGGGAAGGGGGTGGCGGACCCTAGGACGGTGATCCGCAGCGCGTCGCTGGCCATGAGGCGAGTCTAGTGAGCCGCACCGAGCCGGACCCGGACGACAACGCCCCCTGAAACCAGCCGAAACGAAGCCGCACCGCCACGAGCCCCGGGCCACGCCGAACCGAAGCAGACCGGCCACAAACCCCGGAACAGGCCCCACCGACCCGACCAGCGGCACACCCCCGCAAGACACCCCGCCGAAGCCGACCGGCCACAGCCCCCGCAACACGCCCCCCTCCAGGTCCTCGCCCCGCCACGGTCCGAACACACAGCCCGGGACCCGCCAGGGAACCACCACGGCCCCCAGCCTCAGGACCGCCCCGGTCCCGACCCCGGACCTGACCCTGACCTCGACCCCGGCCCCCGACCCGGACCCGGCCCTGTCCCCGCCTCCACCCCCGACTCGGACTCGGACTCGGACCTTAGGTCCGGATCCAGCTCCGGATCCAGCTCCGGATCCTGGTCCCGATCCTGTCGAGCAGCCGGGATCCCGTGCCGCTGAACGTCGACGTTGACCTGCCCGCCGAGCGTCATGACGTTCAGCGTCGCCGAGTTCTCGTTGGCGATGGCCTTCTCGACGCGGGCGACCAGGACGGAGAACGCCTCGCGCTTCGACAGGTCCTGGTACGGCCCCACTCGGGTTTCGAAGTACACCCGCTCATGACCGAGGAGTTGTTCGGTCGACCGGTAGTTCTTCCACTGCTCCCGGTACCGGTACACGCTCTCCAGCGACACCGCGGCGACGACGACCACGCTCAGCACGGTCGCCGTGACCCGCGCGAACACCAGGTCCAGGTTCACGAACACCGGCACGAAGGCCCCGCCGACGACGGACACGGTCCGCATCCGCAGATGCATCGCCTTCATCCGGGTCGCCTTGGAGTCGTACCACTCCTGGTACTGCGAGAGCCGTCCTTCTATGTACCGCTGCGGCGTCATCTCGCCGCTCCGCACGCCCGTTTCGGGCGTGTCCCCCACCTCAGCCATTCCGGGAGTAGACCCGCCGCGCCGGACTCCCGTCAACTCGACGCCTGTTCCCGCCAAAGCGCCCCGCACGCCCTTTCCGCACCCCCGACCGACCCCGTACGGTCACCACTCCGCCACCCTTCGCGACCGAACCCCCACCATTCCTCGACCGCGCGGTGAGATCCCTGTCCCGGCATGACTTCCCCACCGATCCCATCGGAAAGCGCGGAAGGACCCGAAGGCGGAGCGCTACCCATCGGCTCCGCCGCCGACCTATGCCGGAGGATTACGTGAGCCCAGACCGCGACCCGCACACACCGCACACCTCATCCACCCCACCCACCTCCCCTACCCCACCCACCCTCCACACCCCACCCACCCCACCCACCTCACCCACCTCACCCACCTCACCCACCTCGAACGCCCCGCACACCGTGGCGGTCGTCGGCGTGGGGGCGGCGGGCACGCTGACCGCCGTCCACCTCTGTGAGACGGCGACGCGCCGCCGCACCCCGCTCGACCTCGTCCTGATCGACCCGGCACCGGAGGCCGGACGGGGTGTCGCGTACGCGACTCCAGACCCCGGGCATCGCCTGAACGTCCCTGCGGGGGGCATGAGTTGCTACCCGGACGACCCGGGGCACTTCACCCGCTGGCTGTGCCGGCACGGCGAACCGACGGTCAAGGCGGCGGACTTCGCGACCCGCTACCGGTACGGCGCCTATCTCGCCGACACTCTCGCGCAGGCCATCGTGCGGGCGCACGGGGTGGTGTCGGTACACCGGCTGCGTACGCGTGCCGAGGACTGCGCCGGCGCGGGGGACGGACGGGTGGTGCTCGGGCTGGCCGACGGTACGCGGCTGACCGCCGACGCGGCGGTGCTGGCCACGGGGCCGGCCGGCCCGACGGCGGCCTGGGCTCCGGTGGAGCTGCGGGAGGCGCCGGGCTTCATCGGCTCGCCGTGGGCGAGCGGGGCGTTGGACGGGCCGTTGGCGGGCGAGGGGGACGTGCTGCTCGTCGGTACGGGGCTGACGGCCGTCGATCTCGCCCTGACGCTCGACCGGCCGGGCCGTACGGTGCACGCGGTGTCGCGCCATGGGCTGCTGCCCCAGCCGCACGCGCTGACGCCGGCGGGGCCCATGGCGGCACCGGAGGGGCTGTACGGCGCGTCCCTTGAACAGTTGCGACGCACCGTGCGCCACCATGTCGCCCGGTCCGTGCGCCTGCACGGTGACTGGCGGCCGGCGCTGGACAGTCTGCGGCCGCACACCGCGCGCCTGTGGCAGGGGCTCACGCCCGAGGAGCGGGCCGAACTCATCGAGTGTGACGGGGCGTTGTGGAACACGCACCGGCACCGGATGGCGCCCGCCACCGCGGAGGCGGTGGCCCGCGCCCGTAGCGCGAAGCGGCTGGTCGTGCACGCGGGGAGGGTGACGCGGGCGGGCGTGCTCGGCGACGGGACCCTGTCGGTCGGTCTCACCGGGGACCGGGAGCTGAACGTGGGCTGGGTGATCGACTGCACGGGGCCGGGGCGGCGGCCCGACGGAGCGCTGTGGGGTTCGCTGCTGGCGTCCGGCACGGCGGTGCCGGGTCCGCTCGGCATGGGGGTGGCGACGCTCGACGGGCGGCTGCTCGCGGCCGAGGGGCGGATCGGTCTGCCGCTGTACACGCTGGGCTCCCCGCGCCGCGGGGAGCTGTGGGAGACCACGGCGGTCCCGGAGATCCGCGTCCAGGCGGCGGCGGTCGCCCAGGCCCTGCTCGCGCCGCTCGCCCCGAGGCGCCGTACGACGCGCCGGCCGCTGGACGGGCACGGCCTCGCCCTGTCGACGCACGCCGAGGCGGCGGCCGCGTACCGCACCGGCCTCGACCGCGTCCTGAAGGTCCGCTCGGGCGCCGAGGACGCGCTCCGCCGTGCCGTCGTCCTCGACCCCGGCTTCGCCCTGGGGCACGCGGCACTCGCCCTGCTCGGGCACGAGTGCGGCGCCGCCGTCGACGTACCGCGGGCGCTGGCGGAGGCCCAGCGGTCCGCCCGCGAAAGGGCCGACGAACGGGAGCGCTCGTTCGTCGAGGTCGTCACCCGCCGCGTCCACGGCGACAACGGCGACGCCGCGCTCGTACGACACCTCGAAGCGCACCCGGCGGACGCGCTGGCGCTGGCCGCGGCCGTGCCGACCATCGCGTTCTCCGGCGTCGACGACCTCGACGACGCCTACGCGCTGCGTCTGGTCGAGCGCACGTCACCGGCGTACGACGGCCACTGGTTCCACACCTCGCTGCTGGCCTTCCTCCGCCAGGAGCAAGGGCGCCTCCACGAGGCCGGCGAGCTCGCCCACCGCGCGCTCGCCGCCGAACCCGCCTCGGGTCACGCCGTCCACGCCCTCACCCACGTCCACTACGAGACGGGCACCCACCAGGCAGGGCGCGACTGGCTCGAACGCTGGGTCGCCGGCCGCGGCCGCGGCGCCGTCCACCGCGCCCACTTCTCCTGGCACATCGCCCTGCACGAACTGGCCCTCGACGACCCGGCCGCCGTCCGCCGGCGCTGGTTCGCCCAGCTCGCCCCCGGCCGCGTCACCGGCGTCCGCGCCCTCGTCGACTCGGGCTCCCTCCTCTGGCGCGCCCGGCTCAGCGACAGCTGGCGCGGCGAACTGCCCACCTCCGACGTCCTCGACTCGGTCGAGGCCGACGTCCTCGAACGCCCCGCCACCGCCTTCACCGCCCTCCACTCCGCCGTCACCCTCACCGCCGCCGGCGACCTCGCCGCACTCCGCCGCCTCCGCGACCACGCCTCCGGCGCCGACGAGGTCCAGCGCGACGTCATCGCCCCCCTCTGCGACGCCTTCACCGCCCTGATCGAGGAACGCTTCCACGAAGCCGCCCTCGGCCTCCACTCCCTCCTCCCCGTCCTCCGCCGCGTCGGCGGCAGCTCCGCCCAACGCGAGGTCGTCGAGGAAACCCTCCTCTACGCCCTCACCGCCGACGGCCGCTCCGACGCCGCCCGCCTCCTCCTCGACGCCCGCCTCCAACGCACCCACTCCCCCCGCGACCTCCGCCTCCTCTCCCAACTCCCCACCTGACCCCCACCCCCGCCCCACCCCAAAGGCCCCTCGCCACAACCGACGAGGGGCCTTCCACACCAGCAGACAAAAACAACTACAAACCCCCACCACCCGCCCTACGAACACGCCCACCGCACCCCGACCCAAACCGGATCGCCAAGCACGACGGCGAACAACCGCTACACCTACCGGACAAGACGCACGAGCCGGCCACCGGCAAGGAGCAGGACCACTCCATCCGGCACTGCCTCAAGAGCTACTCCCACCGCAAGGGCCAGCCTCACCTACAGGACAGGACTGAACCGGACCACCACCTCATCGGCTCCGGTCGACGACCTCGCAGAGCCGCGCAGGACGACGGCCGCCCACGGCCAGTCCTTGCGCAAGTTCCGAGCGCCCAGGTGCCCGACGATGCTCACCGGGGGCGGTCCGGGCCGTCCTCGGACTCCGGGTGGTAGCGCAGGGTCGGGCCGGGCCGGTAGCCCCCCCCAGGAAGGGCAGGCGATGCGGCCCTCCGACGCAACTCAGGAGGAACTCGACGAAAGAGCCGGGGGCCTTATGCCACTCCCCCTCCCCGCTTCGACCACCACGCGCCAGCCGCCGGAGTCCTCCTCCTCGGGAAGGAAGCAGCACAGCGTGCCGCCCCCGTCCCCGCCCCACTGAATCAGACCACCGGGGCGGGGATGGAAGGGAAACGGAGTGCACTCCGTGTCGTCGAGGTGCGGCCGACCTGTCATCGGCCAGATCTGCTCCAGTTCGTCCCGCGTCCCCTCGACCGGCCGAGCGCACCAGAACAGCTCATCGAAAGAACCCGCCCCGTACAGACCAAGGAAAGCCTTGTAGTCCCTCGGCAGCGCCACCCCAAGGCACCTTTCGGCCGCCTCCCACCACTACGGCCTCGCCCAACCCCAACACGACGGCTCCCCCAGCAGCTCCCTCAGTCGCACCGCCGCGGGCACTGGTCGGTCATTCACGAGGGGCACCCTCTCAGCCCCCACCGACAGACCCTCGCACACCCCGCTCTGGAGACCCGGCATTGCGCATGCAGGAACGGACAAGGCCCAGGCTCCCGGTTCAGTACCGGTGACCTGGGCCTTTGTCGTGCTACCTGCTGGTGGGCGCGGACGGTTTCGAACCGCCGACATCTGCTTTGTAAGCCTGGCACCTGCAACTGATCCGTCATGGCAGCTCAGCCCCTCTGCACGCGGCGACGGCTCTCACAAGCTGTGGACGCCGCAGCGATCCTCCAGTGACCGTGGTTGACCGCTCGATCTGGCACGCATCTGGCACGCGTGCTCAGAACTCAACCCGCTCGCTCACGGCGTCGTCATCAGGCTCCCCGTAGCGGAGCACGACGTGCGCCGGCCGAAACGGAAGCACACCCAAGCCGGGGCCACGGCCTTTGATCGCGTTGTGCGGGATGCCGGCAATCGCTCCCGCGCCTGCCAATTGCCCTCTCACAATGAAGGGATGGAGATGTCAGAGGGCTTTGCCGCCACGGCTGCGGCAGTCACACCGGTGCTGTGGGCAATCGGAACCGTGGAAGTTCAGCAGTTGCTTAAGCGTATGCAGAGCTGGACCGATGAGAGGGATCACCGGTACAACGAGGCCGTCGTAGCCATGTCTGAGGCGTCAAATGAGGAGAGTCTGGCACGCGCCCGAGGCCTGTGGGGTCTGGCACAGCGGTGGTGGTTAGGCCCTCTCCCACCGTTCGGCCTGTACAGCATTTGGATCTACTTAAGTATGACTATGGCTGGCTGCACGGTGCAGGCACTCAGATGGTTGTCTGAGAACGGAGGGCCAGGCAAGGAGTCCGGAGCTGCCCCGGAGCAGGCTCAAGTCATCTACTGGTCGCTCGCCATCGCGCTCATGTTCATCACCATGCTCCCGGGATGGTTCCTGATGGTCGATATTGAGCGCTGGCGTAAGCATGGAAAGAGGGCAGGAAACGCGTTGAAGCAACTGGACGCTCACGCCCAGGCCCGAGTGCAGGCCCTCGCAGGAGCCTCGGCAACTGATGAGACGCAACAGCCCTGAGGCTGCGGGCGCGACTGCCGGCACGCGTATCGCGAGAAGGCCTGGGACGGTGATCAGTCCCAGGCGCTTTGCCTTGGCGCCCATGACAGCACGCGAACCTGCAACACCCGGCTTTAGGAGTTCGGTTGTGGGGTCCTGGGCGGGGGAGAGGCGCTGCTGACGGCCGCTGCGGATAGCCGGGTACGACCGCCCGCATCCGCCGTCGTTGATGTCAGCCGTGGATGTCAGACCGGCCTGACATCCTGCGCCCGTGAGAATGACATGGGCCGACTTCTGGGCACTGATAGCCACCCTGAACGGCGAAGCGACTGAAGAGAGCTGCCAGAGCCTCGCCGAGGAGCTGAGCCGCCGCCCCGTCTCCGCCATCATCGGCTTCGCTGAACGGCATGCCGAGGCGCTCTACCGCCTGGATCAGGAGAAGTTCGGCACTCTGCCGGTGGTCGACCTGACGGCCCGGTTCGGCAGCCCGTTCCCGCAATCGTCCGACGTGTTCCTGTACGCGCGTTGCGCTGTGGTGGCCGCGGGTCAGGCCGTGTGGGAGAGCGTCTTTTTCGACGCCGACAAGTTCACGCCGTACACCTCAAGCGAGCGTGACGGCGAATGGCTGCTGTACGTGCCGGACACGGCGTACGAGCTGGCCACCGGCGAGGAGTGGGACCGCTCGACCCGGTACTGCGTCGAGAGCTACTCCAATCGGGACGGTTGGCCAGACCTGCGGGACTGAGTCGAGCTACCGCTTGATCGGGATCTCGTAGACGATCTCGCAGTGGGCGGCGGGCACGATGATGTCGGCCGTCTCGACGGGACGGCCCTCGTCGCTGTAGTACGTCCGCCGGATGTGCGTGACGAGTGCGGCCTTCTGGATCCCGAGGAGTGACGCCTCTTCGGCGGTGGCCTGCCGCGGTTCGGGCTGCTCGACGGCGTGGCTGACCGTGACGCCGATCTCGGCCATGCGGTTTACGACGCCGGCGCCGGCGTGCGGCCCGCCCTCGGGAAGGACAACGAGGGTCCCGCCGGTGAGGTCGTACGGCTCCCAGCTCGTTGACAACTGCACGGGCCGTCCGTCGGCGAGAAACTCGTACACGGTCCGGACGCACAGCTCGCCCTCACCGATCCCGAGCCGCGCAGCGATCTCCGCCGGCGCAGGCACCTTCGCATCAGTCCGGCTCTCCCAGCCGCCGTTCCGCCCCACGGCCCTCATGTCCGCCCGGAACGGCGACCCCTCAGGCTGCTCACGCGCCGCGGACCGAACCATCCGCGCCCGCGCCCGGGGCTCGGCCACGTAGGTCCCGGACCCGGCCCGCCCCTCCAACACGCCTTGGGAGATCAGCAACTCCTGGGCGCGACGGACGAAGTTCTCGCCCACCCCGCACTCCTGGCCGATCTGGGCCCGAGAGGGCAACCGGTCTCCAGGGGTCCACTCGTGCTCCGCGATCCGCCGCCGCAGTTCGTCGGCGATGCGGAGATAGGGCGGCTGCTCAGGCATATGGAAAATCTAGTCCACTAGCTCTAATCTAGTTAACTAGCTTCACTGAAAGTGATCGCCGGTGACGGAGGCTGCCCTGTGCCTGCAAGTAAGCGCGGAGGCCTTGGCTGCCCGGTTGTCAGCGGTCGGGCTCACCACACGCGTGGAAGGGCACCCGCGGCACACGTCGATCGAAGCGGAGCTACCGGAATCCCTCTCCGTCGAGACATGGCAGGAGGTCCTGGAAGTCGTGGCTGCGGCGGACCGATTCGGTCTCCTGGCCACCAGCCTGGGCGGCCGCACTCTATGGGCCGCCGTGAGCAAAACGGTCCCCGCGACGGGCGATGTCCGGGGACCTGGCCATCAGCGATAGGAGCTGATCAGCATGTTCAACCGTATCCGTCGCTCCATCAGGCGCACCAGAGAGCGGTACGCCCAAAGGACCCGGCACTGGGAGCCCTTAACGTCGACCCGCCCGACGCTCGCTCTGCCCAAACCGCCCGACGAACTGACGCTGTTGCTCCGACAGCTCGGAGACCGCACGAACTTCCTCCCGGGCGAAGAGCCGGCCCTCGTCAGCCCGTACGTCCTGGTCTGCGAAGACCGCACCAGACAGAACTCGGCCCCGATTCCGCCCCACCTCCTCGCCCACACCTGGTTCGTGCCGGCGGAGGCCCACGGATGACCCGCGCCCCCTCGGCGGCGACCGCGCCCTACCGGTCCAGCGCCTGCCAGATCGGCACCCACCACGAGTGCGCGCACTCCTCCCCGACGACGGCACCAATCGACATCCCCGTCGTCTACGAAGCGTGCGCCTGCCCCTGCCACTCCGCGACCACGTCACCAGAGGCGGCCTCATGAACGGCTATCCCTCGGGCGGTGCACTTGCCTCGCCGGTCGAGATCACCACGACCACGGTGCAGCGCGGGGACGTGATTCAGATCGGCGGCCAGCCGTGCCGAGTGGCCGACCTCCGCCAACTGCCCGGCGGCGCCAAGCGTCTCCTTTTCGAATCGGGCGAGCTCCTGACGATGCACACCCGTACGCGCCTGATCGCCGTACGAGTGCTCAAAAGGTGGTGACCGCCATGCCGTCTCTCCGAGACACCATCGCCGACGACCTACGGGCCCAGATCACCGCCGTCCATCTGCAGGCCGGCGCCCGCCTCCCCTCGGAACCGAGGCTCGCTGCCCAGTACAAGGTGAGCACCCCGACACTGCGCAACGCCCTCGCACTCCTCCAGGCCGAGGGCCTGATCGACAAGATCCACGGCAAGGGCAACTATGTCCGCCGCCCCCTCCGCAGACTCACGTACGCGGAAGGCCACCTCACCCCGGACGTAGATCTCCACGTCACAATCCGCACCACCAACCTCCGGGCGCGCGGAGACCTCATCCCCCTACTCAAGGTCCCCTCGCGCACCCCACTGACGGAGTTCCTCTGCCTCACTCACCAGGGAGAGAGGCCGCACAGCCTGGCCCGCATCTACGTCCCGCGCGACCTGGTGCCGGCCGAACTGCCGTGGTCTCGTCCCGGCCGGGCGGAGACCCGAGAAGTGGTCACCGCCCGGCTCCCTACCCCAGAAGAGGCCTCCACCCTCCGGCTCAGCACGACGCTGGCAGTGCTCGCGATCACACGAGTGTCTGCCGACATCACAGGCCGCGTGATCGAGGCGGCTCGCCTGATCCTCCCCGGCGACCGCGCCGAAGCGCTCTTCACCACTCACCACACGATCGAAGAGAGGGGGACGGAAGGATGAAAGCCCACAACGAGCTCCGCCTCCTCCCCTGGTTGGGCCCTGATGGAAAGCCCTGCTACCTGAGCACTGACGACGCCAGCAGCCGCCTATCCCGCCTGGCCGACACCACCGAGTCCGCACAACTCGTCGTCGGGCAAGAGCTCCTGGAGCACGCCATGGAGGTATTCGCCGACGCGGAGTCCGAGCCGACGGAACTCCGCCTCCTGGCGAGGGATCTCACGGAAGCCTTGCGGGACACACTCCGGGTGGCCGTAAGCCGGGGCCTCCGCCTCCCTGCGCCGGACTCCGCCGCGCGCGGGGAAGAAGATGAAGGCCCTCGGCTGCCTGCAGCCGCCTTCGGCTAGCAGCCACGCACCGCCAAGAGAAGCCCCGAACCAAGGTCTGGGGCTTCTCTGCACACGGCTCCGGGTGCGCGTGCGGAGCTGGTGATTACCCTGGCCAGGAGGCTGATAAGGGGCCGCCGCGTAGCGCTAGTCCACGCATAGGCCACAGTGGTGAGCGGCTGACAAAGCGTAGCCACCGCGGCATCACCGTCCTTCCCAGGTTGACACCGTGCTCGATCGCCGAATGTCGCTACTGTCCTCCATCGTTGCAGTCACTGCTGCCGCATGCGACGTCGTCTGGCAGCCTTCGGCGGGGGCAGGTGCGGGCAGGTGCGGGCAGGTGCGCCAGTATGCCGCAAGGCAGTGAACAAGAGCATATGCCTGCCGAGTGAGGAGCGCCGTGAGTAGCGTTGGTCGGGCTGGACGGATGGCAGGTCCAACCGTCCTGCCGGGTGCCAGGTAACAGGGGCGCGTGTCGGCAGCCGTAGATGGGCACGCGGCTGTGGGTGGGAAAGCTGGAAAGGTTAGATGAGGTCTGAGTACAAGCAGTGGCACGAGGTGCTCTCTGCAGAGTTCTTCGGCGCGGGCAACGCCTTGCGGAGCACCGTCCTGTACGTCGATGACGAATTTGAGCGGGAGCTGGCCGAGCGCATAGGAACTGGCCTAGTCCAGGCCGTCGCCGGTGAACTCAACTGGAGCGATCCGGACAGGCCACTGTTCCGCAGCATTCAGCGGGAGTGCGAGATATGGGAGCAGCACGGGAGTGCGGTCCCGCCGCCGAGTCTGCCGGTGTTGGCCCTGTCCGTGCTGGCGGCTACTCGCATGGCGTCCTCCGACGGCATGCTGAAGACCAACTTCTACGGGCGGTGGATCCAGCTGTTCGGCGAGCAGGCTTCCGGCTCCCGGGCGAACAAGCTCGAGCACGCCTTCCAGGACGTCGCAGTGATGTGGGAAGAGCTCGACACCTGGCTCGAGCAGACGGGTGGCCTTTATGGCACCAGCACGGTCAGCACCGACGAGTGCTACTGGAAGATCGGCTTCCCCATCTCGCAGGCGCTGGTGCGGGGTTCGGACCGACAGGTACTCACAAGGTTCTTCGCCGCCACCCGCTTGCGGCCGCACAACCCCGACGAGGTCTCCGGCCGCGAGCTGCTGCGGCGCCTGCGGGTATGGACGGCGGGCCGGGACCGGCGTCTGTCGGCTCGGCTCATGGAAGAACTTGCCAGCGCCCCGGATACGGGCGAAACCCTGATCGTCAGCCTCGTCAAGCGGCTCGCCGATGACTGGGACGGCACCCTCCACGAGCCGGAGCGCGAGCACCGGCGCCGCGCCACCGGACTGAGGCTCGTAGTCGCGGAACGAGGCAGGCGGCTGGAATGGCTCGCCGAGGCCTGCGACGGCATCGACGAGTCCCGCGTCGCTATGCCTGGCGGCCGTACGTTCATACTGCACAAGGCGTACGGGGGTGTCTACGAGGGACTGGAGTCGCTGCATCCCTCCTGGCAGCAACTGGGACACGGCCTGCACCTTGAGGGCGACGATCTGGTCCTTGAGTGGGCGCCGCAGGACGTGGTGCTGCTGCGGTTGCACCCGCATCTGGGCGAGTGGGTGAGCACTGAGTACTTCGAGCCTGGCGAACAGCACTGGATTCTGGCCGCTGACTCGGCCGTCCGCGCAGTGCGCTCCATGGTCGATGCCCTCGGCGGCCGCACCGTCCGTGAAGCGTCGGCGCCGGTGCCAGGGTGGAAGCTATTCAAGGGCGTGCGCGCGGTCAATGGGCTGGCCTTTGCCCGCACCCTCGACCGGGGCGGAGAGCACGCACACGTCCTTGAACCCCAGATCCGGCACAGCGCTGCGTTGTCCGGTGGTCTGCGCATCGCACCTGAGTACCGGGCGGGTGCCGGAGTAGCGGGCCACTTCCTCCGCGGTGGTGCTCCCGACCTCCTGCTGCCGACCAGCGACTCTCCCGATGGCCGGGTAGAAGTTGTCCTCGACGGCCGCGCCGAGAAGCTGCGCGCCGACCCGCGGGTGCCCTTTCCGCTTTGCATGATTCCCCTCGAAGAGGGAGAGCATCGTGTGGGTACGGCGCACAGCAGCCAGGTCTTCACGCTGTACGACGGGCTACACGAGGGAATGCCGCCCGGCACCGGGACGCTCGGATATCCCTGCGATGGCACCGCCCGGCCCGAGCTGAGCGAGGCAGTAGGCCCCGAGACCGCCATCCGCGGTGCGGAGGCGCCGCGCGGTATCCACCTCCCGCGGACTGAACTGCTCCGCTCCAGCGTCCTGGAAGCCGTGCTGCTCGATCCTCACGGCGGAGTGCGCCAGGCCAAGCAGCAGTCGGTCCCCGCCTGGATGGCCTCCCGCCTGCCTGCACAAGCGCTCGGCCCCTGCCTTGAGATTGAGGTACCGGGCGGTTACGTCTGGCTGGTCTACCGGACAGCGGCCCGCTGGTCGGTCAGGGCGCTGGCAGCATCAGAAGAAATTCCCGCGCCCGCTCCGGCGCCTGACGACTACGCCTGGGCGTATGCCGTCCTCAGCGCCGCCCAGCGCCTGCAGGACCCCGCCTGGCTCGACTACGTAGCGGCAGCGGAATGGATCAGCGGAAGACGGGGCGCCTGATGGCCGATACAGGAGGCCTACTGCTGCGCTGGCTGAGTGAGCAGGGCGCCGGCACCCTGTCCGACGCCAAGCAGGGGATGTGGTGGCTGGCAGCCAAGTACAGCCAGGACATCGAACCGGGAGCCCCGGGCCGCTGGCTGCGCGACGCTGTCTCGCTGGCCTACATCGACATCGACTGGCGCAACCGGCGCTGGTGCGCGGCCCCGCCTGTCCTGACCCGCCTGCCGCAGGCTCGGGGGCTGGCGATACTCACCGGGAGCCGGACGGCCGCGTTCGACGCGCGCATAGTGCAGGCAGAGCAGGACGGCTTGCTGGAGTTGTTCCGGGTGCCGAGCGCCCGCCCGCCCAGAGACATCCCCTTGCCCCTGTCCCTCATCGTCCAGTTCGACGACGATGCAGGGCTCGCAGACTGGGCGGCCGAGCTCGGCGTCTCCTACACACCATGTTTCGCGCTACAAGGAATTGCGCTGCTACCGCCATTGATCCCTGGAGCGTCGACCTCTGCACCGGAGTTCGGCAAACCGCTGGAACAATACGACCTTGAGCGCGGCGAATACCGGCCCGTCCCGCGGCCCCAAGGCGACGGCCTGTATCGGCTCAAGCGGCGCGACAGCAAGCGCGTATGCCAGGTCCTGCGCGATGGCCAGTGGTACGAGACCAGCCACGAGCAAGGCGTCTACCTGGTGCTGGAGACCCGAAGCCAAGCAGCGGACGTGCTGCGCTGGCGGCCTGAGAAGGACAGCGGGCGTGAGCAGTTCGGGACCCTCTTCGTCGACTGGGGATACCCCCTGCCCGACCTGCACCGACGCGTGGCCGTGATGTGCTGCGGCCTAGCGCCCCGCATCAACGCCCAAGCCGAGAACCTTGCCTACGACAACGTGCCCTACGCCATAGCCATCAAGATTGCGCAATCGCTCGGACAGCACCTGGGGGAGAACGACGATGAGTAACACCGCTGCGACGCAGCCCGGCCGCACCAGCCGGGACGTGGACATCCTCGGCTCATTCGAGCACCTGAAGGAAGCGCTCTTCCGCTACTACAACACGCCGTTCGGACTCGCCGACGAAGACCTCGAACGCGAGCGGCAGGCCCTGTTCGATGTGGACAGCGGAGCCTGGCGCCGCCCCCTGCTGGAAGTCCGCCCGCGGTACGTCCAGATGAACGCGGGCGTCGCGGAATCCGTGAAGGCAGCAGGAGCCCACCCCGACCTCGCGGAACTGGTGCAGCTCGGGCTGCTGCAGGACGTCCCCTCACTGTACGAGCACCAGCACCGGGCCCTGGCCGCAGCTGCCAGGGACGGGCGCGACGTCGTCGTCACAGCCGGCACCGGTTCGGGCAAGACCGAGTCGTTCATGCTGCCTGTCCTGGCCGACCTCGTCCGCGAGTCCGCCGCCTGGCCGGCCGCCTCGCTCCCCTCCAACCGCTGGTGGGCCTCTCCCGACGCCCCCTACCAGCCGCAGCGCGCAGGCGAGACCGGCCGCCACGCAGCGGTACGCGCCCTGGTCCTCTACCCCATGAACGCGCTCGTCGACGACCAGATGATGCGTCTGCGCAAGGCACTCGACAGCGACGGCGTCCGCGCGTGGCTGGCCCGGTCGCGGCCCGGCCACCGCTTCTACTTCGGCCGCTACACCGGAGCGACCCCTGTCCCGGGCGACATCGGCTCGCCGGCGGGCGTGAAGACGCTGCGCAAGGAGTTCGCCTCCACCGAGGAACGCTCCCGCCAGGCGCAGAAAGCCCCCGGAGACGGCCGCTACTTCATCCCCCGGCTGAACGGCGCCGAGATGCGATGCCGCTGGGACATGATCCAGGCGCCGCCCGACATCCTGATCACGAACTACAGCATGCTCAACGTCATGCTGATGCGCTCGCGCGAGTCGCAGATCTTCGACAAGACGCGCCGCTGGCTGGAAGAAGTACCCGACGCCCGCTTCACCCTGGTCGTCGACGAGCTCCACATGTACCGCGGCACCGCCGGCACAGAGATCGCCTACCTCCTGCGCAACCTGCGCCACCGCCTCGGCCTAGAAGGCCGACCGGACAAGTTCCGCATCCTCGCCGCCTCCGCCTCCCTCGAAGCCCCCCGCGACCTGGACTTCCTGCAGGAGTTCTTCGGCGTCGACCGCAACCGGTTCGAGGTCCTCGGCGGCCAGCTCGTGCTGCCCCCGCACACCCGCACCGACATCTCCCAGCACGCCGACACCTACGCCGCCCTGGACCCGGACCCCGAGCCCGGCCAGGCCGACGAGCTCCTGGCAGGCACCGGAGCCGATGAGGCACTGGTCAACGCACTGCGCGAAGGCGACCGGCTTATTGCCGACTTCGACACCGCCGTCGCCGCCCGCCTCTTCCCCGACGCCAGCCCACAAGCGCAGAACAAAGCGCTGCGCGGAGTCCTTGCAGCGCTGCGCCGCTCCACCGACCCCAAGGCCCCCAAGCTGCGCGGACACCTCTTCTTCCGCAACATCCCCGGCGTCTGGGCCTGCTCGGACCCCCAGTGCCCCCACGCCCCCCGCCGGGAAGGCAGGGAGCGGACCGTCGGCAAGCTGTACTCCCGCCCCACGCCGCGCTGCAGCTGCGACGCGCGCGTCCTCGAGCTCCTCTACTGCCAAAACTGCGGAGACCCATTCCTCGGTGGCTACGCACCGGCCTCGGCCTTCCGCAACGCTTCGAAGGGGCGCCCCTTCGAAGCCGGTCTGCTCGCGGACCTGCCCGACCTCGACTCGCTGCCCGACGCCGCTGCGCTCGGGCCGAGCGCCGCCAACTACATCGTCTACTGGCCGCGCAAGAACGACCCCGCCGTAGAGAAGCAGGAGTGGGGCTCCACCTCGGACAAGGGCACGCTGAGCGCCGACTTCGAGTTCAAGCGCAGCAAGTACGACCCGCGCACCGGCATCCTGCGCAATCACCACGACCACACCGGCTGGTCCTTCCACACCAGCGTGCCCCAGCCCAGGAAGGGACGGGCCCGGCTCAAAGCAGAGGACCTCCCCGCAGCTCCGACCCAGTGCCCCAACTGCGGCGACAACTGGGAGCTCAAGCAGGTCGGCAGCGAGCACCTCAGCCTGAGCGACCCGCGCCGCATGCGCACACCGGTCAGGTCGATGCGCACCGGTTTCGAGAAGGTCAACCAGGTCCTGACCACCGGGATCCTCTCCCTGCTGCCGAACAAGCAGGCCGTGGTCTTCTCCGACAGCCGGCAGGACGCAGCGAAGCTGTCCGCAGGCCTGGGACTGCGCCACTACCAGGACCTCCTGCGCCTGCTGCTCGCCGAGGAGGTCGAGGGCCAGGGCGACCCGGTCGCCGACCTCGCAGCCGTATCGGGCTATTACCGCAAAGCCGTCGGCGACCCCGTGGACAAGGAGACGGCCAAGGCCGCACGCACCCGGCTCCGCACACGCGAACCGGAGACCTACGACGCCTGGGAGAAGCTCCAAAAGCCCCAGGTATCCGACCTCGACGACCTCGACGACGACCTGGCCGACCCGGAAGAAGAGGTCGCGCTCTACAGCCGCCTCAGCCGCGTGCCCAGCCTCGACAGCCACAGCGCCGCCGTCGCCGAGCGCCTGGCCCAGCTCGGCATCAACCCCGGCGGCCCGAAGGCATCCCTGCAGCAGACCAGCTACCAGAAGGGCGCCCAGCCGCAGCCCTGGACCTCCCTGTACAGGTGGCCCGAGCCGCCCGGCGGCACCGTGCGCGAAGAGTCCAGCCTGGTCCTGAGCGAACGGCAGGAGCAGCTGCGCCAGGACATCCGCGAAGCCCTCACCAGCGAGCTGCTCAACGGGCTGTTCGGCAGCGCCGGACGCGACTTCGAATCCCTCGGCCTGGGCTGGCTCACCCTCGCCACCGACCAGTGGCCCCTCGAAGCCGAGCGGGCCTCGGACGCCGCGCTCGCCCGGGCCAGCCTCCGCATCCTCGGCCACATGCGCCGCTTCGCCGGACTGCGCAGCCCCGCCGACGACCCGCCCAGGAAGCTGCGGGACTTCTGGGCCAGCACAGCCGACCACCTCGGCCAGGACCCGGACGACCTGCAGAGGACCGTCGAGAGGCTCTGGGGGGACGCAGTCAAGAAGTACGTCATCCAGCCCGAGCACGTCGCTCTGCGCCACGGCCGAGCGGTGTCCTGGACCTGCTCCGTCTGCCAGCGCCGGCATCTCCACCCCGGCGTCGGGGTGTGCACCAAGTGCCGGCGGCCCCTGCCCGCTGCGCCTGAGCCGTTCGACGGGGCGGACGCCGACTACTACGCCTGGATGGCGCGCAGGAAGTTCGGTAACTTCCGCCTCAACGCCGCCGAACTCACCGGCCAGACCGACCGCCTGGACGCCCAGGCCCGCCAAGCCCGCTTCCAGGGGATCTTCCTCGGCGGCAAGGAGCACGAACTCCCCGACACCCTCGACGTCCTTTCCGTCACCACCACCATGGAAGCCGGAGTCGACATCGGCCCTCTGTCCGCCGTCCTGATGGCGAACATGCCGCCGACCCGATTCAACTACCAGCAGCGCGTCGGCCGGGCAGGACGGCGCACCTCGCCGGTCGCGCTCGCCCTCACCGTGTGCCGCGGCCGCAGCCATGACGAGCACTACTTCCAGGACCCCAAGCGCATTACCAACGCTGCGACCCCGCCGCCCTACCTGTCCACCGACATGAAGGACATCTACCAGCGCGTACTGGCCGCGGAGGTACTGCGCAGGGCATTCGGCGCGGTGCAGGGCGCAGCCGCGGACGACGCAGGAGCGGACCCGACCCGCAACGTCCACGGCCAGTTCGGCCGCACAGCGGACTGGCCCGCCGTGAGCGAAGCGGTCAGCCTATGGATCAAATCGCACGAGCCCGAAGTCCGCAGCCTCGCCGCAGCCCTCGCCGACCGCACCCGCAGCACCTGGCCCCCAGAACAGGCAGCGGCATGGGCGGCTCAGGAACTCGCCAACCGCGTCACCCAGATCGCGGACGCGCCCCGCGGCCACCACGAACTCAGTCAGCGGCTAGCGGAGTCCGGCCTGCTACCCATGTTCGGATTCCCCACCTCAGCCCGCTACCTGTACACCAAGCGCCCCTACGACTCCTACCCCTGGCCCCCGGCCGGGGTAGTCGACCGGTCGCTGGACATCGCCATCTCGCAGTTCGCTCCCGGCGCCGAGACTGTCAAAGACGGGCAGGTCCACACGGCGGTCGGCGTCGTCGCGTTCGAGCCGACTGGGCGATCCCCCCGAGCCGTCAACGAGCCGTTGGGGCAGCCCGTCCGCATCGGTATCTGCCGCGCCTGCGGCCACCTCGCTGACAGCGTGCAGGCGCCAGCGGAGCAGCAGGACGCCCCGCCGCAGCCCTGCCCCGCCTGCGGAGCGGCCGACGGCTCCTACCGCGAGATCGAACTGCGCGAACCCGCAGGCTTCTACTCCGCAGGCAAGGCCCGCGACTTCGACGGCAATTTCGCATGGAGGGCCAGGTCGCTCGCCCCCCGCACGGCCGCCGACCTCGAGCACGGAGCACCGCAGAAGATGGCGGCGAAAGGCATGGCGGTACACGCCGGTAAGGGGGAGCGGTACGCGGTCAACGACAACGGCGGCCGACTGTTCCGCTTCGCGAAGGTCAGCCCCGCCGCACACTGGTCGGGCGCCTACCTGGAGACGGGAGCGGCGGATCTGTTCCCCTGGCTGGCGAAGGACATCACCACTGGCGAGGAACCGCTGACCGCTGCCATCGGAGCCACCCAGCACACGGACCTGTTCCTCCTCGGACCCCAGGAAGCCGAGATCCCGGCGCTCGGACTGCGCCTGAACCTCACCTCCGTGCCGCAGAGCACCGGCTTCCCCGACGACCGCTCGGGACGGCGGGCAGCCTGGTACTCACTGGCCGCCCTGCTGCGCACGGCCGCGGGGTCGCTGCTGCAAGTGCAGCCCAACGAGATCGCATCCGGCATCCACGGCGCCGGCTCGGAGAGCAGCGAGGCACGCACCTTCGCCTTCCTCTCTGACACCCTGGACAACGGAGCCGGCTACTGCACGCACCTCGCCGAACCCGAGGTCTTCGAGCAGCTCATGGCCACCGCCAACGGGATGCTGGCCGGCTTCGCCGACAACGCGCACGGCCGCGACTGCCGCGGCTCGTGCTACCAGTGCCTGCGCGACTACACCAACATGGCGTACCACAGCCTGCTGGACTGGCGTCTGGCCGGCGACCTCCTGGCCATCCTCCAAGGCGCAGGCGCCGCCGGCAGCCAGCGGAGCCGCCGCGCTGCGGGACTGCTGCGGAACTGGGCGTCGGACTTCCCGCCCGAGGATGCCGAGTTCGTGGACGACCTGGGCGGCACCGGCCCGGCGGTCCTCTTCGAGGAGCGGGTCTGGGTCGCAGCCAAGAGCCCGTTCGAGGCAGCTGACGCCCTGCTCCAGTCTCCCCGCATCAGCACCGTGCGGGACGCTGCCGCAGCCGACAGCCGCGGTGTCGCCGCCGTGGTCTTTGTCGACGACTTCCTCCTCGACAAAGCCCCGGCGCGGGTGACAGCCATGCTCGCCGACTTCGACGGGGTGTAGCGATCGGCCCCCCCTTGCGGCTCCAAGAGCCGCAAGGGGGGCCGATTAGACCCACGGCTCTAGGCCGTGCGCGTCCGCCAACTGCCAGACACCTGTGCCAAGATGATCACCTTAAAAAGGGGACGGCGCTGAGCCGGAGGGGGAGATGGACGACTCCGTACTGCTGCAGCGCTTTGCAGCCTGGCTCCAACCCGGACCGTCGGCCCAGGACCCCGAGCGCAGCGCCTTCTTCACAGGCGGCATCATCGTGCTGGACACGAACGTCCTGCTGAGCCTGTACGAGTACACGGAGACCTCCAGGGAGGAGGTCCTGTCGGCGCTCGAGCAGGCCGCAGGACGGCTGTGGATGCCCTACCAAGTCGGGCTCGAGTTCGTCCGCGGCCGCCGCAGCACACTGGAGTCCCGCAAGAGGGCCCTCGCCGATGCGGTGTCAGAGGTCAATAAGAAGCTCATGGCGGCCCGTAAAGCGATCGTCGAGGCCAAAAACGTCGTCTGTGCCCAGCTCGACAAGTACGCACGAGCCCAGCAGGAGATAGCGGGGCTTGACGCACTCGTCGCGGATTCCGACGTCGATGCGCACCTCGACGTGTACCGGCACGAGTTCAAGCGCCACCTGAACATGCTCAAAACCGACCACGGCTTAACTCTGAACTCCGCCGATGCGGAAGACCCTATTCTTCCGCGGATTGCGAAGATGTACGGGGAAGGCATCGGCGAGCAGCCGGACGACGACGTCCTGCGCAAGCGTCTGGAGGAAGCGACCGCCTTCAGGTTCCCAAACAAGATCCCGCCCGGATTTTCCGACTCCGACAAGGACACGCCGCTGAAGTCCGCGGGCGACTTCCTCCTTTGGGAGGAGGTGATCGAGCATGTTCGCCAACTGCCGCCCACCGGCCGCCGCGTGCTGTTCGTATCAAATGACACGAAGGAGGATTGGTACGAGCGGGGCTCAGGCTCGAGTAGCTCCCGTCCGTGGCCGAGCCTTGTCGACGAGTTGAGGCGGAGGGCTCAGGCAGACTTGAGGATCGAGACGCCGCCAACCTTCTTCGGCGGGGTCAGAGAGTTCCTGGACGCCGAGCTCGCCGCGGACACGTATGCAGAGATTGAGCGGGTGTCAGAGGCGTTCGAGGCCAAGGTGCCGGACACGCCGCTGGTGGTCACTGAGGAAACAGCGTCTCACCAGGTCCCGCCGGAGGGGCTGGCGCTTGCTGCGTTCAATTCAGTTGGGCTCGTCTCTTCGGCCGTGCGTGCGGCTTTGGAGTCGGCGTCGCCGTTCGGGCGGTTGATCCAGTGGTGGCTGATCGGTGTGACAGCTCAGCTCGGGCGGCGTGCTGCGGGAGAAACGGAGCCGTCTGTAGGGATTGCTGCGGCCTCGAGAAGCAGCGAGCCGCCCTCCGAGGACTGGGTCTCCGGCACCGCCCTCTCGCCAGGCGAGTGGCTCCATCGGGACTCGTCCTGGATCGCACCGTGGTTCATGGACCTGATGGACTCCATCCCGCAGGCGGACCGCGCTGTCCTGCGCCGACTCGCCGCGCAGCAAGCGGAGAATAATAGGCGTTCCGGCGGCTGATGCCCGTCGGTGAAGGAGTGGGGGGTGGCTTGCTACTACGCGCACCGGCAAGCCTATCGACCTCAACCGCTCATTTACCCGCCTTGCGAAAGACCCGGCTCCACGAATGCTCTCACCGCCGCCGCAGTCCCGCCCGGGCCCTGATGGAGATCCTTAGGCACAGCCAGGTCGCTGTCACTATGAACGCATACGCCCATGTCGTCCAGGAGACGCAGAGGCTAGGGCGGTTCTGGCCGTCGTTGACGTCACAAGCCCCCAAACCAAGATCGGCTGGGGGCTTTTCCGGTGGGCGCGGACGGCTTCGAACCGACATCTCCTGTGTGCGTTCGCCCGCCGTGCCCCGACCGGGCAAGGACTGCTGCTCACCCCTGCCACAGCAAGCCGCGTACGGCCGCCGCCGTCCGCCATCGTTGATACAGATTTGGATGTCAGACCGCCCTGACATCCTGCGCCCATGAGACTGACTTGGGCGGATTTCTGGGCTCTGATAGCCACCTTGAGCGGTGCGGCCACGCGTGCGAGCCGCCAACGCCTCGCCGAGGAGCTGAGCCGCCGTCCCGTCCCGGACATCGTCGGCTTCGCGGAACGCCATGCCGAGGCTCTCTATCGGCTGGACCAGGAGAAGTTCAGCAGCCTCCCGTAGTCAACCTGACTGCCCGAGACTGCAAACCCTTCCCGCAGTTGTCTGACACGTTCCTGACGGAGCCGAAGGCTGCCGGCGGCAGGCGAGGGCGATCCGCACGTCCGTAGTGGAGGGTCGGGTCTAAATCCAGGGCCCCGCTACGCGTTTCCTCTGTCCCCGTGAACAGCTCCGGAGGGCGCATACGCTTCACGCGTTGCTGCAGGTTAGCGACTTAGAGGGCATCCATCGTCCGTCCTCCGTCCACGAATAGGCCGCAGCACGAGAAGCCCGCCCTCAACCCTAGGGGATGTGAGGACACAGTGCGCGCTGCTGGTACCCACTGGCACGTCGCCGCCCACAGTGGCCCAGAACGGCTTCGTATCCTTGATGTGACAGCCACCAGGCCGGGATTAGTTCCAAGCCCCTCACGTGCTGTTCGCGGTGCATGGAGGCCACCTTCCCGCCAAGATGCCATCTCTGCTCAAAAGGAGCAAAATATCCATGTTGGCATGCAAGGCGTCGCCCGGGTAAGAGCGCCGCTAAGTCTCTGGTGGATAGGAGGTCGATATGCCAGACGAGCGCATCGTTGTAATCGGATCCGGCCCAAAGGGACTCGCTCTCGCAGCCAAAGCCCGGGTTTTGCGCGACTTGGACATACCTGTGCCAGATGTGAAATTAATAGAGCGTTCGGAGACGGCGGCGAACTGGATAGGAGATTACGGATTCACCGATGGTAGTCACGCATTGGCCACTCCTCCGATGAAAGACATCGGATACCCATATCACTCGCGCGCGTGGGGCACTAGCGACAAAGAAGTCGATCGCCTAATGCTAAGATATAGCTGGCAATCCTACTTGGTGGCTGAACAAGATGACTTGGTGGACAGCTTCTCTGACTGGGTTGATAGAGGTCTCCCTAACCCGGCACTCGAAGAGTGGGCTCTCTACCTTCAGTGGGTCGCCAAGGAGGTGGGGGCGGACGTTGAGATTGGCACAGTCGACGGCATTGGCATTTCAGAGGGAAAATGGGAGATTAGCCTGAGGGGTCTAGCCGCACCCATCCAAGGGGACGGTTTGGTCATAACGGGTCCTGGGGTACCAAAAAAAGTTAAGGGTCAAACTAGTTCGACTCGCCGCATGGTCGACGCGCAGCACTTCTGGAAGCACATAGACAGAATCGCTAAAGACGCAGAGTCCGGGATCAGTGTCTGCGTAATTGGCGATGGCGGTGCAGCGTCTTCGGTTGTACTGACACTACTTAAGCGAATGCCGCCCGCCTGTCACATTAAGGTAATATCCCGCCAGGGGGTCGTATATACGCGCGGTGAGAGTCATGATGAAAACAGGCATTACTCGGATCCGCGCGATTGGGAAGGGATGAATTCAGGCTTGCGGGAAGCATTCCTAACTCGTGCAGTTCGAGGAGTTTTCCCTGCACAGGCCAAGAAGTTGGTCAATAACGCTAAGAACCTAAAGACGGTGAGCGGGCAAGTAGAGGGAATATCCGAGGGGCCGGGAGAAGTGATCATTGAATTCGCTGACGGCTGCCAGGAGCAATGCGAATACCTCGTGGTCGCTATCGGCTTCGATGCGATGTGGTGGGCGAGGGAAGACGAGGGAATTTTGGACGCTGGCGCCCGAGCCCTGCTTGAGCAGAGTGTCGACAGTAATTCAGGCGAGGATTTCGAGGATGAACAAACGATGCGGAGCAAAATTGGGAGGTTTTTGCAAGTAGAAAACGTCGAACCAAGGTTGTATTTGCCCATGTTGGCAGATGGTCAAGGGCCAGGCTTTCCGAATCTTGGTTGCCTTGGCCTACTTTCCGATCGCATCCTTGTTACCCACTGCGATACCGATCGAAGTCTGGACAAGCGTGAGCCGAACGGATAGCGTTGATGGTTTAACCAACCGGGAGGTGAAAGATGAACGACTTTGCAGGATGGCGGAAGTCGACGATGGTGCGTCGAGAGGTGTGCTGGCCAACGTATGTGCTGCAAGATTTGGCACGCGAGGCCGATAGTAACGAGACCACAGTCACGGCACTACTGGTTGATGCGATCCGTAACGCCGCGTCAGAAGGTACATCCGACAAGGTCCGAAAGGCTTTGGAGGATGAAAGCATTGCCTTCCGGGAGTCCCAGTCTTTCACCAAGAGAACTCTATATTGGGACGTCAGGCACGAACGACAACTTGAAGAGTGGGCGGGGGAGATAGCCAGCGTAAACGCTGAGCAAGTACTAAAGGCCTGTGTGGGTTTGATGCTATATCAGATTCATCTTGGGGAAGGCGTCTCTGCATCTTAAGGCACCGGCACGGTGAGTGTGTCGGACCCAGCCTCCTGCTTGTGCCCACGACTGCCCCGACTGCCATCCCGTCTGCCGTCGACCCACACCCTGTGGAGCAGGCGCGGTGCCGGGCGTCCAGGTGGAGCGCGCCACTGTACGAACGACCTGGACGCCCGGTGCCGTGTCTGCTCGGCTCTGCCTGGGTCGACGGCAGACGGGATGGGAGTCCCCACCGCCACGCCCCACCGGCCGGCACCCGCCCACGGGCCCCCTCCATCCCGGAGCCTGAGCGCCCCCGCTGGAGGCATCTTCTTTGACCCGCGGCTGCCCTCCGCGCTGCGCTTCTTCGGGTCAGCCGAGGGCTTCCAGGCCCAGTTTCGCCAGGCGTGACCTGATGGCGCTGGGCTTGCGGTCGAACTGCTCCCCGAGGGCGTCGAGGTCTCGCTCTCCTTGCTGGTAGAGGGCAAGGAGGCGCGTGTCGTCTTCCTGGGTCCAGGGCTGGCCCATCTTGGGGTAGCGGGCGCGGAGCTCTTCCGGCGATTCCCGCTGTCTGCCCGGGCCGGCCTGGGGGTGTATCGACTCAATGGCGCCGAGGGGGAAGCAGCCGACTTCGGTGCCAGTCAGCCAGAGGGCGAGGTGGTCGCTGTCGAAGGTGAGTCGGTCGGCGTGGATGGTCACCGCTCGCCGCAGGACGTCGCTGTCGTTCGGGTCCTGGTGGTAGTCGTTGAACGTGACGCGGAAGGCTGTCGGTGCTGCCGGGGTCTCCATGGGGCAAGCCTGCCCGGGCCCTCTGGTCGAGGGGGAGGTTGTTTCTCGCCTGCCCGCCGCACATAGCGCGCCGCCGGGCGGGGCCGCCGCTGGCGAAGACAGTGGCGGCGGCCCCGCCGTAAAGGCGGCGCGCTCCCGCGCCGTGCGCGGGTCTTGATGAAGTAGAGAAAGTCTTACCGCGCTTCCGGGCTTCGCTCGGCCTTGAACTCGCTCAGCAGGTCAAAGAACAGGTCGATGCCTGCCCTGCCGCTTGCCTCCGCAGCCTTCGTGATCTCGACGGCCCATCCCACGGGGCTGGCGTAGGTGTAGCCAAGTCGCGGCCACAACCATTCGGCGAACGGACCCTGGTGTTCGAAGTCCGTCATAGCCTCGGAGCCATGGATCTCGGATGCGACTCGGTAGCCGTACAGCATCGCCTGGAGCTCCAGGAGGGAACCGCCGCGCACGAACATCCCTGGCCGCAAGCGGACCTGGTCCAGGAAGTCATAGACGTCGCGCCATTCGCTGATGGGCTTCCGGGTGGTCATGCGGACGCCCCCAGGAGGTGGCGACCGTCATGGCTGCGGACGTGGGGGCCGTTTCCGTCCAGGGCGTCTAGGAGGCGGATCGCGTAGACCTCGGCCATGCGCTCCTCGACCTCAGCCGGCGTGAGCCAGTCGACCGCGGTCGACTCGTCTGAGGTTCGCTCGGTGCCGCCGGAGGGCTTGCAGCGGAAAACCAAGGCGACGATGCCGCGGGTGGTGTTCTTGTATACGCCCGTCAGTTCGTCCACCTCGACGTGGATGCCCGTCTCCTCCAGGACCTCGCGGGCTACGCCCGCTTCCGGTGCCTCGGTGAGTTCGAGGACTCCACCCGGGAGTTCCCACGTGCCGTTGTCCGCTCGGCGGATCGCCAGGAGGCGGCCGTCTTCCCGCACTACCGCTCCGGCCACGGACACGGAGTGGAGTGGCGTTGACTTTGTTCCCGCGCTCCCGTTACTCATGTACAGGAGCATATGAGAGTGGGTAGGACTGTGGGAACTCCAGCAGGAGCTGGCAGGGCCGTACCTCGGTACGTGCAGATCGCGGACGAGATCGTCCAACAGATCCGGTCTGGCGTCCTCAAGGCCGGCGACATGGTGCCCAGTGAGTCCGAGCTCGTCGAGCGGTACGGGGTCGCCGGCGGGACCATCCGTAAGGCCATGGTGGAGGTACGGGCCAGTGGGCTCGTCGAGACCCGGCACGGCAAGGGGTCGATCGTTAAGGACCGGCCTCCTGTGCGGCTTCGGTCCTCGGATCGGTTCCGCGCTTCTCACCGGCGGGGCGGTAAGGCTGCTTACCTCGCCGAGTCCGAGCAGGCTGGCGCCACGGCCAAGGTGAGCGTCCTCTACATCGGGCCCATGGAGGCGCCTGCGGACATCGCTGAGCGGCTCGGCGTCGACGCCGGGACCCAAGTGCTCGCGCGACGGCGGCTGTACTTCCGGAACGGGACTCCCGTCGAGACCGCCTCGTCGTACCTGCCTTGGGACGTCGTGAAGGACATCCCCGAGCTGTTCGCCGAGAACCCCGGCCCCGGCGGCATCTACGCCCGGCTCGAAGACCACGGCCACACCTTCGCCGAGTTCGTCGAGACGCTTCAGGCTCGGCCTGCCTCGAAGGCCGAAGCGTCGGAGTTGGCCCTTAGTCCTGGTGCCTCCGTGGTGCACCTGCTGCGAGATGCCGTAACGAAGAAGGGGCGGGTCGTGGAAGTCTGCGACACGCTCATGGCCGCTGACCAGTTCGTCTTCCAGTACCGGATCCCCGCGACCGACTGACGCACGCTCAACTTCCCTCGACCCGCTGCGGTTTCCTTCCGCGGCGGGTTGACTCATGTACAGGAGTGGGGCACTCTTCTTCATGTCACTCCTATATAGGAGTGAACGAGCCCAACCTCTATAGAGGAGTGATCCACTGTGCGTCAGATCCCCGTCGACACGTCCGCCGCGATGGTGATGGTGGCCCAGCCCCCGGCTCCGAAGATCGCGAACCGGCAGACCGGCGAGATCGCCACCGACCGGGACACCGGTGCCCCGCTGATGACCGTCGACGTCATGTTCGTCATGGACGGGAACGCCGAGATTCTCAACCTGACCGTGCCCAAGACCGGCATCTCCGAGGAGTTGTCCATGGGCACCCCGGTCGCCCTGACCGGGGTCGTCGCCCGGCCCTGGGAGAACGAGTTCAACGGCCAGAAGCGCCACGGCATCAGCTTCCGCGCGGTCGCCGTCACCTCGCTCGCCACCGCGAAGGTCGGCTGACCCATGACCGCCTTAACGGTCACCCTCGCCCTGGTCGCCACGGTCGCGCTGCTGCTGCGGTGGCAGCGTCCGGCCTGGTACTGGATGAGCTTCGGCGTCGTCTTCGCCGTGGTGCGGATCCTCGCCCGGTACGCGTCGGTCATGGACGCGTGCGGGCTGACCGTCCCGCCCTCGCGCTGGCGCCTGGCGCTGGCCCGGATGACCCGCCAGCCCATCCCCGAGTCGCGGGCGCCCCGGGTCCTGCGGCTGCGGCCGACACGTACCGGGCTCGTACTGCGGGTGAAGCTGCGTCCCGGTCAGGACGCGTTCGACTTCTCCGCCGCCTCGGACCGGCTCCGGCACTCGTTCGTCATGCAGAACGTCACCGCCCGGGAGGTCCGTTCGGGTGTCGTCGAGCTGCGGATGACCGGGTACGACGTCCTCAAGCGGGTGCAGATGCCTGCGGCCACCCGTGGTGGGGTGATGCGGGTTCCGGTCGCCATGCGGGAGGACGGAGAGGTCTACTACCGCGACTACCGCCAGACCCCGCACGCGCTGAACGTCGGTGCCACCCAGTCCGGGAAGTCCGTCTATCAGCGCAACCTCGTCGCCGCGCTCGCCACGCTGGATGTCGCCCTCGTCGGGATCGACTGCAAGCAGGGAGTCGAACTCGCCCCACTCGCACGGCGGTTCACCGCCCTGGCCGATAACCCTGATGCAGCTGCCGACCTCCTCGACGCCCTCGTCGAGCACATGGAGGGCGTCTATCAACTGATTCGACGCGAGCAGAGATTGAGTGCAGACCTGCCGGATGCGGAGATCACCGCCGACATCTGGGACCTCCCCAACCACCTGCGTCCGACCCCGATCGTCCTGCTCGTCGATGAGGTCGCCGAACTCGCCCTGTTCGCAACGAAGGACGAGGAGAAGCGACGGGACCGGATCATCACCTCTCTCGTCCGGCTCTCCCAGCTCGGCCGCGCCGCCGGCATCTACCTGGAAATCTGCGGGCAGCGCTTCGGCTCCGAGCTCGGCAAGGGCATCACCATGCTCCGGGCCCAGCTCACCGGCCGCACCGCCCACCGCGTCAACGACGAGACCTCCGCCAACATGGCCTTCGGCGACATCGCCCCGGACGCCGTCCTCGCCACGGTCCAAATCCGCACCGACCGACCCGGCACCGCTGTCGCCGGCGACTCCTCCGGCGGGTGGGTCCGCATCCGCACCCCGTACCTCACGCTCCGGCGAGCCGTGAACATCGCGAACTCCCACGCTCACCGCACGCCCGAGATCCTCGCGCTGGACGCCTTCCGGCCCGTCCTTCCGCCCCTGGGCAAAGCCGCGGCTCCCTCGACCGTCACGGCTCCTGCGATCGCCTGAATCCCCTCGCTCCACGGCGCGTGACCGCTTCACGCCAGGTCCCTACCCCGCCCATGCCCGAAACCCGAAGGAGGACCCTCCGATGCGTCCCATCCGCCGACCGGACGCCGTCCTCGTACAAGCCGCGATCGCCGGCGCCCTGTCCTTCGCTCACCTCCACGACCTGGCTGCGGCTGCCGGACAGTCCGGTTGGAAGGCGTGGGCCTACCCCGTCTCCGTGGATCTCCTGCTCGTCGCCACCTGGCACCGGCTGCGGACCTCGCGGGCCGCCGGCAAGCCTGCCCGCTCGGCCTGGACCTGGTTCATGGTCGCCCTGTCCGCGTCGCTCGGTGCGAACGTCGCCACCGCCGGACTCCTCGACCTCGGCCACGTTCCCGCCTGGCTGCGCATCCTCGTCGCCGGGTGGCCCGCCCTCGCCTTCCTCGGCGGCACCCTCCTTGTCCACTCCCCCGGGCATCCAGCTGTTGCCGCACAGGCCGAACTCGGCACCACCACCGAGCAGCCCCCAGCCGTGGACGCGGTCATCGAGCGGGATGACGTAGCCGAGCCGGAGCCGGAGATCGACGCCGTACCGGCCCTCCCCTTCCCAGAACCGGAGCCAGTTCCGGACTCGGTACCAGAGCCCGAACCCACCCCCGTCGCTGTACCGCCGGCGCTCGTCGCTCACGCCCGCAAGGTCGCCGATGACTACCGCGCTCGTACCGGCTACCCGATCGATTCCGAGACCCTGCGCGCCCGCCTCGGCGTCCCGCCCCTGATGGCCAACGCCATCGCCGCCCAGCTCGCCTGAAGGGAGACCCTCATGGCCCCTCGCGATCACTTCCACTCCGTGATGCGGATCGGCCCGGTGCAGATCGGCACTCACCGCGACCGTCACGGCCGCACCAAGTACGCCGCGGTGTGTACGGCCGACGGCTGCGGCTGGTCCGCCGAGTACTCCAGCTCCTCGGCCGCCCAGCTCGCCGCCCGCACGCACCGCTGCAAGCCCCGCTGACCCCAAGGAGATCTGCGTCATGGACGTCCCGCTCTGGCTCGCCCTGATCGTCGTCGGCGGCCTCGGCATCAAGCTCATCCGCCCACCCTGGTGGCTCGTCGCCGTGATCCTCCTCGGCGGCTACCTCCTCGCCGACAGCGTCCTCGCCCCGCTCATCGACACCACGATCAACAAGTAGGGAGAACCGCCATGTTCCAGCCGCGCATCCCGGTCAACCCGCTTCCGACCGGCCTCGTCACCCCGCTCGTCCAGCCGACCGTGACTGCCGAGATCGTGCCCCATCACACCGCCGACGCGGTGGCCTGCAACCACCACCACGCCCCCGCCCCTGCCCCTGCCCCCGCACAGTCCCCGGCCGTGCGCCTCACCCCGGGCGGCCTGGCCATGGTCGTTGCCGGTGGCACCGGTGCCGTCCTGGTCGTCGGCACGGTCCTGGTCTCCATGCTCCTCGCCGTCGCCATCAGTGCCGCGTCGGTCGCCGTGTGCGCCGTCGTCCTGCGCTCGCTCCTCAACAGCCAGCAGCGGCGCCGCTAGTCGGGCCTCCGGGCGGCTCAACCGCCAAGTCTCCGCCGCCCGGAAGCCCCGCTCCTACCCAGCTCGCAGAACCAGAAGGAAGCACTCCATGATGACCGTCCCAGCCGCCTCGTCGGCGGGATTCGACACCGCCACCCTGGGCGACATGCTCCGGATGGCCGGATCCCCCGACTTCGACCGCTGGAAGGAGCAGATCCACCGCACCGGCGGCTGCTCCCACCCCGTCCACCTCCAGGGCTGGACCCTCACCCGCGACAAGACCACCGGCGAGACCCTCCACCGGTACTCCACCGACACCGAGCCTGGCAGCCGTCTCCGGATCGCCTGCGGCAACCGCCGGGCCTCCCGCTGCCCCGCCTGCGCCTGGACCTACGCGGGCGACACGTACCACCTCATCCGCGCCGGCCTCGCCGGAGACAGCGCCCGGGACATCCCCGCCACCGTCCGCGAGCACCCCCGCGTCTTCCTCACCCTCACCGCCCCGTCCTTCGGCCCGGTCCACAACCGCCCCGGTGCCCGGCCCTGCCGCTGCGGGGCCCGCCACTCCGAGGACGACACCGCCCTCGGCACGCCGCTCGACCCCGACTCGTACGACTACGCCGCCGCCGTCCTCTTCAACAACCACGCCGGACAGCTCTGGCAGCGATTCACGAACCGCCTTCGCCGGGAAATCGCCGCCACGGCCGGCCTCTCGCAGAGGGAGCTGAAGGCCGTCGCTCGGATCGCGTACGGGAAGGTCGCCGAATTCCAGAAGCGAGGCGCCGTCCACTTCCACGCCGTCGTCCGCATCGACGGCCCGGACGGTCCCGACTCCCCGCCGCCGTCCTGGGCCACCACCGAACGCCTCACCGACGCCATCCGCGCCGCCGCCACCCACGCGTACACGACCGTCACCGTCCCCGCCGCTGGCGATCAGCCGTTACGTAGCCTCCGCTGGGGCACCCAGCTCGACATCCGGCCCGTCAAGGCCTTCGGCGACGGCTCCGACATCACCGAGCAGGCCGTCGCCTCCTACATCGCCAAGTACGCCACCAAGGCCGCCGAGACCACCGGCAGCCTCGACCGCCGCATCGGCAACCGCGAGGCTCTCGTCCTCCTCGGAGTCCCCGACCACACCCGCCGCCTCGTCGAAGCCTGCTTCGACCTCGACCCGCTGTACCCGGAGCGGCGCCTCCTCGCTTGGGCTCACATGCTCGGCTTCCGGGGCCACTTCTCCACCAAGTCCCGGCAGTACTCCACCACCCTGAGCGAGCTGCGCCAGACCCGTGCCGACTACCGCGCCGCCCAGGAACGCACGGCCCGCGGCCTCGACGACATCGAGCCGGAAACCGTCCTCGTCCTCACCTCCTGGGCCTACGCCGGCCAGGGTCACTCCCCCGGTGAGGCCGCCCTCGCCGCCTCGATCGCCCGGGACATCCAGCTCAACCGTGAGACCGCCCGCGAAGCCCTGCGCGACCAAATCGCCCTGGAAGGAGCTGCGACATGACCACCGCCACCCCTGAGCTGCTGACCGTGCCGGAGGTCATGGCACGCCTCAAGCTCGGTCGCTCGACCGTCTACGACCTCATCCGGTCCCGCCGCCTGGTCTCCCTCACGATCGGCCGGTCGCGCCGCGTCCCCGCCGACGCCATCCGGGACTTCATCGACAACCAGATCGAGGAGGCCGCCTGATGGCCACCCAGCGCAAGCGCAACCCCAACGGGGCCGGCACCATCACCCAGCGGTCCGACGGCCGCTATCAGGCTGCCGTCTACGTCCTCCAGCCCGACGGCACACGGGCCCGGAAGTTCACCTACGGCAAGACCTAGGCCGAGTGCGACGCCAAGCGCCGCGCGCTCCTCGACAAGGTCGACAACGGCGTTCCCGTCCCGACCCGTTCGATGAAGCTCTCAGAGTGGCTGCCGTACTGGCTGGACAACATCGTCAAGCCGCGCCGCAAGAAGACCACCGCGGCCAAGTACGAGGTGCACGTCCGGCTCTACCTCGTCCCGATGCTCGGGTCCAAGCGGCTGGAATCCCTCGGCGTCGCCGACGTCCGACGCTTCCTCGTCCAGTTGGAGAAGAAGACCAGCGCCGCCACCGCCAAGGAGTCGCACCGCGTCCTGCGCACCGCCCTCACCGCCGCCTGCCGTGAGGAGCTGGTGAGCCGGAACGTCGCGACGCTCGTCGAGCCGCCGACCGTCGCCGCCCGGGAGCTCTCCCCCTGATCCCTGGACGAGACGCTCGACTTCCTCGCCGCCGCCCGGAAGGACCCGCTGTACGCCGCCTTCGTGCTCGCCATCGCCCTCGGCTTCCGCCGCGGGGAGGTCGTCGGCCTCCGCTGGGAGAACGTCGACCTCGACAAGCGGGAGATCCGGGTCAGGACGCAGCGGCAGCGGGTCGCTGGTGAGGTGTACGAGGACGACCCCAAAGGGCGCCGACGCAAGCAAACGCTTCCCCTCCCCGCGATCTGCGTCGCTCCCCTGCGGTGGCAGCGTCTCAAGCAGGCCGCCGCCCGCGAGCGTGCCGGGGAGAAGTGGACGGAGACCGGGTACGTCTTCACCACCCGCACAGGCCAGCCCATCGAGCCGCGCAACCTCTACCGCTCGTTCACCCGCGTCGCCAAGAACGCCGGTCTCCGCGTCGTCCGGCTCCACGACGCCCGGCACGGTACGGCGACGCTCCTGACCGCCGCCGGCGTCCCGCCCCGCGTCGTGATGGAGATCCTCGGCCACAGCCAGATCGCCGTGACGATGAACGTCTACACCCACGTCGTCCAGGACACGCAGCGCGAGGCCGTGAGTCACATCGATCGGCTGCTCAGGAGCCGTCCCCGGTCGTGAGTGACCACCCGCGTTGATGTCAGAAGTGGATGTCAAAGGCCCCCAGCCATGATCGGCTGGGGGCCTTTGCACTGGTGGGCGCGGACGGTTTCGAACCGCCGACATCTGCTTTGTAAGAGCAGCGCTCTACCCCTGAGCTACGCACCCGTGGAAGAGGCAACAGCCTACATGGCTCGGGGGTGGGTGCTGCAAACCGATGGGGGGTGGGGGGGGTAGCCCCACCTGGGGAGGGTGGGTTGCCGGATCGTGGGGTGGGGTGGGGGGTCGTAGCGTCGGGGGGTCGTTGGGTCGGTTTCGGGGGGTGGATCGTCATGGGTGCAGGTCGTCTGGTCCGGGTGGTGCTCGTTTGTGGGGTTGCTGTGCTGGCGTTGGCGGGGTGTGGGGGCGCTGGTGTCGAGGGGGCTCCGGTGGAGCGGAGGGTGTTCGCGTTCGAGGGGGACGCGCTTACCGTCGACTCGGACAACTCCGAGCTGGTGATCACGCCCGCTGACATCGAGGACGTACGGGTGGAGCGCCAGGTCGACGGGTGGGTGTTCATGGGGTCGGGGCCCGAGGCGAGCTGGAAGCTGGTGGACGGGCGGCTCACGCTGCGGGTGGAGTGTGACGGGGTGGCGGCCGGCTGCGGGGCGGTGCACCGGATCCGGGTGCCCCGTCGCGTCGCCGTCACCGTCGAGGACGGCAACGGGGGCGTCACCGCCGAGGGCTTCGCCACTCCCCTGACGGTGCGGTCCGACAACGGGGACGTGCGGGTGCGGAAGGCCGGCGGGGTGCTCGATCTTGGGAGCGGCAACGGGGACGTGCGCGTCGAGGACTCCGTCACGTCGCCCGAGCTCTCCGTGCGGTCCGACAACGGTGACGTGCGGATCACCCTGGGTGCCGTCCCCCGCAAGGTCGACGTGGTCACCGACAACGGCGATGTCACCGTCGAGGTGCCGAGGGCCGAGTACGCCGTGGCCGGCTCCAGCGACAACGGTGACGTCCGTCTCGACGTGCCCCGCCGGGACGGGAGCCCCCGCTCCGTGAGCCTGCGCAGCGACAACGGGGATGTCACCGTCCGCACGCTGAACTGACCGGGCCGTGTGTTCGTCCTTACCGGGTGGGAGAATGAACCGGACCGGGCACGGCGGACACAGCACGGGGAGTAGTACGTGGCGGCGAGTGACGTGAGGGGCACATCGACGCCCGGGGTGTCCGCGTTCCGGTTGGCCCTCGCGTTGCCGTTGCTGGTCGGCGCGCTGCTGCCGCACGCCGTCGCGGGCGGCGGGACCCGCCGCTGGTTCGGCGGGCGCGGGGAGGGCCAGCGGGCCGAGGCCCAGGCCGCCAAGGACGCCGCAGCCGCCGCCTTCTACGAGCTCGACACCGCGCAGCGCGGACTCCGCATCTCCATCGAGACGATCACCGCGGTCGACAGCTCCCCCGAGGCGCGTCGGGCCGTCGAAGGGTTCGAGGCCCTCGGGCGGCGGATCGACGAGGTCAGTCACGTCTACATCGGCGCCGTCGACGCGCATGATCTCGATCGGGACGAGCTCGACGCCGGTACCGCTTCCCGGGCCCGTGCGGAGCTGACCCGTGCCAAGGAGGAGCTCGACCGCGTCAAGGGCGAGTTGGACCGGTTCGAGGAAGGGCTCGCCCCGCTCCTCGGGCGCGCCGAGACCCAGCTCGCGCGGCTCGCGCCCGCCGTCGAGCGGGCCCGGCAGGCGCTGCGAGGTGCGAGCGGCGCCCTGGAGGTCGTACGCGAGCGTGGGCTGCGCGCCGATGACCTGGCCGCGCGGCTCGCCGCGCTCGGGCCCGAGCTGACCCGGCTCAACGAGGGCGCCGGGCGGCACGGCGTGCCCGAGACCCTGCAGCGGGCCGACCGGGTGCTGCGGGACGCCGAGGCGGTGCGCGCCGGGGCCGAGCGGCTGCCGGAGCGGGCCGCCGAGATCGACCGGCGCCTGGTGTCCCTCCGGACCCGTACCGAGGCGCTCACCACGCGTACCGGTGGCATCGAACCGGTCCTGTCCGAGCTGCGCCGTCGGTTCTCCGCGGCCTGCTGGCAGGACCTCCAGCACGTTCCCGAGCAGGCCGGCGAAACGCTCCGGCAGGCCACGGAGCGGCTCGCCGAGGCCGGGAAGGCGCGGGCCGAGCAGCGCTGGCCCGACGCGACCTCGCTGCTGTCCACGGTCCGCGCGCTGCTCGACTCGACCGACGAGGCCGTCTCGGCCGCCGGTGAGCGGCTGCGCCGTCTGGACGCCGTCGCGAAGGACCCGACGGCGGAGGTCGACCGCACCCGCTTCGCGATACGGGACGCCCAGCGGCTGGCCATGGCGGGCCGGAACACGCCCGACCCGCGCCATGCCCGGCCCCTCGACGAGGCCGTCGCCCGGCTCGACCGGGCCGTGGGCTCCCTGGAGGGCCGTCACCCGGACTACTGGCACTTCCTGACCGAGCTGGAGGCCGTCCGCGCCTCCGCCGCGCACGTCGTCGGCCTGATCCGGGAGGAGCGGGGCGCGGGCCACTGATGCCGGGCGCATCCCGCCGTTAGCCTGTCCCCATGCCTCGTTACGAATTCCGCTGCCGCACCTGCGGTGACACCTTCGAGCTCAGCCGTCCGATGGCCGAGTCCTCCGCCCCCGCCTCCTGCCCCGCCGGGCACGACGACACCGTGAAGCTGCTGTCAGCCGTTGCCGTCGGCGGCAGCAGCACCGCCGCCCCCGCCCGGAGCGCGGGTGGCGGCGGTGGCGGTGGCTGCTGCGGCGGGGGCTGCTGCGGCTGACCCCGGCCGGAAAGGGAACGGACCGGATCCCCGGGAGGTCGTCTCTCGGGGATCCGGTCCGTTCCCGGCGCCTGCTGCCCGGTAACGCTGGTTCTGCGGAGGGTGGCGTGGGACGCGGCCGGCCCCCGAGGGGTCAGCTCCTGGCGGCGGCGCGGAAGCGCCGGAGGATCTCCTCGCCGGCCGCGACGCCGCGTTCCGCGAGGACGTCGAGGTGGGGGGCGGTCCAGTCGCTGTCGGCGAGTTCGCCGTGGCCGGGACGCCAGGCCCGGTCGGCGGCGAGGAGCAGGTCGGCGTCGAGGAGGGAGTCGCCCGCGGCGAGGGTGAGGGTGGCGCCGATGCGGCGGGCGACCTCGCGGACGGCCGCGCTCTTGGTGAGCGGCTTGGGGACGGCGTACACCTTGCGGCCCTGGAGGGAGACGGTCCAGCCGCGCTCCCCGGCCCAGTCGCCGAAGCGTGCCAGCCAGTCCTCGGGGAGCCGTTCGCGCTCGACGACGAGGTAGGCGAACAGGTCCTCGGCCACCCGGTGCTTGCGCACCCAGGACAGGTCGGTGGTCGCGGTGAGGTAGGCGCGGATCTCGGAGAGCGGCGCGCACTCGTCGGCGAGCCGGCCCAGTACGGAGGCGTGCCAGTCGCCGTCGGAGACGCCGTCGACGAGGATGTGCCCGCCGTTGGCGCAGATCGCGTACTTCGGTGCCGTGCCCGGGAGTTGGATGCGCTGGTACTGCTTGCGCGTCCGGGTGGTGGTGGGGACGAAGACGGTCTCGGCGGTGAGCCGGGCGAGGAGGTCCGCCGCTTCCTCGGTCATGTAGGAGAGCGGCTTGGACTCGTGGACCTCGACGCAGAGCAGCCGGGGCGCCTGGGCGTCGGGCATGCCGAGGGAGAGGGCCGCGGTCGAGTAGATGAGGGTGCGGTCGAGGTCGCTCGCGACCAGGGTCGTACCCACCCCGGTGCTCGCGGGAGTGCCGGAGGGAGTGCCCATGGGCGTGGTCACAGGAGTGCCCATCGGCGGGGTCGCAGGAATGCCCGCGGCCGTGGTCGCAAGAGTGGTCGCGGCCGTGGTCACAGGCGTTCCCGCGGCCGTGGTCACAGGAGTGCCCGCGGTCGTGGTCGCAAGAGTGCCCGCGGCCGTGGTCGCAGGCGTGCCCGCGGCCGTGGTCGCAGGAGTGCCCGCGGCCGTGGTCGCAGGCGTGCCCGCGGCCGTGGTCGCAGAGGTGTTCGCGGGGGTGCTCACTGGGACACCACCGCCTTGCCGTCGGCGCCTGTCGCACCCCTTGTGTACTGGGGGTGGATCAGGCCGACGCAGCTGTACGGGAGTCCGTCGACCTCCTCGACCGGTACGCCGCGCTGCTCGGCGAGCAGGCGGACGTGGGCCAGGTCGGCGTCGGCGCCGCGCTTGGCGAGGATCTTCCAGGGGACGCGGCGGAGCAGGACCCGGGTGGTCTCGCCGACGCCGGGCTTGACGAGGTTGACGTCGTGGATGCCGTACTCCTCGCTGATCCGCTCGACGGCCGCCCAGCCTTCCCAGGTGGGGGTGCGGTCGGTGGCGAGGAGTTCCTTGACCTCGGTGTCGACGGTCTCGGCGACCTCGTCGAAGCGGGCGGCGACGGCGTCGAGGAAGTCCGCGGAGACGTCGGAGCCGGCCAGCTCGCGGTAGAACTTGGCGCCGTGGAAGTCGTCCGGTCCGACGAGGTCGGAGCGGAGCACCGTACGCGATATCAGGCCGGAGACCGTGGAGTTGAGGCAGGCGGAGGGGATGAGGAAGTCCTCGCGGGTGCCGTGGACGCGGACGCAGGAGCCGGGGTCGGCGAGGACGGCGATCTCCGGGTCGAAGCCGGTGATCCCCTCGGTCGCCTCGAACTCCTTGAGGGCGTCGGCGAGTTCGCGGGCGATGGCGCCCTTGCCGGTCCAGCCGTCGACGAACACGACGTCGGCCGGGTCGTGGTGGGCGGCGAGCCAGCGGAGCGCGTTGGCGTCGATGCCGCGGCCGCGCACGATGGACACGGCGTAGTGCGGGAGCTCGAGGTCGTGGCGGGCCAGCGCCCAGCGGCGCATGAGGACGCCGACGGGCGTGCCGGCGCGGGCGAGGGAGACCAGGACCGGGCGGCGGCCGGGCCGCTCCGCGAGGACGGTCTCGGTGACGGTGCCGACGGCACGGGCGATGCGGGCGGCGGAGCTCTCCAGGGCCGTGTGGAACAGCTCCTGGTAGCGCTCGCTGGGCTGGTACTCGACGGGGAGCGACTCGGCGTAGTGCGCGCCGCCGCTCTGGATGGCTTCCTCGCGTTCCTCGGTGGGCGCCTCCAACTCGACGTCCGAGAGGTCCTGGAGCAGCCAGCCGACCTCCTCGGGTGCGTACGACGAGAAGGCGGGGCCGCGGAGGGGCTCGGGCAGCATGGAGCTCCTTTCGGGAGCTTCGGAGACCGTGGGCGTGTACGGCGCGCCCGTGGGCGCGTGCGGGGTGGCCGTGGGCGTGTACGGGGTGCCCGTGGGCGTGGGCGGGGTCGCCGAGGACGTGTACGCGGTACCCGTGGGCGTGGGCGGGGTCGCCGTGGGCGCGTACGGGGTGGCCGAGGGCGTGTACGACGGGACGACGGCGAGGACGACGCGCGGGATGTGCGCGGCGAGCCGGGCGAGCAGGCCGTCCGGGGCGTGCAGGGCCGGGGTGTCGGCGGTGGAGTCGACGACCGCGACGACGGCGTCGAAGCCGGCGCCGGCCACGTTGTACGCGTAGCGCTCGCCGGGGCCGTCGGCGGGGTCGTCGTGGGCGGGGAAGACGAGGCGGGTGCGTATCGCGTACCCGGGGTCGTCGACGGCGAGTACGGGCGAGCGGGTGGTGGTGGAGTAGTGGACGTCGTGGCCCGCCTCCTCCAGGGCCGTGCCGAGCCGCAGCGGCGCGTACATCAGTTCCTCGAACCCGAGGACGAGCACCCGCGGCGCGGCGGGCGCCTGGCCCGACACGGCGGCCGGGCCGGACGCGGCGGCCGGGCTCGACACGACGGCCTGGCCGGACGCGGCGGCCTGGCCGGACACCGCGGCCTGGCCGGACACCGCGGCCGGGCCGGACGCGGCGGCCGGGGCGGGCAGGGCCTGAGCGATCCTGCCGGCCAGGGCGGGCAGGGCGGCCTCCAGGCAGGTGCGGTGCTCGGGCGTGAAGCCGTGCCGTCCGCCGTCGGGGAGGCCGTCGGGCCAGTCGAGCTCGACGCGTACGGGGGGCTCGCCGGAGGTCCGGGGCGGGGACGCGGGAGCGGTGTCCTGCCGCTCCTGGGCGGCGACGAGGGCCTGGCCCTTCTCCAGGACGCCGTCGGGGAGGCAGACGGTGCCGGTGGCGGCGGCGACGAGGTCGACGCGGGCGCCGATCTCGGCGGCGAAGGCGTCGAGGCGGCCGAGGTCGGCGTCGGAGCGCATGTCGACGAGGGCGACGACGACGTACCGGTCACGCGGGTAGCGCTCGTGGAGGGCCCGGACGGTGTTGAGGACGGTGTTGCCGGTGGAGAACTCGTCGTCGACGAGGACGAGGGGCCCGTCGCCGGCGAGGAGCTTGGGGTCCTCGGGCAGCAGCAGGTGCGAGGTGGCGTGGGAGTGGGACTCCTCGAAGCCGCCCGCGCGGGCGACGCCGGCCACCGGACGGCGGGTGGAGTGGAGGTACGGGGCGAGGCCGAGGCCGTCGGCGACGGCGTGCCCCAGGGCGGTGGCGGTCTCCGCGTAGCCGAGGACGACGGCGCGGGCGGCCTCCTCGTCGCCGAGGAGCGCCCGGACGCGCCGGCCCAGGTCGAGGCCGGAGCCGTACACGACCGAGGGGCGCTGCGGCACGTGCTTGCCGAGCACGCTGGAGACCAGCAGATGCGCCCGCTTGGGGTTGCGGCGCAGTGCGAGGCCCAGCAGGGCCGGCAGCTCCTCGTCGCCGATCAGTTCGACGCCCAGTCGCTCCGCGACCCACGTTCCGGTCCACACCACGTCGTCGACGTCCCTTCGTCAGCCGGCAAGTCCGGCGGTGAGCAGATCCACGAAGCCGACGTCCTCCTTGGCGACGCCGAAGACCTCGGCGCGCTGGAGGGTGCGTTCGGCCCACGCGCGATGCGGCTTCACTTCGTTCATCTTGTTCGTGTAGGCGGAGCGGAGCACTCCGCCGCCGCCCTGCTCGGGCCGCAGGATGTCCTGGGCGTCGCTCCACTCCTCGTGGCTGACCACGGAGAGGGCGTGCACCGGCACCACGTGGGTGGGGTGGATGCAGGTCTTGCCGAGGAGGCCGTTGGCGCGGTCGAGCTCGATCTCGCGGAGGAGGCCGTCGAGGTCGTGCTCGATGAGGGCGGTGCGCAGGTCCTCGGCGCTGCCCTCCAGGAAGGGGCTGCGGCGCAGCTGGGGCTTGAACATGCGCTCGCCGGGCCGGAAGTACTCCCAGACGGGTCCGGTGACGGTGAAGCCGGTGCCGTCGGAGCGGCCGAGGACGTTGACGACGTCGGCGATGACGTTGGCGACGATCTTGACGTCGTACGCGGTCATGTCGGGCGAGCGGCGCAGTCCGTAGGCGGAGCAGAAGTCGGTGACGCCGAGGCGCAGGGCGAGGACGCGGTCGCGGTACTTGTCGGTGATCGAGGCGATCCCGGCGAGGGTCTCGGCCCGGGTCTCCAGGTGGAGGAGCTCGGGGGACTCGAGGACGGGCATGGCGAAGAGGCGCCTGCCGCTGGTCCGCTCCGCCTGGGTGAGCGCTTCGAGGAAGGCGCGGCCGCGGGCCTCGGTGAACTTGGGCAGCACGAATCCGGACAGCAGCCGCACCGTGTCGCCGAGGCGGGCGACGAGGTCGGTGATCTGGCGCGGTTCGCGGACGCGGATGAAGAGCAGGGGTATGTCCGTGGCGGTGTCGGCGTCCGTCACGGTGTCTTCGGCCAGGTCGGCGAACTGGCGGACGAGGTTGGCCTCGCCTGCCTCGACGTCCCCGTCGCTGATGGAGTCCTCCAGGCAGAGCACCATGGAGACCACTCCGCGGGCCGCCTGCTTGCGCACGTCGTCGGCGAGCCGCGGCCGGGTGGCCGGGCTGTAGAGCGTGGCACCGAGCGCTACGGCGAGCGTGCGCGCGGGTGAGTCGGCCGTGAAGACGGCCGGCTCGCGGTGGAACAGCCCGGCCCGCGTTGCGGACGGGATGTGCCCGAAATGACGCATGTAAGTCCCCCGTCTGCCTCTCTGGGCGCTGACGACATGTGGCCGGTAATAGTACGTAGGTGCGGGTGTCCCTAGTTCCCACGGTGCATGAAATTCAGGTAACTCGTCAGCATCCGTCGTCTCGGCCCGGTATCGGTGGTGCCCCCGCGTTGTCCACGGGTCGGCCGGGAGGGCAGGATGACGGTCATGACGCACGCGATGCTGAAGGGCTCCAACGTCCCTCTCGACACCGCGGCCGTACGGGCCGTGCTCCGCTGGACCCCGGGCCCCGGGGTCCCCGACGTGGATGCCTCGGCCCTGCTGCTCGGGGCCTCCGGCCGCGTCCGGTCCGACGAGGACTTCGTCTTCTACAACCAGCCGCGCCACCCTTCGGGCCTGGTCCGGCGGCTGCCGAAGAAGCGGGTCGCCGAGGGCCTGACGGACACCGTGGAGGCCGACCTGGCGGGCCTGGACGCCTCGATCGACCGGGTGGTGATCGCGGCCTCCTCGGACGGCGGCACCTTCCGGTCCGTCTCCGACCTCCGCATCCTCGTGTTCGACGCGGCCGCGGGGCCGGAGCGCGAGCCGCTGGCCCTGTTCGACGTGACGGCGGAGACCGGCGAGGAGACGGCCGTCATCTGCGGCGAGCTGTACCGGCGCGGGGACGGCTGGAAGTTCCGCGCGGTGGGGCAGGGCTATCCGACCGGTCTGATCGGCCTCGCGACCGACTTCGGCATCTCGGTGGACGAGGACGCCGCCCAGGAGGCCGCTCAGGGGGCCCAGGAGGGCGCCACAGGCCACCAGGAGGGCGCCGGCAGTGGCGACCCGGATCTGGACCTGACCCTGGTCCACACGCCCGTACCCGTGCCGCCGCAGCCGACGGTGCCGCCCGTGCCGGACCGCGCGCCCGGCTACGGCTACCCGCAGCCGCCCGCGCACGCGCCGGGTCCGGCCCCGGCGTACGGCTATCCGCAGCCCGTGGCGGCCGCCGAGCAGCACCCGGCGCCCGACTTCCGGATGCCTCCGATGGGCCCGCAGTTCGTCAGGTCCTCCTGAGGACGGCGCCGGCGGCCGTCCCGGGGACGCCCCCGGACCCGCCGGCGTCCCCGGGGGCAACGGCTAGGCCTTGGTCTTGTAGCCGCGCCCCCACTGGAGTCCCCAGCCGTACAGCCGGTCCAGTTCGGCCTGGAAGCCGTACACGAACCGCACCTCGCGGCGGACGGTCAGCTCGCCCTTGACGTTCTCCATGGAGAAGACCGCGCAGGAGCGGGCCTGCGGGGCGCGCTCGTCGAGTTCGATCTCGATACGGGGGCCGTTGCTCGGGTAGAGCGTGACCTTGGCGTGCGTACGGTCGAAGGCCGGGGTCTGGTCGTAGATGTACGCGAAGAACAGCAGCCGCTTGATCGAGTCGCGGTGGTCCAGGTTGACGAAGATCGTCTCTCCGGAGGAGCCCCCGAAGCGGTCGTCCCCGCTCAGCTTCACGTACGGGGCGGCGTTCAGGTCCCCGAAGAAGCCGCCCAGCGGCTGCACCACCCCCTTGCTGCCGTCGGTGAGCTCGTAGAGGCAGCCGAGGTCGAGGTCGACGTTGACCATGCCCTGGGTGTGGGCCTGGACGACCTCGGGCTTGAAGAACTGGGCGGGGTTCCTCAGCAGCCGTCCGCTCTGCCGGGAGCGGCCCTCGATGTCGGAGGTACGCATCCGCCAGGAGAGGTTCACCCGCAGGTTCCCCGTCGCGGCGCCCTGCTTGGTGAGCGACACGGACGGGCGTCGTTTCGTCAGGTCGATCGCGTTCGACGCGGCGTTGCCCGAATCGAACGGTGCCGCCCTTCCCGGAAAAAGGTTGTCCCAGAAGGCCATGGCGCCTTCACCCCCCACTGCTCGTCTCCACCGCGCACATGCCTGCGGGGCGGCCGGATGCACCGGCCGCCCCGCAGTGAAGCATTCCTCGTGGACCGGGGCGTCACACCCCGGACGGCACCTCGGTCTTGTCGTCCGAGGAACCGCCCCCGGCCGCCGCGAGCGCCTTGTTGCGCCGCACGGAGGACCAGAAGGACCAGGCGATGAGCGCGACGCCGAGACCGCCGGTGATGACCTCCGGGATCTCGTACTGGATGGTGACCAGGAGGAGCACCGAGAGGGCGCCGATCGCGTAGTGCGCGCCGTGCTCCAGGTAGACGTAGTCGTCGAGGGTGCCCTGGCGGACGAGGTAGACCGTCAGCGAACGGACGTACATGGCGCCGACGCCGAGGCCGAGCGCCATCAGGACGATGTCGTTGGTGATGGCGAAGGCGCCGATGACACCGTCGAAGGAGAAGGAGGCGTCGAGGACCTCCAGGTAGAGGAACATGAAGAAGGCGGCCTTGCCGGCCAGCTGGACGGCGGAGACCTTCTTGCCGGTGCGCTTGGCCTCTTCCTCGGCCTCGTGCTCGCGCTCCTCTTCCTCCTCCAGCTTGTTCTCGAAGTAGCCGGAGAGACCGCCGACGACGAGGTACGTGATGAGGCCGGCGATGCCGGAGATCAGGACCGTCTGCGCCTTGTCGACGTGCGTGCCGCCGTGCTGGTGGGCGTGGGTCGCGAAGGTCATGGCGCTGACCAGCAGGACGATGAGCGCGATGCAGACCGACAGCATGTCGACCTTGCCGAGCTTGGCGAGCGGGCGCTCGATCCAGCGCAGCCACTGGATGTCACGGTCCTCGAAGATGAAGTCGAGGAAGATCATCAGCAGGAACATGCCACCGAAGGCGGCGATCGACGGGTGCGCGTCGGTGACCAGTTCCTGGTAGCGGTCGGCGTCGTTCAGCGCGAGGTCGACGGCCTCGATGGGGCCGATCTTCGCGCTGATGGCGACGATCACGACGGGGAAGACGAGCCGCATGCCGAAGACGGCGATGAGCACACCGACCGTGAGGAAGATCTTCTGCCAGAAGGCATTCATCTTCTGCAGGATCCCGGCGTTGACCACCGCGTTGTCGAAGGACAGCGAGATCTCGAGGACGCAGAGGATCGCGACGATCCCGAAGGCCTCCCACCCCCCGTAGAGCACCGCTGCGACCAGACCGAGCGCAGTGATCGCGAACGACCAGCCGAAGGTTTTCAGAACCACTGTCTACCCCATCGTGAAATTACATGGCTTTACGAAACGTTGACCCCGAAGTCTAGAGCGATGCCCCGGAGCCCGGACGCGTACCCCTGACCGACCGCCCGGAACTTCCATTCGCCGTTGTAGCGGTACAGCTCGCCGAAGATCATCGCGGTTTCGGTGGAAGCGTCCTCGGAGAGGTCGTAGCGGGCGAGCTCCTGTCCGTCCAGCTGGTTCACGACGCGGATGAACGCGTTGCTGACCTGGCCGAAGCTCTGGCCGCGGTTGTCCGCATCGTGGATCGAGACCGGGAAGACGATCTTGTCGCAGTGCGCCGGCACCTTGTCGAGGTCCACGATCAGCGACTCGTCGTCGCCGTCACCCTCACCGGTGAGGTTGTCGCCGGTGTGTTCGACCGATCCCTCGGGGCTGCGCAGCTGGTTGTAGAAGACGAAGTAGTCGTCCCCGAGCACCCGGCCGGCCTGGCACAGCAGGGCGCTGGCGTCGAGGTCGAAGGGGGCTCCGGTGGTGGAGCGCGCGTCCCAGCCGAGTCCGACGAGGACCTTGGTGAGGTTGGGTGCGGCCTTGGAGAGGGAGACGTTGCCTCCCTTGGCGAGCGTGACGCCCATGATGCGGTTCCTCCCCGGTGGTGATGAGGCACGTCCGGCGCCGCACGGAAGGTGCGGCGCCGGACGGTTCGAACGGCTCGGCTCAGACGTTGACGCCGAAGTCCTGCGCGATGCCGCGCAGGCCGGAGGCGTAGCCCTGGCCGACGGCGCGGAACTTCCACTCGGCACCGTGGCGGTACAGCTCGCCGAAGACCATGGCGGTCTCGGTCGAGGCGTCCTCGGAGAGGTCGTACCGGGCGATCTCGGCGCCGCCGGCCTGGTTCACGACGCGGATGAACGCGTTGCGCACCTGGCCGAAGGACTGCTGGCGGTTCTCGGCGTCGTAGATCGACACCGGGAAGACGATCTTGGCCACGTCGGCCGGCACGGTGGCCAGGCTGACCTTGACCTGCTCGTCGTCGCCCTCGCCCTCGCCGGTGAGGTTGTCACCGGTGTGCTCGACCGAGCCGTCGGCGCTCTTCAGGTTGTTGAAGAAGACGAAGTCCTGGTCGTTGCGGACCTTGCCCTCCTCGCTCACCAGGATGGCGCTGGCGTCGAGGTCGAAGTCCGTACCGGTGGTGGTGCGGACGTCCCAGCCCAGACCGACGGTCACGGCGGTGAGGCCAGGGGCCTCCTTGGTCAGCGAGACGTTGCCGCCCTTGCTGAGGCTGACTCCCACGAGTCCCTCCATACGTTTTCAGGGGCAGCGCCCCAGTCGTGCGTTGGCATCGGATCAACGACTGGATCCTAGTGACGGGTTCCCGGTCGAAACAGTCGATTCGGCCGGTGATTCCGAGGGTGTCGGCCCCGGACCGGCTCAGATGGCCTCGAGGGCCTTCAGGTAGTCGCCGAGGTCGCGGGCGTCCGACAGCGCGTTGACGACGGTCCAGCGGACGATGCCCTCCCGGTCGATGACGAAGGTGCCGCGCACCGCGCAGCCCTTCTCCTCGTCGAAGACGCCGTAGGCGCGGGAGGCCTCGCCGTGCTTCCAGAAGTCGGAGAGCAGGGGGAAGTCCAGGTCCTCCTGGTCGGCGAAGACCCGCAGGGTGTGGATCGAGTCGTTGGAGACGGCCAGGAGCTGGGTGTCGTCGTTGACGAAGCTCGGCAGGTGGTCGCGCAGCTCGCGCAGCTCGCCGGTGCAGACGCCGGTGAACGCGAACGGGTAGAAGAGCAGCACCACGTTCTTCTCGCCGCGGAAGTCCGAGAGCCGCACGGTGCGCCCGTGGTTGTCCTTCAGCTCGAACTCCGGCGCCTCGGTGCCGACCTCGACGGCCATCGCGTCACGCATCCCTTCGACGGACCCCGGTCCTTTGGGCCGAACCGGTGAGGCCCAGCCTACGGCCTGTGCACGAAAGCCCCCGCCGGCGGACCGGCGGGGGCTTCTCGCAGCGTGGTGATCAGCGCTTGGGGGCGGTCAGGCGGGTGCCCGTCCAGTCCTTGGCGACGCTGATGCTCTTGGTCTGGGAGAGACCCGCAGTCTGCGCGGCATCGTTGATGTCGGACGGCTCGATGTAGCCGTCACGGCCCGTCTTCGGCGTCAGCAGCCAGATGGTGCCGCCGTCCTCCAGAAGACCGATGGAATCCACCAGGGCGTCGGTGAGGTCACCGTCCTCGTCACGGAACCAGAGCACGACGGCGTCGGCGACGTCGTCGTAGTCCTCGTCCACGAGGTCGGCCCCGATGATGGACTCGATGCCTTCACGGAGATCCTGGTCGACGTCGTCGTCGTAGCCGATCTCCTGGACCACCTGTCCGGGCTCGAACCCCAGCCTGCCGGCCGGGTTGGTCCGCTCCTCCGCGTGGTCCGCGGTCGCGCTCACGGCTTGCCTCCTGCTCATTTGGAAAATGCTGTGGGCCACGCGTGGGCGCGTGGCGCTGGCCGTAGTCCACACGTGCCGGGGCTGATCGCGCAAGTACCGGGCCGCGGAGACCGCCGAAACGGTGACGTTTGGGGCCGTCTCGCCCCAACTTTCGGCAGGCTCGTACCCTCCTTCGTGATCAGACACACATGGTTCGTCCCGGTTTACCGGCTTCTGCGGTTTCAGTCTGCCGAACGCCCGGACGAAACGCATGCGCGAGTTGGGCGTAAGGTTGCGATTTGACCGCACCCGAACACGCACCCGGAGAGGTGGAGGACACCCCTGGGGGTTACTCCTCGGTAAGTGTGACGTCTGGCGTCGGCTGGGTACACGATGGACATCCCGACCACTCCGTGGCCCCGTGGGCACCACCGAACAGCGAAGGAAGAGCGTGGCTCCCGGATCCGATCGCAACCCGATCATCATTGGCGGCCTTCCCAGCCAGGTCCCGGATTTCGACCCGGAAGAGACCCAGGAATGGCTCGACTCCCTCGACGCGGCCGTCGACGAGCGGGGGCGTGAGCGGGCCCGCTACCTCATGCTCCGACTGATCGAGCGGGCCCGCGAGAAGCGCGTGGCCGTGCCCGAGATGCGCAGCTCGGACTACGTCAACACCATCGCCACCAAGGACGAGCCCTTCTTCCCCGGCAACGAGGAGATCGAGCGCAAGGTCCTCAACGCCACCCGGTGGAACGCGGCCGTGATGGTCTCGCGCGCGCAGCGCCCGGGCATCGGAGTCGGCGGTCACATCGCGACCTTCGCCTCCTCCGCCTCGCTCTACGACGTGGGCTTCAACCACTTCTTCCGCGGCAAGGACGAGGGCGACGGCGGCGACCAGATCTTCTTCCAGGGGCACGCCTCCCCCGGCATCTACGCCCGCGCCTACCTCCTGGACCGGCTGGACGACACCCAGCTCGACGGCTTCCGCCAGGAGCGGTCGAGGTTCCCCAACGGCCTTTCGTCGTACCCGCACCCGCGGCTGATGCCGGACTTCTGGGAGTTCCCGACCGTCTCGATGGGCCTCGGCCCGCTCGGCGCGATCTACCAGGCCCGGATGAACCGGTACATGGAGGCGCGCGGCATCGCCGACACCTCCAGGTCCCACGTCTGGGCGTTCCTCGGCGACGGCGAGATGGACGAGGTCGAGTCGCTCGGCCAGCTCTCCATCGCCGCGCGCGAGGGCCTCGACAACCTCACCTTCGTCGTCAACTGCAACCTCCAGCGCCTCGACGGCCCGGTGCGCGGCAACGGCAAGATCATCCAGGAGCTGGAGTCGATCTTCCGGGGCAACGGCTGGAACGTCATCAAGCTGATCTGGGACCGCTCCTGGGACCCGCTGCTCGCGCAGGACCGCGACGGCATCCTGGTCAACAAGCTGAACACCACGCCGGACGGCCAGTTCCAGACGTACGCGACGGAGACCGGCGGCTACATCCGGGACCACTTCTTCGGCGACGACCACCGGCTGCGGGCGATGGTGGAGGGCATGTCGGACCAGCAGGTCCTGCACCTGGGCCGCGGCGGCCACGACCACAAGAAGATCTACGCGGCGTACGCGGCGGCGAAGGCCCACGCCGGCCAGCCGACGGTGATCCTCGCCCAGACCGTCAAGGGCTGGACGCTGGGCCCCAACTTCGAGGGCCGCAACGCGACCCACCAGATGAAGAAGCTGACGGTCCACGACCTCAAGCGCTTCCGCGACCGTCTGCACATCCCGGTGACGGACCGGCAGTTGGAGGACGGCCTGCCGCCGTACTACCACCCGGGCCGGGACTCCGAGGAGATCCAGTACATGCACGACCGCCGCAAGGCGCTCGGCGGGTACGTGCCGACCCGGGTCGTGCGGGCGAAGCCGCTGGCCCTCCCCGACGACAAGACCTACGCGGCGGCCAAGAAGGGCTCCGGGCAGCAGTCGATCGCCACCACCATGGCGTTCGTCCGCATCCTGAAGGACCTCATGCGGGACAAGGAGATCGGCAAGCGCTTCGTGCTGATCGCCCCCGACGAGTACCGCACCTTCGGCATGGACGCGTTCTTCCCGAGCGCCAAGATCTACAACCCGCTGGGCCAGCAGTACGAGGCGGTCGACCGCGAACTCCTGCTCGCCTACAAGGAGTCCCCGACCGGCCAGATGCTGCACGACGGCATCTCCGAGGCCGGCTGCACGGCCTCGCTGATCGCCGCCGGATCGGCGTACGCCACGCACGGCGAGCCGCTGATCCCGGTGTACGTCTTCTACTCGATGTTCGGCTTCCAGCGGACCGGCGACCAGTTCTGGCAGATGGCCGACCAGCTGGCGCGCGGCTTCGTGCTCGGCGCCACCGCCGGCCGCACCACGCTGACCGGCGAGGGCCTCCAGCACGCGGACGGCCACTCGCACCTGATCGCCTCGACCAACCCGGCCTGCATCGCGTACGACCCGGCGTTCGGCTTCGAGATCGCGCACATCGTCCAGGACGGCCTGCGGCGGATGTACGGCCCCGCCGCCGAGGACGTCTTCTACTACCTGACCGTCTACAACGAGCCGATCCAGCACCCGGCCGAACCCGCGGACGTCGACGTGGAGGGCATCCTCCAGGGCATCCACCGCCTCAAGCCGGCCGAGGCCGGCGCCATCCCGGCGCAGATCATGGCCTCGGGTGTCGCCGTGCCGTGGGCGATCGAGGCGCAGCGGATCCTCGCCGAGGAGTGGAACGTACGGGCCGACGTCTGGTCCGCCACCTCCTGGACCGAGCTGCGCCGCGAGGCCGTGGCCGTCGAGGAGCACAACCTGCTCCACCCGGACGAGGAGCTCCGCGTCCCGTACGTCACCCGCAAGCTCCAGGGCGCCGAGGGCCCGTTCGTGGCGGTCTCGGACTGGATGCGGGCGGTGCCGGACCAGATCGCCCGCTGGGTGCCGGGCACGTACACCTCGCTGGGCGCGGACGGCTTCGGCTTCGCGGACACGCGGGGCGCGGCCCGCCGCTACTTCCACATCGACGCCCAGTCGATCGTGCTGGCCGTGCTGACCGAGCTCGCCCGCGAGGGCAAGGTCGACCGCTCGGCCCTGAAGCAGGCCGTGGACCGCTACCAGCTGCTGGACGTGGCGGCCGCCGACCCCGGCGCCGCGGGCGGCGACGCCTGAGCCCTGGGCACATCACGCCTGGTGAGGGGCGGTGGGGCCGATGGTCCCGCCGCCCTTCGGCGTTCTCTACGATGCCCGGCATGAGGGATCGCTGGGAAGAACGCACGCAGGTGCCGCTGCTGGTGCTGGCCGTCGCGTTCGGCATCGCGTACGCCGTGCCGATCGTCGCTCCCGGCGCCGACCCGTGGGTGCACCGGCTGTGCACCCACGTCGAGTGGGCCGTGTGGGCCGCCTTCGCACTCGACTACCTGGTCCGGCTCGCGATCGCCCCGGCCCGCTGGGCCTTCGTGCGCTCCCACCCGATCGACCTGCTCGCGGTCCTGCTGCCGATGGTGCAGCCGCTGCGGCTGCTCCGGGTCGTGTCCACGCTCCTCCTGGTCGGCCGGCGGGCCCGGATGGCCCCGCAGATAACGCTCACCACCTACGTGGCGGGCGCGGTGGTCGGGCTGATGATGTTCGGCTCGCTCGCCGTGCTGCACGTGGAGCGGGACGCCCCGAACGGCAACATCAAGACGCTCGGGGACGCGGTCTGGTGGTCCTTCACCACCATGACCACGGTCGGGTACGGCGACCACGCCCCGACCACCGGTCTCGGCCGGGTCCTCGCGGTGGGTCTGATGCTCTCGGGCATCGCCCTGCTCGGTGTCGTCACGGCCAACATCGCCGCCTGGTTCATCTCCCGCTTCGACCGGGACGACGCCGAGGAACGCCGGCAGACCGAGCTCCTGGAGACGCTGACCCTGGAGGTCCGCGAGCTGCGCGCGGAGGTGGCCCGGCTCTCGGTTCCGGTGCGGGCGCCCGCACCGGATCCCTCCCGGGGCCTCCCCGCGGCGGGCCCCGCCCACGACGCCCCCGCCCACGGCGCCCCGGCCCACGGCGCTCCGGCCCACGATGCTCCAGCCCACGAGGTCCCGGTGCACGAGGTCCCGGTGCAGGACGCCCCGGCCCAGGACCTCGCCGCGCCTACCGCTCCCAGATCTTGAAGGCTCTGACCTCGTAGGGCGCCTGCGGTACCCAGGTGCCGCGGCCCGGATAGGTCTCGAACTCCCCCGCCTCCGCGCACTCGGCGGACTGGTACGTGGTGACCGGCCGCCCGGTGCGGTTCGCCAGGGACTGGGCCGAGGTGCCCGCCGGCAGGGCGACGCAGCTGTCGATGTCCGTGGTGGACAGCTCGTGGGTCTGCGCCCTGCCCTTGAAGTCGGGCTTGGACCAGAGGCAGAGCCGGCCCGGACCGCAGACCCCGAGAAGAGTCCCGGCCGCCGCCACTGGGGCCGCCGCCTTCGGAGCCGCCGAGGTCGTGGAGGCCCGGCCCGCCTGGGCCGCCGGGGTCGCAAGGCCCGCCTGGGCCGTCGGGGTCGCCAGGAAGGTGGTCGCGGTCAGGACGGCCGCCGTGGCGAGAAGAGTCTTTGTGTACATGCCGATGAACCCCCGTTTCGTCACTCTCTGTAATCACGATCATGGCGGAGGTCGCACCCGCGACGGAAGAGGGGCCGCCCCCGTTCACGCGAACGGGTGACGGCCCCCTACGGGAACCCCGACGGACGTCAGATGTGACCGCCCATGCCGCCCGCCTCCGCGTTCTCGCCGCGCTTGGTGAGGGTGGCGACGAGGGCCGCGACGACGGCGACCGCGCCGGCGACGGTGAAGGCGAGGCCCATGCCGTCGAGGAAGGTGTCGTGGATGACGCCGGAGATCTCGTCGAAGAGGTCGGGGGTCATCCCCGGCGCCTTCGCCAGCTCCGGCGGCGCCATGCCGAACTCGGCCGCCTGCTCCAGGCGCGGGTCGGCCGGGACCGGGATGCCGGCCTCCTTCCAGTTCTCCGCGAAGGCACCGGAGACCTTGGAGGACATGACGGCACCGAGCACCGCCGTACCGAGCGCGCCGCCGACCTGCATGGCCGCCTGCTGCAGACCGCCCGCGACGCCGGACAGCTCCAGCGGCGCGTTGCCCACGATGACCTCGGTGGCGCCGACCATGACCGGGGCGAGGCCCAGGCCGAGCAGGGCGAACCAGAGGGACATGACGAACGTGCCGGTGCCGGACGAGAGCGTGATCATGCCGAACATCGCGACGGCCGTGCAGACCATGCCGCCGACCAGCGGCACGCGCGGGCCGAACTTGGTGATCAGCGCACCGGCCAGCGGCGAGGAGACGATCATCATCGCGGTCAGGGGCAGCAGGTGCAGGCCGCTGTCGACCGGGCTGAGCCCCTTCACGCCCTGGAGGTAGAAGGTCACGAAGAACAGACCGCCCATGAAGGCGAACGCCATCAGGACCATCAGGACGACACCGGCGGACAGCGGCACGGAACGGAACATGCCCAGCGGGATCAGCGGCTCCTTGACCTTCGTCTCCCAGAAGGCGAAGAGCGCGAACAGGACCAGCGCGCCGATCAGGCAGCCCCAGGTCCTGCCGCTGGTCCAGCCCCAGGACTCGCCGGCCTTGATGAGGCTCCAGACGAGGGAGGCCATGGCGCCGGAGAGCAGCAGGATGCCGACGACGTCGAAGGAGCGCGGCGCGTTCTCGGCGCGGTGGTCCTTGAGGATGAGCAGGCCGAGGCCGAGCGCGACGACGCCGACCGGCACGTTGACGAAGAAGACGGACTGCCAGCTGACGTGCTCGACGAGCAGGCCGCCGACGATGGGGCCGCCGGCGGTGGAGGCGCCGATGACCATGCCCCAGATGCCGATCGCCATGTTCAGCTTCTCGGCCGGGAAGGTGGCGCGCAGCAGGCCGAGCGCGGCCGGCATCAGCAGGGCGCCGAAGAGGCCCTGCAGGACGCGGAAGGCGATCACGGCCCCGATCGAGTCGGAGAGGCCGATCGCGCCGGAGGCGGCGGCGAAGCCGGCGATGCCGATGAGGAAGGTCTGCCGGTGGCCGAAGCGGTCGCCCAGCTTGCCGGCGGTGATCAGGGCGACGGCGAGCGCGAGCAGGTAGCCGTTGGTGATCCACTGGACCTGGGCGAGCGTGGCGCCGAGGTCGGTCTTGATGGCGGGGTTGGCGATGGCGACGATCGTGCCGTCGAGCGCCACCATCATGACGCCCACGGCGACGCCGAAGAGGGTCAGCCACGGGTGACCGCGCAGCCCCTTCGCCGGGACCGAAACGGGTTCCCGGACGCCCTCTCGACCCTGCGGGGTCTTTTCCACGGTGGTCTGACTAGTCATGCGAACGAGGCTAGTGACAGTCACTGACAATTGACAAAGCGGTTCACGCGTCGGTAACTGTCACGTAGCTCACAGGTACCCTGAGCCGTACGGAACGCGGGAGAAGAGGACCTTGACTTGACCGTGCCCGGCCTGCGCGAACGGAAGAAGCAGCGCACACGCGACGCGCTGATCCGGGTGGCCTTGGAGCGCTTCACGGACCAGGGGTACGAGGCGACCACCGTCGACGAGATCGTCGAGGAGGTCGAGGTCTCCCAGCGCACCTTCTTCCGGTACTTCTCCTCCAAGGAGGAGGCCGCCTTCGCCGTCCAGCAGATGGTGGAGGAGCGTTTCGTCCGCACCCTCGGGGAGCGGCCGCCGGACGAGGGGCCCTTCGACGCGATGCGCAACGCCGTGCTCGGCGCCTGGGACTCCATCGGCGACGCCATCACCGAGGTCGTGCCGGTCGAGCTGTACCTGCGCACCTTCCGGATGATCGAGTCGACGCCCGCGCTGCTCGCCGTCCACCTGCGCCGCTCCACGGAGATGGAGGAGACGATCTCCCGGATCATCGCCGACCGCGAGGGCCTCGACGTCGACGAGGATCCGCGCCCCCGGATCGCGGTGGCGGCGTTCAGCGGCGTCATGCGGGTGACCGGTCAGCTGTGGGGCCGGGGCACGGACCAGAGCCTGGACGCCATCCGCGCCCTCACCGAGCAGTACCTCGACCAGCTCGGCCCGGCACTGGCCCCGCGCTGGCGGAGCCCGGACGCCGAGGGGCCGGGCACCGCGCCGTAACGCCCGCCCCGCAGCACGGCGAACCGGACCGCCGGACGCGGGCGACGCCCGGCGCCCCGGACGGCCCGGGGCCCGTACCGCCCGCCCCGCGGGGTGGCGCCCACCGAGCGCGGGACGCGGGCGCGTCCGGTGCCGGGGACGGCCGGGGCCCCAGCCTCCCCGTCATGTTCGCCCCGTAGGGTGGCGCCCCGTGACCTCAGCCGATGCCTCCCCCACCCTGACCGCCGTGCGCGCCCTGCTGGCGCTGGGCGTGGTGTTCGTGCTCCTCGCGACCAGCGGGTGGACGACGATCCGGCACCGGCCGGTGCCGGGCCCGTCGCGCGGGGCCGCGCTCGCCGCGTGGGCGCACGACCGCATCGACCACCGCCCGCTGCCCGACCCGGCCACCACGCCCGCGCGCACCGTCGCCGCGTTCTTCGCCGGACTCGGCCCCGCGCGCGGAGCGCGGCTCGCCGAACGGCACCCGCTCGTCGTCGGCAACCTCAACGGCGCCCCGGTCGCCCTGCGCTACGGCGCCAACCGGATCACGCTCGGCCGGGCGCTGGCCGCCGAGCAGGAGAGGGTCGACGACACCCGGCTCTCGGCGGAGGGGCGGCACGAGGCGCGCCGCCGGTTCGACCGCTTCGCGTCCCTGCTGCGGCCGGGCCGCCAGATACTCGCCTTCGACCCGACCGGAACGGGGCGGACGGCGGAGGTACTCGGCGACCTGGAGCGGGCCCGGCGGGTCTCGGTGATCGTGCCCGGCGTCGACACCAACCTCCTCACGTTCCAGAAGACCCACGGCCGGTACGGGGCCCCGGAGGGCATGGCCAGCGCCCTCTACGCCGCCGAACTGAAGGCCGCGCCCCGCGCCCGGGTCGCCGTGATCGCCTGGGCCGACTACACGGCTCCCGCCGTGGTGGGCGTCGACGCCGTGACCGGCCGGCTGGCCGAGGGCGGGGCCGTACGGCTGGTGGAGCTGACCGGGGCACTGCCGGGGGACGCGCGCGTGGCGCTGTTCTGCCACAGCTACGGCTCCGTGCTCTGCGGGGTCGCCGCGCCCCGGCTGCCCGCCCGGGTGACGGACCTCGCCGTGGCCGGGAGCCCCGGCATGCGGGTGCGGACCGCGGCCGAACTCTCCACCCACGCGCGCGTGTGGGCGATGCGGGACGCCGACGACTGGATCGCGGACGTGCCCCACCTGGAGCTGGGCGGCGTGGGGCACGGCGCCGATCCGGTGGCTCCGGAGTTCGGGGCGCGCCTGCTCTCGGCGGACGGGGCGGTCGGCCACAGCGGCTATTTCGAGCCGGGCACCGAAAGCCTCGGGAACTTCGCCGCGATAGGCGTCGGCGCCTTCCCGAGGCTCGTCTGCGCACGTGCCGACAGCGCTTGCCACGACGGAATATCCGGCGCGGAAGGGTCCTGACGCGCGTAGATCACGCGATTTCCGGACCTTTCGCAGGGGCGACGCAGCGGCAAGCGCCGCTTACGATGAGGCGTATGGGTGATGTGCTGGCCGGAAATCATGCCACCTGGGAGTTCGAGAGCGACGCCCTCCTCATCCGTTTCGATCGGGGGAACCGCACGCCGAAGCTCCTCAGTGTGCTGCGCGAACGACGAGTACCGCACGAGGCGTTGGCGTCCGTGACGCTGACGCCCGGCAAGCGGGGCACCGTGGTCCTGCACGCCGTGCCGAGACCGGGCGCCGATCCGCTGATGGAAGCGGCCGCGGGTCAGCTCAAGGAGGCCTGCGACCCGTACCGGCTCGTGCTGCCGGCGGACCGCGAGACGCTCGCCGAGTACTACCGGGACGAACTGCGGGCGTGCCTCCCGGCGGACGCGATGGGAACGACGGGCACCATGGACGGCGGAGCCGCCGTGGACGCCCTCGGCTCGATCGGCGCCAGAGGCTTCGCCGACGCCCCGGGCCCGATCGGCGCCGGGAGCTTCGCCGACGCTCCCGGCCCGATCGGCACCATGGACTTCGTCGACGCCCCCCGCTCGATCGACGCCACCGGTCCGGTCGACGCCCTGTGCTCGGTCGACCCGGGCCTGACGGACGTCGGGGCCGCGGGGGCCCCGGCGCACGTCGACCGCGTCCTGACCGCCCCGACGCCCGTCGACCGCTTCCTGGTGGCGCCGCCGCAGGGGCCGCAGTCCTTCAAGACGTACGACGGGAGGGCCAGTTTCGACGGCGTCTCGGAGGTCTCGTTCCGCTGGTCCTGGACGGGGGCGTCCACCGAGAAGTGGAAGGCGGGCGACCAGACGTTCTCGGTACGGGACCTCTGCGGGGTGGAGTGGCGCTCCCCCGAGGTCCTCGACGGGTACCTGCGCCTGGTGCCCCGGGGCGGCCCGCCGCGCGCTCCTCAGCCGGACCTGGACCCGGCGTCCGTGGTCTTCGGCCTCGGCTACGGGCCGGTGCACCTGTCGCTGCCCTTCGCCGCGGCGGTCCTCGCCGCGATCCGGGGCCGGGCAACCGAGCGCGTTCCCGCCCCCGCCGCGGCTCCGGCGGTCATGCGGGACGGTGCGAGCCGCGACCCCGGGGCGGTCGCGGAGAGGATCCGGCACCTGGGCGAGCTGCACCAGGCGGGGCTCGTGACCGACGCCGAGTTCTCGGCGAAGAAGGCGGAGCTCCTCGCGGAGCTGTGACGCGGCCGCCCGGAGGACCGGGCGGTGACACGGCCCGGGGCCGGTGTCATACCCCGGTATCAGCCCGGACCCCGGTCCCCGGTATGACGTCGGGGGCCGGGGTCGCTGCCTACCCTGAGCGGGTCATGGCTACCGAACCGCGGCCCGAGCCGCCCACCGACGACCGGCCCGCACCGCCCACCGGCGACCGGCCCCGCCCGGCCGCCGACCACAGCCCCGCACCGCCCACCGGCGACCGGCCCCGCCCGGCCGCCGACCACAGCCCCGCACCGCCCACCGGCGACCGGTGGCTGCGTCGGCTCGGCGTCCGGACGAGCGAGATGTTCCAGGGGCTCGGGGCGGCGCTGACCACGCCGGCGACGCCGGGGGCGCCGCTGCTGGCCGACGCCTCGTCGCGGTGGGTGCGGCTGCTGCCGTACGTCGTCGCGCTCGCGTTCGTCGCGGCGCTGCTCCCCTCCACGATCGTGCTGTTCATCGGGGACTACGACGTCAACGGGGCCCTCGCCGGGGCGCTCGGCACCGCGCAGACGCTGCCGCTGCTGCTGGCCGTCGCCCGGCCCCTCCAGGCCTGGTGGATCGTCTTCGTCGCGGACGTGCTGGGCGCGCTGGTGCTGCTGGCCGCGGACGGCGGGCGGGCGGACTACTGGCCGTGGCCGCCGACGGTGCTGATCGGCTACTGCGCGCTGATGGTGGCGCTCGGCCTGCGGGAGTCCCGCCGGGCGCTGTTCGGCGTCTGGCTCGCCACCGGTGTGGCGGGGTACGTCCTGGAGGCGTTCGGGCCGGCCGGGTACACCAGCATCCACACCCTGCTGCTGGTCCTGAGCGGGGTGCTGCTGCTCCTCGCCTCCGCGGTGCGCGCCCGGGGCGACGCGCAAAGGCGGCTCGCGGAGCAGGAGACGATCAGCGAGGCGGAGCGGGCCCGGCGCACGCTCCTGGAGGAGCGGGCCAGGATCGCGCGCGAGCTGCACGACGTGGTGGCCCACCACATGTCGGTGATCACCGTGCAGGCAGACTCCGCCCCGTACCGCATTCCGGAGCTTCCGGAGGCGGCCCGCGAGGAGTTCACCTCGATCGCGGCGAGCGCGCGCGAGTCGCTGGCCGAGATGCGGCGGCTGCTCTCCGTGCTGCGCAGTGACGGCGGCGAGGGCGAGCGGACCCCGCAGCCGGGCCTGGACCGGGTGCAGCAGCTGGTCGAGGCGACGGTACGGGCCGGGGTGCCGGCCGAGCTGCGGCTCGCCGCCGACCTCGGGGACGTGCCGCAGGCGGTCGACCTGTCGGCGTACCGGATCGTGCAGGAGGCGCTGGCCAACGTCGTCCGGCACGCGCCGGGGGCGTCGACCCGGGTGTCGGTCCGGGCGGACGGCGGATGGCTGACGGTCCTCGTCGTCAACGGGCCCGCGACGGAGCCGGGTTCCGCGGTGGAGCGCGGCGCGGCGGGCACCGGGCACGGACTCGTCGGCATGCGGGAGCGCGTACGGTTGACCGGCGGCTCGCTCGACACCGGGCCGCTGCCGGACGGCGGTTTCCGGGTGGCCGCCCGGCTGCCCCTGGCGCCGGAACCGGCGCCGCCCGCGGACCCGGCCTGACCGGCGGCGCGCCCCGGGCCGCCGACCGCCACGACCCCGGAGGACCCGAGTGACCATCCGCGTGATCATCGTCGACGACCAGGCCATGGTGCGGGCCGGTTTCGCCGCGCTGCTCGCCGCCCAGCCCGACATCGACGTGGTCGGCGAGGCCCCGGACGGCCGCCAGGGCGTGGCGGTGGCCCGGTCGACGCACCCGGACGTGGTCCTGATGGACGTGCGGATGCCGGAGCTGGACGGGCTCGCGGCGGCGCGGGAGATCCTGCATCCGCCGGCCGGTGTCGTCCACCGGCCGAAGGTGCTGATGCTGACCACCTTCGACGTCGACGACTACGTGTACGAGGCGCTGCGGGCCGGCGCGTCCGGCTTCCTCCTGAAGGACGCGCCGCCCGCCGATCTCATCGCGGCGGTACGGGTGGTGGCGGCCGGCGAGGCGCTGCTCGCGCCCTCCGTGACCCGGCGCCTCATCGCCGACTTCGCCGCGTCCCGCCCGGCGCCGCGCCGCGACACCACCGCGCTGCGCCTCAACGGACTCACCCCGCGCGAGACCGAGGTCCTGGAGCTGATCGCCCGGGGCCTGTCCAACCAGGAGATCGCGGACCACCTGGTGCTCGCCGAGCAGACGGTGAAGACCCATATCGGGCGCGTCCTCGCCAAGCTGGACCTCCGCGACCGGGCGCAGGCGGTGGTCTTCGCGTACGAGTCGGGCCTGGTGACCCCGGGCGCGAGCTGAGCGACGGCGGAAAACCGCGGCCCTTCCCGGACGCCGGCCGCGCGACCGCGGAAACCCGCGGGGAGGGCCGCCCCCGCCCAGGAGGGCCCCCACCGAGGGGAAAACCCGCAGCCACCGCCCACCGGGAGGAGAGCCCCGGTGGGCCCCGCCTGCCGGGGGAGAACCTCCGAGGGCCCCGCCCACCGGGGGAAAACCCCACCCGTCCCCTGGGGTTGGCCGCTCCTCCACCCCCTACTCCGGTATCAGCCGGGAGTTGGCTCCGCGGTGTGACGTGCCGTCACCCGTCGTCTTCCTACCTTCCTCTCGCCGACGAACGAGCGAGTACCGGAGAGGGAGGGCGACCCCATGCGCCGCTTTGCGAGGACCCTGACCACCGTGGCCCTGGTGGCCACCGCGATAGCGGGGACGGCCGGCTGGGCGTCCGGGAACGCCCAGCAGGTCGTGACGGGGCCGCCGGCCGGGACCGGGGCGTGGCGGGCGGCGGGGCTGCCGGACCCGGAGCGGACGGGGCCGGCCGAGGTGGCGCGGTACTTCGCGGGCCTGACCCCCGTACGACAGAGGGAACTGGCCCGGACGTACCCGGCGGTGGTCGGGAACCTGGACGGTGCGCCGCTGGAGCTGCGGTACGAGGCCAACGAGCGTTCCGGACGAGGGGAGTTCGGCGGGGCGAGGGTGCTCGCCCACGATCCGCGCGGCCGGGGGAAGGTGGCCCTGGTGTACGGGGACCTGGCGCGGGCGGAGCACGTGGCCGTGATCGTGCCCGGGTCCGACGTCGACGCCGGACACGTCCGGCCGCTCGCGGACATGGCGACCGCGCTGCACCGGGCGACCGGCGGCCGCACGGCGGTCGTCGCCTGGGCCGGGTACACGACCCCCGTCGGGGTCGGCCTCGACGCGGCGACCGGCCGGCTCGCGGAGGCCGGGGCGGACCGGCTGACCCGGTTCGCGGACGGTCTCGCGGCCGTCGGCGCGGCCGAACCGTCGGTGTTCTGCCACAGTTACGGCTCCGTCGTCTGCGGTCTCGCCGCCCACGGCCTGAAGGCCGAGGACCTCGTCGTCCTCGGCTCCCCCGGGATGCGCGCGGAGAACGTCGCCGAGCTCGGCACCTCCGCCCGGGTCTGGGCCGCGAAGGACCCCACCGACTGGATCGACCGGATCCCGAACGTCGAGTTCGCGGGGCTCGGACACGGCGCCGACCCCACCGACCCGGACTTCGGGGCCCGCCGGATCCCGGCCGACGACGCCGTGGGCCACGGCGGCTACTTCGCGGCCGGCACCGGCTCGCTGCGCGCCTTCGCCGCGATCGCCGAGGGGGACGTCCGATGAGCATGCTGACGACACCGGCCCGCAGGACGGCATCGAGGATCGAGTCCGGTACGCCCGCGCACCGCGACCGGGCGATCGACGGACTCCGCGCCCTCGCGCTGCTCGCCGTGCCGACCGGGCACTGGCTGCTCGGCGGGTTCACGCTCTCCGCCGACGGGGCCATCCACAACGCCAGCCCGCTGGGCACCTTCGGCGGGCTCGCCCCGGTCAGCTGGATCCTGCAGATGCTGGGGATCTTCTTCCTCGTCGGCGGCTACGCCTCGGTCCTGTCGTACCGGCGCCGCGAGGGCTCCACGGGCGCGTGGCTGAAGGGCCGGCTGGCCCGGCTGGGCCGTCCGGTGCTCGGGGTCACCGCCGTGTGGGCGGCGCTGCTCCCGCTGCTCCACTTCGGCGTCGGGGTGCCGGTGGACACCCTGCGGACGGCGTCGACGCTGGTGATCCAGCCGCTGTGGTTCGTCGGCGTGTACACGGTGGTCACCGCGCTCACCCCGTACTGCGTGCGGGCCGCCCGCAGGCTCGGTGTCCGGGCCGCGGCGCCGCTGCTCGGCTCGGTGGCCGTCGTCGACTTCCTGCGGTACGGGCCGTACGCGGACGCCGTGCCGTCCTGGCTGGGCCTGCTGAACATCCTGCCCGGCTGGCTCTTCGCCTATCAGCTCGGCGTCTCGTGGGGCGAGGGCCGGGTCACCCGGCGCCACGCCTGGGCGCTGCTGCTCGGCGGGGCCGCGCTGTTCGCCGCCCTCCTGGTGTTCTTCGGCTACCCGGCGTCGATGGTCGGCGTCCCCGGCGAGGCCCGCACCAACTCGCACCCGCCGTCGCTGCTCGTGCTGGCCCTGGCCGCCGCGCAGAGCGGCGCGGCGATCCTGCTCCGCGACCGGCTCGGCCGGTTCCTGAGGCGGCCCGCGCTGTGGGCACCCGTCGTGATCGTCAACCTGTCGGCGATGACGATCCTGTGCTGGCACCAGACCGCCATGCTGACGGCGGCGATCCCGGCCTCGTACCTCGGAGAGGTCCCCGGGCTCGTCGGGGCGCCCGACTCGGTCGGCTGGATCCTGGCCCGGCTGGCCTGGATGCCGGTCTTCGCCGGGCTCCTCGTCCTCGTCGGGCGGTACGCGCGGGGCTTCGAGTCCCCGTGGGCGAAGTCCGGCCCGGCCCGCCGCACCGCGGCGGGGCTGCTCGCGGCGGGCTTCGCGGTCTTCGCCCTGGGGCTCGCGTGATCCGGCCCCGCCCCACGGGGCGCGTGGGGCGGGCGCGGCGCGGCTCAGACCTCCCGGTGTACGGCCGTGTGGCTCATGTCCGGGTAGCGGTCCCCTGCCACCAGGCCGGCGATCGGCTCCAGTTCGGCCAGTTCGGCGGCGGTGAGGGTGATGCGGGTGGCGGCCGCGTTCTCCAGGAGGCGGGAGCGCTTGCGGGTGCCGGGGATGGGGACGACCGTGAGGCCGTGGACGGAGGCCCGGTGGTGGACCCAGGCGAGGGCGATCTGGGCCGGGGTCGCCCCGTGCGCGGCGGCGATCTTGCGGACCGGGTCGAGGAGGGCCGCGTTCCGCTCGGCGTTCTCGCCGGTGAAGCGGGGCTGGTGGGCGCGGTAGTCGCCGCCCGGAAGGTCCTTCGACGCGTCGGCGAACGCCCCGGTCAGGAAGCCCCGGCCGAGCGGCGAGTACGGCACGAAGGTCACTCCGAGCTCGGCGGCGGCGGCGACGGCGCTGCGCTCGACGTCCCGGGAGAACAGCGACCACTCCGACTGGAGGGCGGCGATCGGGTGGACCGCGTGGGCCTCGCGCAGCTCGGGCCCGGTGACCTCGCTCAGGCCCAGGTGGCGGACCTTGCCCTCCTGGACGAGCTCGGCCATCGCGCCGACGGACTCGGCGAAGGGGACCCCCGGGTCGCGGCGGTGCATGTAGTAGAGGTCGATGGTCTCGATGCCGAGGCGCCGCAGGCTGTCCTCGGCGGCCTTCCTGATGTACGCGGGGTCGTTGCGGACGCCCCGGTGGGTCGGGTCGTCGGCGCGCCGCTCGATGGCGAACTTGGTGGCGAGGACGACCTCGTCGCGGTGGGCGGCGAGGAAGGGTGCGAGGAACTCCTCGTTGGCGCCGCTGCCGTAGATGTCGGCGGTGTCGATGAGGGTGACGCCGGCCTCCAGGGCCGCGTCGAGCGTGTCGCGGGCCGCTGCCTCGTCGGTGTCGCCGTAGAACTCGCTGATGCCCATGGCGCCGAAGCCCTGGACGCCGATCTCGGGGCCGTCCTGGCCGAGCCGGACGGTGTCGATCCTGGTCACGCTGGTCATGAAGATGTGCCTCCGCATGCAGTGCCGTAATGGCCGATCTTGATGTCGAGCACGGCGAGCGTGTCCTGGAGCTCGGTGATCCGGGAGAGGACGTCGCGCCGCGTGGTCTCCAGGAGTTCGCGCCGCTCGTCACGGGTGTGGTCGCCCTCGCGGACCAGCTCGGCGTAACGGACCATGTCGGCGACCGGCATCCCGGTCAGCCGCAGCTTGCCGACGAAGGCGAGCCAGCCGAGGTCACGCTCGGTGAACCGGCGCTGGCCGGTGTGCGAACGGTCGACGTGCGGCATCAGGCCGATCCGCTCGTACCAGCGCAGGGTGTGCGCCGAGAGGCCGGTCAGGGCGGCGACCTCGCTGATGGTGTAGTGCGCCCGGGTGCCGCTCGTCCGCGGGTCCGTGCTCGCGATCACGCTCATGCCCCCACGCTAAAACGTTGGAGTGCACTCGAAGCAAGTAGGCTCGGCGCCATGAGCAGCTTGCCGAGCCTGGCGTCGATCGAGAACTGGCCCGTCCCCACCGCGGCGGCCGCCGTCGTCCGCGCGGACGGCACCGTGGCCGGGTCCCACGGCCCCACCGGGCAGCGCTTCCCGCTGGCCTCCGTCACCAAGCCGCTCGCGGCGTACGCCGTCCTCGTCGCGTACGAGGAGGGGGCGATCGACCTCGACGAACCCGCCGGGCCCGAGGGCTCGACCGTCCGCCACCTGCTCGCCCACACCTCCGGGCTCGCCTTCGACGAGAACCGGGTCATGGCCGCGCCCGGCACCCGCCGGATCTACTCCAACACCGGCTTCGAGGCGCTCGGCGACCACGTCGCCAAGGCGACCGACATCCCCTTCGCCGAGTACCTGCACCAAGCGGTCCTCGAGCCGCTCGGCATGACGTCGACGACGCTGGAGGGCTCGCCCGCGAAGGACGGCGTGTCGACCGTGGACGACCTCGTGCGGTTCGCCGCAGAGGTGCAGGCCCCGCGGCTGCTCGACGCCCGGACCGTCCTGGACGCGATGACCGTCACGTACCCCGGCCTCACCGGCATCCTGCCCGGCTACGGGCGCCAGAAGGCGAACGACTGGGGCCTCGGCTTCGAGATCCGCGACTCCAAGTCGCCGCACTGGACGGGCGCCACGTCCTCGCCGCGCACCTTCGGGCACTTCGGGCAGGCCGGCACCTTCCTGTGGATCGACCCGGACGCGGCCGCCGCCTGCGTCGCCCTCACCGACCGGCCCTTCGGGCCGTGGGCGGTCGAGGCGTGGCCGCCCTTCACGGACGCGGTCCTGGCGGAGCTGCGCGCCCGCTGAGCCGGCGCCCGCTGGGCCGGGGACGGCCGCCGGGCGCCGGTTCAGGCCTCGCAGCGGGCCGCGGGGAGGGCCCCGTCGGGGCCGAGCAGGGACACCTCGACCAGCCCCGCCGGGTCCTCCGCGTAGACGGTCGTGCAGACCAGCTGCTGGACGGCCGCGTCCGTCAGGTCCCCGACGGGGAACGGGGACCTCAGCCGCAGGTGGCGGCGGCCCTCGGCGACCTCCTCGGACGTGTCCGCCTCGGCGTGCGGGGCGGACCCGGCGCGGGGAAGGTCGGTGGTCATCCCCACGGCCGCCTCCCCGGCGCTCGGGCCGTTCACGAGCATGGCGAGCACCTTGTCGGTCAGGATCCGCGCGTTCCGCCCGGTGCCGGGACGCCCGTCCGTGCCCGTACCGCTGCCGTCGGCGTGGTCCGGGGTGGACCCCGGACCGGGGACGGCCGTCGAGTCGAAGAACGGCCCGTCGAGGTCGCGCACGGCCGGCAGCGTCCCGCCGTCCGGCCCGAGGAAGTAGAGCACCACCCGGTTGCCGCCGGGCGCGGGGTGGACGGCGACGGTCGCGGCGCCACCCGCCTCGACGACGTCGGTCTCCTGGATGCCGCAGGCGGCGAGCGACACGATGCCGAGCAGGGCCGCTGCGGCCGTCCGGAGCCTCGCGACCGTCCGGAGCCTCGCGACCGTCCGGCGGCTCACAGCGGCATCCGCACGGTGAAGACCGCGCCGCCCGCGGGATCGTCGGCGGCCTCCACGGTGCCGCCGTGCAGGCGCACGTTCTCCAGGGTGATCGCCAGCCCCAGACCGCTGCCCGCCGAGCGGGTACGGGCCCGGTCGGCCTTGTAGAAGCGGTCGAAGACGTGCGGCAGGACGTCCGGGTGGATGCCGGGTCCCCGGTCGGCGACCTCCGTCACGAGCAGGTCCCCCTCGGCGTACAGCCGCACGGTCACCGGCGCCGCGCCGTGCCGCAGCGCGTTGCCGACGAGGTTGGCGACGACGACGTCGAAGCGGCGCGGGTCGAGACGGGCCCTGATGCCCTCGTCGAGATACGTGACGACCTGCGCCGGATCCGTCCAGTGCCGGTGCTGGAGGGTCTTGCGCACGCAGTCGGCGGCGTCGACCTCGTCCGGATTCAGCTCGGCGGCACGGGCGTCGAAGCGGGAGATCTCCATCAGGTCCTCGACGAGCACGGCGAGCTTGCCGGTCTCGGAGCTGATCAGACGGACCGCTCGGGCCGTGTCGGTGTCGAGGAGACCAGCGTCCTCGTCGAGGACCTCGGTGACCGCGAGCATGCCGGCGAGCGGGGTGCGCAGTTCGTGCGAGACGTCCGAGGCGAAGCGGCGGGCCCTCGCCTCGGCGTCCCGGAGCTCGGCGACGGAACGTTCCAGCGCCGCCGCGGACTCGTTGAACGTGCGGGCGAGGTCAGCGAGTTCGTCGCGCCCCTTGGCGTGGATACGGGTGTCCAGCCGGCCGCGCCCCATGCTGTGGGCCGCGTGGCGCAGCTCCCGTACGGGGCGCAGCACCCCGCGCGCGGCGATCAGCGCCGGGATCAGGGCGACGGCGAGTGCGGGCAGGGCGCCGTCCCGGGCGGCCTCGACCATGGCCTCGATGCTGGCCTCCTCCTCGTCGAGCTCCATCACGGCGTAGAAGACGAGGCCCGTGGGCTGGGCCGCCCCCTCGGTCGCATGGGTCCGGAAGACCGCCGGGACCGCCATCGTCAGATACGGCGTGCCGTTCTTCACCACCCGCTGGAAGCTGCCGTGCGCCGTGGCCGTCCGCGCCGTCGCCCGGGCCCGCAGTTCGGGTGTGACCACGGAGGACGTGGGGCGGTCGGTCGAGGAGACCCGGACGGTGCCGTACTCGGCGTAGACCCGCCAGGGGCGCGGCTTGCCCTGACGCGCGATCAGCATCAACGAGTCCCGCAGCGAATCGGCGTCCACCGGCAGCGTGATGCCCAGCGCGTCCACCTGCTCGCGGAACGCGGAGACCGCCGTGTCCTGCGTCTGCTCCAGGACGGCGTTCCGCGCGGCCCGGTACGTCAGCGCGGCGGTCGTGCCGCAGCCCACGGCCGCGACCAGCAGGAACGCCAGGACCAGCCGTGTCCGCAGTCCGAAGGGGTGCGGGCGCAGGCGGGGAGTGCGGGGCCTGGCGCGGCGGCGGGGGGCGGTCGGGGGGGCCGGTGCCGTCGGTGTCGCTGGTGCCGCCGGTGTTGCCGGTGCCGCCGTGTGCCTGCCGGGTCTCGTGTCCCTGCCGGGTCTGGTGTCCCCGGGCGCGCCAGTGGCCCCGGGCTGGCCGGGTATCGCGGGCCTCCCCGCGCCCGCCCGTGCCTCGGGCTCCGGACCCGGCTCCGGGCTCACGCAGGCCTTCACAGCGGGCCGAAGCGGTAGCCGAAGCCCCGCAGGGTCTGGATGTAGCGGGGCTCGCCCGGGGTGTCCTCGATCTTGTTCCGCAGTCGGCGGACGCAGGCGTCGACCAGCCGGGCGTCCCCGTGGTAGCTGTGCTCCCAGACGTGTTCCAGGAGCTGCTGCCGACTGAAGACCTGCTCGGGCGCGGCCGTCAGATGGAGCAGCAGCTTCAGCTCCGAGGGCGCCAGCGCGACACGCTCACCCGCCTTCGCGACGGTCAGTCCCGCGCGGTCGATCGCCAGCTCCCCGTGGAACTCGACGGCCGACCGGCCGCCCGGCCCCGGCTCCTCGATGCGCCGCAGCACCGCCCGTATCCGCGCCTCGATGACCTCCGTACGGGCCGGCTTCACGATGTAGTCGTCCGCCCCCGCCTCCAGGCCGACCACCACGTCGAAGTCGTCCCCGCGGGCCGTGAGCATGATGATCGGCAGCTGGCTGCTCTCCCTCACCCGGCGGCAGACCTGCACGCCGTTCATCCCCGGCAGCATCAGGTCGAGCAGCAGCAGGTCCGGCCTGAACTCGCCCAGTGCGGCCAGGCCCGCCTCGCCCGTGGGGGCGGTGCGGACGTCGTGGCCGCGGCGGCGGAGGCCGAGCTCTACGCCCTCCCTGACGGAGGGGTCGTCTTCTATCAGCAGCACGCGGGGCATGTCTGGAGTATCCCAAGGTCGATGACGAGTCCTGGCGGGGGCGGTCCCCTTGCGGGCCGTCCCCCTTGTTGCGGGCCGCGCCCCGTGTTGTGGGCGCCGGTCCGCTGGGCGGTGCCCAAGTCCCTCCGTCGTGGGCGGTCGTTCCGCCGGCGCGGTGCCCACCCCCGGGCCTCCGCCCGCCCCGTTGTGGGCCACCGTTCCGCTGGGGCGGCGCCCGCCCCCGCGCCTCCGCCCACCCCGTTGTGGGCCACCGTTCCGCTGGGGCGGCGCCCGCCCCCGGGCTGCGCCCTCGCCCCCACGTTGTGGGCCGCGCCCCGCCCGTTGCGGGCTGCGCCCCGCCCGTTGTGGGCAATCGTTCCGCTGGGGCGGAACGGGTGGGCACAACGGACGGCGCCCCCTGCCGGGCCCAGGCTTCCGCGCCTGCACCCGCACCCTTTGCTCGGTGCACCACCGGTGCGGGTCCAGGCGCAAGGGGCGGAGGCGCCGCCAAGGCGCGCCGTCCCGTGTGCCCACCCGTCCCGCCCAGCGGGACGATTGCCCACACGGCGGTGGGGCGACGGCCCACACGGCAGTGGGTGCGGGTCCACACGGCAGCGGGCGAAGGCCCACACCGCGGTGGGCGACAGCCCGGGCGGGGGGCGGGCCCGGCTCACGGGTGCGGCGGGCGCGGGATGGACCGGCAGTCGGCCGGGGCACCCGGCGGCCGGGGGTGCTCGGCGGCGGGGGGCGCACCCGGCAGCCGGGGGTACCCGGTGGCGGGGGCCCACACGGCAGCGGGCGCGGGCCCCACACGACGGCGGGCGCGGGCCCAGCCGGCAGCGGACGCGGGTCCAGCCGGCGGTGGGCCCAGTCGGCGGTGGGCGCGGGCACGCGGGGGGGGCCTGGGCACGGGGGGCATGGGCGCGGGGCTCGGTAGGGATGGGTTAGCGGCGGGGGCGGAGGGAGGGGAGGGGGGTGAGGTGGAGGGGGGTGAGGAGGGCGAGGGTGGTGAGGAGGGCGAGGGCGCCGGCGAGGCCGGAGACGAGGGGGCCGGCCGCGTCGGTGAGGTCGACGGCGAAGAGGGCGTACCCGGTGGCCGGCACCGCGGCGAGGAGCAGCCGCGCGAGGGCGGGCGCCGTACCGCCGGAGGGCGTGCCGCGCAGTCGGCTCCGGAGGACGTACGCCGTGAGGGCCCAGCCGGCCCAGAGGGCGAGGGAGTAGCCGGCGGCCATGCCGGCGACGGCCCAGTGGGGCGGGAGGAGGTGGTGGGCGGCGAGGGAGAGGCCCGCGTTGAGCCCGGCGATGACGAGGTTGAGGAGGAAGGGGGTGCGGGTGTCGCGGAGGGCGTAGAAGGCGCGGGTGCAGACGTACTGGCCGGAGAGGGCGACGAGGCCGGGCGCGAAGGCCATGAGGATCCAGGCCATGGAGCGGATGTCGTCGCCGGTGGTGGCGCCGTACCGGAAGACGAGGGTCATCAGCGGTACGGCGAGCGCGAGGAGCGCGCACGCGGCGGGGACGATCGCGACCGCGCTGGTGCGCAGGGCGTGGGAGACGTCCCGGCGGACGCCGGCGAGGTCGCCGTCGGCGGCCGCCGCGCTCATGCGGGGCAGCAGGGCGGTGACGAGGGAGACGGTGACGATGCCGTGCGGGACGGTCCAGAGCAGGTAGGCGTTGTTGTACGCGGCGAGGCCGGAGCCGCCGGAGGTGAGGGAGCCGGCCGAGGTGGCGAGCCAGGTGGTGACCCAGTAGGCGGCCTGGTTGGTGAGGACGAGCAGGACGAGCCAGCCGGCCGAGCGCAGCGGGGCGGCGAGGCCGCTGCCGCGCCAGTCGAGCCGGGGGCGCCAGCGGAAGCCGGCGGCGCGCAGCGAGGGGACGAGGGCGAGGGCCTGGAGGGCGATGCCGACGGTGGTGCCCCAGCCGAGGAGCGCGGTCTCGCCGGGGGTGAGGGTGCCGCCGTCGCTGACGGCGAGGAAGAGGGCGAAGACGGCGACGACGACCACGTTGTTGAGGACGGGGGTCCACATCATGGCGCCGAACCGGCCGCGGGCGTTGAGGACTTGGCCGAGGAGCGTGAACAGTCCGAGGAAGAGGATCTGCGGCAGGCAGGCGCGGGTGAAGGCGAGGGTCATCTCGCGTTGCGTGCCCGTGTAGTCGGTGTAGACGTCGACGATCAGGGGCGCGGCGACGACCGCGGCGGCGGTCAGGGCGGTGAGGGCGAGCGCGCAGAGGGTGAGGAGGCGGTCGGTGTAGGCGACGCCGCCGTCCTCGTGTTCCTTGGCGGCCTTGACCAGTTCGGGGACGAAGACGGCGTTGAGGGCGCCGCCGAGCAGCAGCATGTAGACGATGGTGGGGACGGAGTTGCCGACCGCGTAGCCGTCGGCGACGTATCCGGCGCCGAGGGCGGCGGCGACGACGGAGGCGCGGGCGAAGCCGGTGGCGCGGGAGACGAGGGAGCCGGCGGCCATGAGCGCGCCGCTGCGGAGGACCGAGGACTTCGGCCCGGCGGGTGCCGCGGTGAGCGTGGCGGTCATCGGCGGGCCAGATAGGCCTGGAAGGCGCGGAAGAGCGCCTGGTTGGTCGTGCCCGGCATCGGAATCTCCCACTCCCCCAGGGTCTCGACGACCTGTCCGCCCGTGCCGAGCTTCCAGCGCAGGAGCCCGTGGGCGCGGTCGTCGGGATCGAGGGTGGAGGGTACCCCGCGCAGGTCGTAGACGGCGGCGCCGGCGGCGTGGGCGTCGAGCATCATGCGCCACTGGAGCGCGTTGGAGGGGCGGACCTCGCGGCGGTGGTCGGCCGAGGCGCCGGTCTGGTACCAGACGCGCCCGCCGACGGTGATCATGGTGTGGGCGGCGAGCACCTCGCCCTCGTGGCGGGCGAGGTAGAGCCTCATGCGGCCGGGACGTTCGGCGTTGAGGACGGCGTACTGGCGCTCGTAGTAGGCGAGGGAGCGGCCGAGGCGGAAGCCGTCGCGCTCCTCGGTGACGCGGAGCAGCCGGTGGAACTCGGGGAGGTCGGCGGCGGAGCCGACGGTGATCTCGACGCCGGACTTGCGGGCCCTGCGGACGTTGCGCCGCCATTCCTGGTTGAGGCCGGCCCAGAGGTCGTCGGCGGAGCGGCCGGTGAGGGGGACCTGGAAGACGTGCCGGGGCTGGGCGTCGGCGCCGTCCCCGGAGTCGCCGCCGCAGCGGCGCCAGCCGCGGGCCCTGAGCCGGTCGGCGACGACGGTGCCGAGCGGGTCGACCTCGTCGGCGAGCACGTCGGCCAGTCGGCGCCCGCTTCCGGTGCGGGCCTTGAGGGTGGCGGCGTTCCACCGGCGGTAGGCGGGTCCGGGCCCGATGCGGACGGCGAAGGCGCCGGAGGCCCGCAGATGGCCGAGGAGCGGTCCGAGCCAGCCGTCGAGGTCCGGGTCGGCCCAGTCGGCGACGGGCCCTTCGGGGAGGTACGCGAAGTACTTGCGGGTGCCGGGGAAGGGACGCAGGAGGACGAGGGCGACGCCGGTGAGGCCGCCGGACTCGGGTCCCCAGCCGACGAGCTGGTGGCACCAGCCGTCCTTCACCTGCGCCCAGGAGGGCAGTTGGAGGAAGCTGGGCCCGTCCGCCCCGGCCCGGGAGGCGAGGAACGCGCGGTGGACCTCGGGGGTCACGGGGCCGATCCTGACCGGGCCGGCGGGGGCGCGGCGGTCGGTGGGTGCGGCCGTCACGAGCAGAGCGGACACAACGGGAGCCTCCTGGTTCCGCCCCTCGGTGGTGGGGCGCACAGCAGGCTCACAGCCGAATTCGACGGGGCGGCGCGTCGTATGTGACCGGACCGTGACCGTTGCGCCGCAGCCCTTGTCACATGGCCGTCCGGCGCCCCGCGGGCGCCGCGGCCGACCTACAGTCCGGACATCCCGCCCTTCTCCCCTCTCCACGGAGGTCTTCCGTGCTGCCGATACGCACACGCCGTCCGCGTTCCACCGATACGCGTTCCGCCCCTGCTCGTTCCGCCGACACGCGTTCGGCCCGTACGCGCTCCGCCGGTCCCGGCCTCGCGGCCGTCGCGCTCGTCGCCTCGCTCACCGCCTGCACGGCGCAGGCCGCGGACGGCGGCGGCCGGTCGGGGGCGCGGGACCACGGTTCCGCGGCGCCCGTGGCGAAGGTGACGGTCGTGTCCCCGGCGGCCGGGAGTCCCGTGACCGTGAACGCGTCGGGCGGCACGATCGCCGCGGTGCGGGTCGTCGACGCGGAGGGCGGAACGCTCAAGGGCCGTACGGGCGCGGGCGGTACGAGCTGGGTGTCGGACCGCAAGGCGGTGCCGGGGACCTCGTACACGGTGGAGGTGACCTCCCGTACCGGCGACGGCGCGGAGTCCACGACCCGGTCCTCCTTCACCACCCCCGAGCCGGAGAAGGTCAACAAGCTGACGCTCGCCCCCGGCAAGAACACCACCGTGGGCGTCGGACATCCGCTGTCGATCGTCTTCGACCTGCCGGTGACACGGAAGGCCGACGTGGAACGGCAGCTCAAGGTCACCACCTCGAACGCGACCGAGGGCTCCTGGGGCTGGATCAAGGACCACTCGGGGCGCGACCGGGCCGACTGGCGTCCCAAGGAGTACTGGAAGCCGGGCACGAAGGTCACCCTGCAAGCCGACCTGAACGGCACCGACTCCGGCGGCGGCTGGTTCGTGCGCGACTACCGCACCGGCTTCACCGTCGGCGCCTCGCAGATCGTCAGGGTCGACCTCGACGCCCACCGGCTGACCGTCGTACGGGACGGACGCACGGTCCGCACCATCCCGGTCTCCGGCGGCACCCCCGGTGGCGACAAGCGGTCCTGGCGCGGCACGGCCGTCCTGATGGCGAAGGAGGGCACCATCAACATGAACTCGGAGACCGTCGGACTCGGCGACGCCTACGACAAGATGGTCGACTACTCGATGCGGCTGACCTGGTCGGGCATGTACGCCCACGCGGCCCCGTGGAACGCGGCCTACTTCGGCAGCGCCAACAAGAGCTCCGGCTGCATCGGCATGAGCAAGGAGGACGCGGCCTCGTTCTACGCCTCGGTGAACGTCGGCGACCCCTTCGAGATCAAGGGCGCCGAGACCAAGGGCGTCGTCGCCGAGGGCAACGGCTACGGGGCGTGGAACCTGAACTGGGCGCAGTGGCGGGCGAAGAGCGCCCTGCGCTGACGCCTCAGCCCAGGGCCTTGCGCCCGTCCCGCATCTCCCAGACCAGCACCTCCGCGCCGGCCGTGCCCTCCGTGGCGGTCGCCGCGGCCGCGTCGTGCGCCGCGGCCAGTTCGAGGTCGCCGGCGTCGGTGAGGCGGGCCGCGTCGCCGGGGCCGAGCGCCTCGGCGCGCTCCCCGCGGCCGAGGCGCACGCGCCCCCGGACCACATGGACGTAGACGAGATCGGCGTCCGGTACGGCGGACCGGTCGCCCGGCCCGAGGCGGTGGACGTGCAGCCGGGCGTCCGCCGCCGGCAGGTCGTACGCATCCCCGAGCCCGCGCACCACCCCGTACGAGGGCTCCCCGCCGGGCGTCAGCGGGGCCAGCCACATCTGGACGAAGACGAGGGGGACGCCGGCGTCGTTGCGCTCGACGTGCCGGACGCCGCCGGCGGAGCGGAGGTGCTGGAGGTCGCCGGGGCGGACGACCGTCCGGTGGCCGACGGAGTCGTGGTGGGTGAGTTCGCCCTCCGAGACCCACGTCACGATCTCCGTGTGGCTGTGGGGGTGCTCGTCGAAGCCGGCGCCGGGCGCGAGCCGCTCCTCGTTGCAGGCGAGGAGCGCGCCGAAGCGGAGGTTGTCCGGGTCGTAGTGGGGCCCGAAGGAGAAGGCGTGCCGGGTTTCGATGCCGGCCGCCGGGTCGCCCCCGGCGTACCGCTCGGCCGCGCGCTGGATGCGTATCACGGTGGCCACCGTAGCCGTCGCCGGGGGCGAACCCGCCCCGACCCCGCATGCCGGCGTCCCGATAAGGCAGTCTTGTCCCCGTGCCAGAACCCGTGAACGCCGCCCATCCGCACTTTGCGACCCTGAAGCGCCTCGAACAGTCCTCCGGTCGGCTCGCCGCCGGGGCCATCGCCCGCATGGACGAGACGCTGCCCTGGTACCGCGCGATGCCGCCCGAGAACCGGTCGTGGATCGGCCTGGTCGCCCAGGCCGGTATCGCCGCGTTCACCGAGTGGTTCCGGCACCCCGAGACGCCGCAGGCGATCTCGACGGACGTCTTCGGCACCGCGCCCCGCGAGCTGACCCGGGCGATCACGCTGCGGCAGACCGTGGAGATGGTCCGCACCACGATCGAGGTCATGGAGTCGGCGATCGAGGAGGTCGCCGCCCCCGGCGACGAGTCCGTGCTCCGTGAGGCCCTCCTCGTCTACGCCCGGGAGATCGCCTTCGCCACCGCCCAGGTGTACGCGCAGGCCGCCGAGGCCCGGGGCGCGTGGGACGCGCGCCTGGAGTCGCTCGTGGTGAACGCGGTGCTCTCGGGCGAGGCCGACGAGGGCGCCGTCTCCCGGGCCGCCGCGCTCGGCTGGAACTCGCCCGACCATGTGTGCGTGGTCCTGGGCACCGCCCCCGACGGGGACAGCGAGCTCACGGTGGAGGCGATCCGGCGTGCCGCGCGGCACGCGAAGCTCCAGGTCCTCACCGGGGTCCTGGGCAACCGCCTCGTCGTCATCGCGGGCGGCAACGACAATCCGCTGGCCGTGGCGAAGGCGCTGATCGGGCCGTACGCGGCGGGTCCCGTCGTGGCCGGTCCCGTCGTTCCCGACCTGCTCGCGGCGACCCGCTCCGCGCAGGCCGCGGCGGCCGGCCTCAAGGCGTGTTCGGCGTGGCAGGACGCTCCCCGCCCCGTTCTGGCGGACGATCTCCTCCCGGAGCGCGCGATCGCCTCCGACCCTTCGGCGCGCGAACAGTTGGTGGAGGAGATCTACAGACCGCTGGAGGAGGCGGGCTCGGCGCTGCTGGAAACCCTCAGTGTCTACCTGGAGCAGGCGAGCAGCCTGGAGGGCGCGGCCCGGATGCTCTTCGTCCACCCGAACACCGTGCGCTACCGGCTCCGACGTGTGACCGACGTCACCGGCTGGTCGCCCTCCGACGTGCGCTCGGCCTTCACCCTGCGCATCGCCCTCATCCTGGGGCGCTTGGCTGACGGAGATCCGCAGTCCTAGACTTTTGTCGAAGACCAACAATTCCCCCGACGGTTCTTCGTCCTTGTCCCCACGGGCGCCGGGAGCCGTCCGCAAGAGAGAGTGTGAGGGTGCTCGTACTCGTCGCTCCCGGCCAAGGCGCTCAGACGCCCGGCTTCCTGACTCCCTGGCTCGAACTCCCCGGCGCCGCCGACCGCATCGCGGCCTGGTCCGACGCCATCGGGCTCGACCTCGCCCACTACGGCACGAAGGCGGACGCGGACGAGATCCGTGACACCGCCGTGGCGCAGCCGCTCCTCGTCGCCGCCGGCCTGCTGTCGGCCGCGGCGCTCGGCGACGTGTCGCCCGGCGTCGTCGCCGGCCACAGTGTCGGCGAGTTCACCGCCGCCGCGTTCGCGGGCGTGCTCGACGACACCGCCGCGCTGCGCCTCGTGCGGACCCGCGGGCTCGCGATGGCCGAGGCCGCCGCGATCACCGCGACCGGCATGTCCGCGCTGCTCGGCGGCGACCCCGAGGTGACCGTCCCGCATCTGGAGAAGCTCGGCCTCACCGCGGCCAACGTGAACGGCGCCGGCCAGATCGTGGCCGCCGGCACCCTGGAGCAGCTGGCCGCCCTGGAGGCGGACAAGCCCGAGGGCGTCCGCCGGGTCGTCGCGCTCAAGGTCGCCGGCGCCTTCCACACGCATCACATGGCTCCGGCCGTGGCGAAGCTGGAGGAGGCCGCGGCGCGGCTGTCCCCGGCCGCCCCGGCCACCCGTTACGTCTCCAACAAGGACGGGCAGGTCGTCACCGACGGCGCCGAGGTCGTGGCCCGTCTGGTCGGCCAGGTCGCGAACCCGGTCCGCTGGGACCTGTGCATGGAGACCTTCCAGGAGCTCGGTGCCACGGCGCTGATCGAGGTGTGCCCCGGAGGCACCCTGACCGGCATCGCCAAGCGCGCCCTGCCGGGCGTGGCCACCGTCGCCCTCAAGACTCCCGACGACCTCGACGCGGCCCGTACGCTCATCGCTGAGCACGCGGCCGTCTGACAAGGAGTGTCGAGAAGCATGTCGAAGATCAAGCCCAGCAAGGGCGCCCCGTACGCGCGGATCCTCGGTGTCGGCGGCTACCGCCCCACCAGGGTCGTGCCGAACGAGGTGATCCTCGAGAAGATCGACTCGTCCGACGAGTGGATCCGCTCGCGCTCCGGCATCTCCACCCGCCACTGGGCCTCGCCGGAGGAGACCGTCACCGCGATGTCGGTGGAGGCCTCGGGCAAGGCCATCGCGGACGCCGGCATCACCGCCGAGCAGATCGGTGCCGTGATCGTCTCCACGGTCTCGCACTTCAAGCAGACTCCGGCCGTCGCCACCGAGATCGCCGACAAGGTGGGCGCGGGCAAGCCGGCCGCGTTCGACATCTCCGCCGGCTGCGCGGGCTTCGGCTACGGCCTGACGCTCGCCAAGGGCATGATCGTCGAGGGTTCGGCGGAGTACGTCCTGGTCATCGGCGTGGAGCGGCTCAGCGACCTGACCGACCTGGAGGACCGTGCGACGGCCTTCCTGTTCGGCGACGGCGCCGGTGCCGTGATCGTCGGCCCCTCGGACGAGCCGCACATCGGCCCGACCGTCTGGGGTTCCGAGGGCGACAAGTCCGAGACGATCAAGCAGACCGTCCCGTGGAACGACTTCCGCGTGGACGACGTCTCGAAGCTGCCGCTCAACGAGCAGGGCGAGGTCAAGTTCCCCGCCATCACGCAGGAGGGCCAGGCGGTCTTCCGCTGGGCCGTCTTCGAGATGGCGAAGGTCGCCCAGCAGGCGCTCGACGCCGCCGGCATCTCGGCGGACGACCTCGACGTCTTCATCCCGCACCAGGCGAACATGCGGATCATCGACTCGATGGTGAAGACTCTGAAGCTGCCGGAGCACGTCACGGTCGCCCGTGACGTGGAGACCACCGGCAACACCTCGGCCGCCTCGATCCCGCTCGCCATGGAGCGGCTCCTGGCGACCGGGCAGGCGAAGAGCGGCGACACCGCGCTCGTCATCGGCTTCGGGGCGGGTCTCGTGTACGCCGCGACGGTCGTTACCCTCCCCTAGGCACCGGATCCGTCCGGAAGCCCCCCTTTTACCGAAGTAACCGCAAGAAGGAGCGCCACTATGGCTCACACCCAGGACCAGATCGTCGAAGGCCTCGCCGAGATCGTCAACGAGATCGCGGGCATCCCGGTCGAGGACGTCCAGCTGGACAAGTCCTTCACCGACGACCTGGACGTCGACTCGCTGTCCATGGTCGAGGTCGTCGTCGCCGCCGAAGAGCGCTTCGACGTCAAGATCCCGGACGAGGACGTCAAGAACCTCAAGACCGTGGGCGACGCTGCCGACTACATCCTGAAGCACCAGGCCTGATTCGGCCCCTGCTGACTCGGTCCGCCACCCCGCGGTGGCGCCGTATTCCGACCATCACACACATGGAGAACGAATTCCTGTGAACTCGACCAATCGCACCGTGGTCGTTACCGGTATCGGCGCAACCACACCGCTGGGTGGCGACTCCGCGTCGACCTGGGAAGGTCTGCTCGCGGGACGCTCCGGCGTCAAGCCCCTGGAGGGCGAGCGGTTCGCCGAACTGCCCGTGCAGATCGCCGCGACGGCCGCCGTCGACCCCGGTGACGTCCTTCCCCGCCCGCTGGCCCGCAAGCTGGACCGCTCGGCGCAGTTCGCGCTGATCGCGGCCCGCGAGGCGTGGGCCGACGCGGGCTTCACCGCCCCGGCCGGCGAGGACGAGAAGGTCGTGCCCGAGCGGCTCGGCTCCGTCATCGCGTCCGGCATCGGCGGTGTCACCACGCTGCTCGACCAGTACGACGTGCTGAAGGAGAAGGGCGTCCGCCGCGTCTCCCCGCACACCGTGCCCATGCTCATGCCCAACAGCCCCTCCGCCAACGTGGGTCTGGAGGTGAACGCCCGGGCGGGCGTCCACACCCCGGTCTCCGCGTGCGCGTCGGGTGCCGAGGCGATCGGCTACGCCGTCGAGATGATCCGCACCGGCCGTGCCGACGTGGTCATCGCCGGCGGTACCGAGGCCGCGATCCACCCGCTGCCGATCGCCGCCTTCGCCAACATGATGGCGATGTCCAAGAACAACGACGAGCCGACGAAGGCCTCCCGCCCGTACGACACCGGCCGTGACGGTTTCGTGCTCGGCGAGGGCGCGGGCGTCGTGATCCTGGAGTCCGAGGAGCACGCGAAGGCGCGCGGCGCGCGCATCTACTGCGAGGTCCTCGGCCAGGGTCTGTCGGCCGACAGCCACCACATCGCGCAGCCCGAGCCGACCGGCCGGGGCATCGCCGCCGCGATGCAGAACCTGCTCGACTCGACGGACCTCAAGCCGTCCGAGGTCGTCCACCTCAACGCGCACGCCACGTCGACGCCGCAGGGTGACGTCGCCGAGATCAAGGCGCTGCGGAAGGTCCTGGGCGACGACCTCGACCACGTCGCGATCTCCGCGACCAAGTCGATGACCGGCCACCTCCTCGGCGGCGCCGGCGGCATCGAGACCGTCGCCACCGTCCTGGCGCTCCACAACCGCCTCGCCCCGCCGACGATCAACGTCGACGAACTCGACCCCGACGTCGAGGCGGACATCGTCCGCGGCGAGCCCCGCGAGCTGCCCCAGGGCACCATCGCCGCGATCAACAACAGCTTCGGCTTCGGCGGCCACAACGTCGTCCTGGCGTTCCGTACCGTCTGACCCACCGCTGACACGCGAATGGCCCACCCCCGGACGGGGGTGGGCCATTCGCGTGTCCGGGGCGCGGGTCCCGGCGTCCGTCGTATCGGGGCGCGGGCGGCGGTGTCGTCGGTGCCGGGGGGCGGGAGCGGCACCGCGTCCTGGATCTGCGGGGCGGTGCGGCGGCCGTGCCGGGTGGCGAGGAGCGTGGCTCCCAGGGCGGCGCACACGAGGGCGCAGACGAGGGCCGCCCGGCCCGTGGGCCAGGAGCCGCCGAGGACTCCGGCCGCTGTGAAGACCGTCGCGGCACCGAACAGGGCACCGGACACACCGTCACGTGTCACGCCGTCACGTGTCACGCGTTCCCCTCCGGCGCGCCCCCCGCGCCCCGGGCGGAATCCACAGCGTGTCGGTGAGGGCCCGTCAGACGACCTGGTGCAGCCAGCGGACGGGGGCGCCTTCGCCCGCGTACCGGAAGGGTTCCAGCTCGTCGTCCCAGGGCTTGCCGAGGAGTTTGGCGACCTCGGCCTCCAGCTGGGTCTCGCCCTGCAGGGAGCGCGCGAGGGCGGCCCGGAGCCGGTCCTCGGGGATCAGGATGTCCCCGTGCATGCCGGTGACGGCGTGGAAGATGCCCAGGTCGGGGGTGGCGCTGTAGCGCTCGCCCTCGGCGGTGGGGCAGGGTTCCGCGGTGACCTCGAAGCGGAGCATCTGCCAGCCGCGCAGCGCGGAGGCGAGTTTGGAGGCGGTGCCGGTCTGGCCCTGCCAGGAGAACTCGGCTCTCCAGGTGCCGGGGGACGCCGGCTGGCGGATCCAGTCGAGCTGGACCCTCGCACCGAGGACGCCCGCCACCGCCCATTCGACGTGCGGGCAGAGCGCGCGCGGTGCGGAGTGTACGTACAGGACTCCACGTGTCGTCACCGGGACCTCCAGTGTGGGACGAGGTTCGCCTTTCCCAGCGGCCTCAGTAAACAGCATCAGGAGTAAAACGTCACAAACCGCCAAAAAGGGGACAGGAAGTGACGTGATGTAATTTACCGGAGCCGGTCGGCAAAGACGCCTCTGGTTCGACGGGGGAAAAGCTACCGTGCCGCACCGGCATCGGTGTGACGTACGGTCGGTCCGGGGGCGGGTGGACACGAAGCTTTCACTCGCGAGGACGCCGAAGGAGGGGCCGGGGATGCGTGGCCGACGCCGATTCCGTACCGCTGCCGCGGCCGCGACGGCGGCGCTGCTGTGCGCGGGAGCACTCGGCGGCTGCACGGCCGGGGAGCCGGTGGCGAAGGCCCCCGCGGCGAGACCGGTTCCGAAGGCGGCGCCCCTGTGGGACGTCTCCCCCGCCTCCGTGGCGGCCGTCGGCGACTCCGTCACCCGCGCCTTCGACGCCTGTTCGGTCCTGGCGGACTGCCCCGAGGCGTCCTGGGCGACCGGGACGGACGCGGCGGTGAACAGTCTGGCGCTGCGGCTGCTCGGCCCGGCGAAGGTGGCCACCCACAGCTGGAACCTGGCACGGACGGGCGCCCGGATGGCGGAGCTGCCGGAGCAGATGGCGGGGGCGGCGGCGGAGAAGCCCGAGCTGGTGACGGTGATGATGGGCGCGAACGACGCCTGCCGGCCCACGCCCGCCCTCATGACCCCGGTCGCCGACTTCCGTGCCTCCTTCGAGACGGCGCTGGCCCGGCTGCGGGCGGGAGCGCCGAAGGCGCAGGTGTACGTGTCGAGCGTGCCCGACCTGCGGCACCTGTGGTCGACGGGGCGGGTCAGCCCGGTCGGCGTCCAGGTGTGGAAGCTGGGGATCTGCGGCTCGATGCTCGCGGACGCCGAGGACCTCGGTCCCGCGGCGGAGCGGCGGCGGGCCGAGGTGCGGGACCGGGTGGTGGCGTACAACCGGGTCCTGGAGGAGGTCTGCGCCGGGGACGCGCGCTGCCGGTACGACGGCGGGGCGGTCTTCGGCTTCCGGTTCGGCGGCGGTCAGTTGAGCCCCTGGGACTGGTTCCATCCGAGCAGGGACGGGCAGGCGCGGCTCGCGGAACTCGCGTACCGGCGGATCACGAAGGAGTGAGGACCCCGGGGCGGTTGTCAGGTGCCGCCCCGGGGCCGGTCGTGAGGACGCCCGGGATCAGATGTCGAGGGCGGTCGTCAGGCGGGCGTCCGCGAGGGAGTGGGCGGCCACGACCTCGTAGGCGCCGGTGACGAGGGTCCAGTCGTTCTTCTCCTCGTCCCAGATCTCGAAGGCGCGGCGGGGCAGCGCGATCACGGCCTCGACGCTCTCGCCGGGGGCGGCCTCGACGCTCGCGAAGCCGGCGAGCCAGCGGACCGGCCGCTCCACGGCGTCGGACACGGGGGCGAGATAGACCTGCACGACCTCGCGGCCGGGGCGGCCGCCGGTGTTGGTGACGCGGACGGTGACCGTGTCCGGGGCCGCGCTCAGGGAGTCGTACGACCAGGTGGTGTAGCCGAGGCCGTGGCCGAAGGGGTACGCGGGGACGGCGCCGGCCTTGTCCCAGGCGCGGTAGCCGACGAAGACTCCCTCGGCGTAGTCGAGTTCGCCGCCGGTGGGGGTGACCTCGGTGACGGGGGCGTCGGCGAGGGCGACGGGCCAGGTGGTGGGGAGGCGGCCGCCGGGCTCCTCGGCGCCGGTGAGGACGTCGGCGAGGGCGGCGCCGCCCTCCTGGCCGGGGAACCAGCTCAGGAGGATCGCGGCCACGTCCTCGCGCCAGGGCAGTTCGACCGGGGAGCCCGCGTTGACCACGACGACGGTGTTCGGGTTGGCGGCGGCCACGGCCCGTACGAGGTCGTCCTGGCGGCCGGGGAGGGCGAGGTCCTTGCGGTCGAAGCCCTCGGACTCGACGCGCTCGGTGGTGGCGACGACCACGACGGCGGTGTCGGCGGCGCGGGCGGCTTCGACGGCTTCGGCGATCAGTTCGTCGGGGTCACGGCGCGGACCGAGGTGGACGAAGGAGAACATGACGGCCGGCAGCGGGGCCGCGAACTCCTTGTCGAGGGTGTGCAGGAGGGAGACCTCGACGGTCTCGCCGGCGGTGAGGGCGACCTTGGCGCGCTCGACCGGGGAGCCGAAGAAGGCCTCGAAGGGGTCGGTCTCGGGGCCCATCGCCTGGACGCCGTCGAAGACGGTCTCGCCGGCGACGGAGAGGGTGAAGGCGCCGAGGCCGCGGGTGCCGAAGGAGTGCTCGCCGCTCTCGCGCGGGGTGTAGGTGCCGACGACCTCGATGGAGGCGAGGGTCTCGTGGGTGACTCCGGCCGGCAGGTCGTCGCCGATCCACTGGACCTGGCCGTTGGGCAGGGAGCCCTCGCCGAGGAGCCGGCCCTCGGCGTCGCGGCAGCGGGCGCGGAGGGTGAACCCCTGCTCGGCGGGGGCGAGTTCCTCGCTGGGGTCGGCGCCGACGGTGAAGGTGAGCGCGCCGTCGGGCAGGGCGGCGGTGAGGCCGTCGAGCGGGGAGACGACGTGGTCGGGGAAGACCTGTGCGGAGCCGCCGCCGAGGACGCGGGCGTCGCGGGCGGCGGCGCCGGAGAGGGCGACGGTACGGCCGGCCGCGAGGGGCAGGGTCGCGTTCTCGTTGCGTACGAGGACGAAGCCGCGGCGGGCGATCTCGCGGGCGAGGGCGTCGCCGTCGATCGGGGCCGGGGGTTCGGTGACGACCGGCGGGGCGCCTTCGAGGGCGCCGACGCGGGCGGCGAGCCGCAGGACGTTGCGCACGGCGGCGTCGACGGCGGACTCCTCGACCTCGCCGGCGCGGACGGCGGCGGCGAGGGCCGCGCCGTAGACGGTGTCGGGGCCGGGCATGGCGACGTCGAGGCCGCCCTCGATGCCGCCGGTGGTGGAGCGGGCGGCCATCCAGTCGGAGACGTTGTAGCCGTCGAAGCCCCACTCGCCGCGCAGGACCTCGTTCACGAGGTACCGGTGCTCGGTCATCGTCACGCCGTTGACCTGGTTGTAGGCGGTCATGATGCCCCAGGGGTGGGCGTTCCTGACGATGGCCTCGAAGGGGGCGAGGTAGACCTCGCGGAGCGGGCGCGGGGCGACCTTGTTGTCGACGGTGAAGCGGTCGGTCTCGGCGTCGTTGGCGACGAAGTGCTTGACGGTGGTGCCGACGCCGCCGTCCTGGACGCCCTGGACGTAACCGGTGCCGACGGCTCCGGTGAGGAAGGGGTCCTCGCTGTAGGCCTCGAAGTGGCGGCCGCCGAGCGGGGTGCGGTGCAGGTTGACCGTGGGCGCGAGGAGGACGTGGACGCCCTTGCGGCGGGCCTCCTGGGCGAGGAGGCGGCCGGCCCGGCGGGCGAGCGCCGGGTCCCAGGCGGCGGCGAGCGCGGTCGGGGACGGCAGCGCGACGGACGGGTCGTCGGCGGTCCAGCGGACGCCGCGGACACCGATGGGGCCGTCGGACATGACCAGGGACCGCAGGCCGATCTCCGGCAGGGCGGGCAGGGACCACATGTCCTGGCCGCCGAGCAGCCCCGTCTTGGCGTCCAGGTCGAGCTTGCCGAGCGCCGCCTCGACGGCCGCGTTCCTCACGGTCTCCGCACTGGTCTCCGCCATGGCCGTACCTCCTCGTTGACGTACCGATGACCCCGATGCGCCCATCGTGCACCCACCTACCTGTAGATCGGTAGGTGACGTTATAACTCCGTTACTTTCGCGGGCGGGCGAAGCGGTACCGTCCTGTCGGGACGAACCTGCGAGAGGAGGCCCCGGCGATGGTGCGGGCCAGGAGCGAGGAGCGGCGCGCGGACATCCTGCGCGCCACGCTCGAGGTGATCGCCGAGCGCGGCTACCGGGGGGCCACCCTCGGCGCCGTGGCCGAGCGCGTCGGGCTGACCCAGCAGGGACTGCTGCACTACTTCCCCACGAAGGAGGCGCTGCTCGTCGCCGTCCTGGAGGAGCGCGACCGCTGGGACACCAGCGGCGGCCGGGACCGGGAGGGCTGGCGGCTCGACCTGCTGGAGTCCCTCGTCGAGTACAACGCGATGCGGCCCGGGATCGTGCAGACCTTCTCCGCCCTGCTGGGCGAGAGCGTCACCGACGGGCACCCCGCGCGGGTCTTCTTCACCGAGCGCTACGCGCAGGTCAGGGCCAACATGGCGGACGTGCTGCGGCTGGAGTTCGGCGACCGGCTCCCCGGGGGCCTGACCCCGGAGCAGGCGGCCCCGCTGCTCACCGCCGTCATGGACGGCCTCCAGTACCAGTGGCTCCTGGACCCGTCGGCGGTGGACATGCCGGGCGCCTTCCGCGACTTCCTGCGCCTGCTGCGGGGCGGCGGCGGCGCCTGAGGGGAGTCAGCGGGCCACGGCCGCCAGGTCCTCGCCGAGCAGGGCCGGGTCCCCGGTCAGCGCGGTGTGGACCGCCTCCAGGACGGGCAGCTTCGCCAGCGCCGTCGCGAGGGCGACGTCCTTCGCGGCGAGGGCGACCGGGAAGTACGAGCCGGTGGCGGTGGCGCGCCCGACGGCTCCCGCGAGGGGGCCCGCGCCGAGGGTGCGGAGGGCGAGGTCGCGGGGCAGGCCCAGGGCGCCGGCGAGCGCGAGGGCCTCGGCGACGAGGGCGACGCCGCCGATGGCCGCGTTGATGAGGACGAGCTTGAGGGCGGCGCCGGTGCCGGGTCCGCCGCACGGGGTGGTGGCGCCGAGCAGGTCGAGGACGGTGGCGACGGGCGCGGTGTCGCCGCCCGCGAGGATCAGGAGCTCGCCGGTGGCGGCCCGGTCGACGCTGCCCATGACGGGCGCGTCGATCAGGGTGACCCCGGCGGGGAGCCGGGCGGCCAGGGCGGCGACCGTGTCCGGGCCGACCGTCGAGGTGTCGATCCAGTGGGTGCCGGGGCGCAGGGCCGGGATCAGCCGGTCCGCGACGGCGAGCACGGCGGCCGGGTCCGCGAGCATCGTGACGACGACGTCGGCGTCCCGGACGGCCTCGGCGGGACCGGCGGCCCGGACGGCTCCGTCGGCGACGAGGGCGTCGGCCTTGGCGGGCGTGCGGTTCCACACGGTCAGGGGGTGTCCGGCGTCGAGGAGGCGGCGGGCCATCGGCAGGCCCATGGATCCCAGGCCGAGGAAGGCGATCTTCTGCGGGGCGGTGTTGTCCATGCCCCCGACGCTAGGACCGCCTCCTTCATGCGACAAGCGAATGTCTAGCATGGTGGCCATGCCTGTCTCGCATGGCCTGTACGAGGCGTTCCTCGCCGTCGCCCGCGCCGGCTCCTTCACCGCCGCCGCCCACGCCCTCGGCTTCACGCAGTCCGCGGTCTCCCGTCAGGTCCAGTCGCTGGAGGACGAGATGGGGGCGGAGCTGTTCGAGCGGCTGCCGCGCGGGGTGCGGCTGACGGAGGCGGGCCGGGTGCTGCTTCCGCACGCCGAGGCGGTACGGGACCGGCTGGCCGCCGCCCGGGCCGAACTGGCCTCGCTGCGCACGCTCGACGGCGGCCTGCTGCGGCTCGGGGCCTTCTCCAGTGCCACCGCCTCCCTGGTGCCGCGCGCGCAGGCCGCGTTCCGCGAGCGGCATCCGGGGGTGGTGGTCACGCGGGTCGAGGGGCCGTCGGTCAAGCACCTCGGGCTCGTCGCGGCCGGGGAGGAGGACCTCGCGGTGGTCGGTCCGGCGCCCGCCGCTCCCCCGCCGCCGGGTGTGACGCTGCACCACCTGCTCGACGAGCCGATGCTGGTGGCCCTGGCGCAGGGCCACCGGCACGCGGGGCGGCGGGCGGTGCGGCTCGCCGAACTCGCCGACGAGGAGTGGATCACGGGCCAGGAGCGCCTGGAGGACACGCTCTTCCGTCCGGCCGTCGCCGCCGGGTTCCGGCCGCGCACCGGTCTGCTCGCGCACGACTGGATCGCCAAGCTGGGGGCGGTCGCGGCGGACCTCGGGGTCACGCTCGTGCCCGCGCTCGCGGCGGCCTCGGTGCGCCGGGACGTCGCGCTCGTGACGATCCACCCGGACGACGTGCCGTACCGCCGGATCTGCGCGGCCGCGCCGGGCACGCCGACGGCGGCGGCGACCGCTTTCCTCGGCGTGCTGCGCGAGACGGCCGAGGCGCTAATACCCCCCGTCCACGCTTGACCCTTACAAAGGGGCGCGGGATGATGGCCGCCGTGATCATCGCAGCCACCCAGTTCGCCCCGGTCGCCGGGGACATCGACGCCAACGTCCGTACGATCGCCGGTCTGGTCCGGGCGGCCGGGGCGGAGGGGGCCCGCGTGGTCGTCTTCGCCGAGCTCTGCCTGACCGGGTACGAGCCCTCCCTGATCCGGGACACCCCGGGTCTGGTCCTCGCCGAGGACGACCCCCGCCTCGCCCCCGTCCGGAAGGCGTGCCGGGCCGCCGGCGCGGCGGCCGTGGTCAACGGGCCGGTGCGCACCGGCGGTCCGGGCGGCACGGGCGCCGGGATCACCACGCTCGTGATCGGCCCGGACGGCTCGCTCCTCGCCCGCTACGACAAGCGGAACCTGTACGGGGTCGAGGCCGAGGTCTTCGAACCGGGCGCCGTGGACGGGCGGTTCACGCTCGACGGGGTCCGGTTCGCCACGGCCACCTGCTACGACAACCGCTTCCCCGAACTGGCCGAGCGGGCGGCGGCCGACGACTGCGCGGTGTACCTGGCGAGTTCGGTGCTGTCCGCCGACAACGACTCGTTCGAGAAGGTGTATCCGGCGCGGGCCCGCGACTTCGGCCTGTACGTGGTCCTCGGCAACGTCCTGGGCCCCAACGAGGACGGGGTCGGCGGCGGCCGGGCCGGGGCCTGGGGCCCGGACGGCGAGCGGATCGCCGACGCGGGCGGGACCGGGCCGGGCTTCGTACTCGCCGAGGTCGGCTGACCGCACGAGAGAGGACCCGGCCCCACGAGAGCGGACCCGGCCCACGAGAGCGGACCCGGCCCCACGGAAGCGGCCGGAGCGCGCGGAACCGGGCCCGACCGTACGGGAGCGGTCGGAGCGCGCGGAGGCCGGGCGGCCGTGGGACATACGGCCGCCCGGCTCCGGAATGCCGTCACGGAACCCCCGGTCCGTGACGGCGCCCCGTCCCCGTTACGGGGTGCTCAGGCCCAGCGTGTACGCGCCGGAGCCGCTGTACGCGTGGACCACGTACCGGTAGTAGCCCGCGGTGCCGTAGTAGCTGGTGTTCTCGTCGGCGCTCGCCGTGCCGCCGACGGCCACGTCCGCCCAGGCCGACCCGTTCCACTTCTGCAGGTAGAGGTCGAAGTCGGTGCCGGCCGGGCCGCGCAGGCAGCCCACGTGGGTGCCGGCGGTGGCGGAGTAGTAGTACGAGCCGTCCGGCTGGGCCTGGGCCTGACCGGAGGCCAGGGTGCCCTGGTAGGTGTACTCGGCGTCGTCACAGCCGGTGGGCGGCGTCGTGGTGCCGACCGACAGCTGGTAGGTGACCGTGTGGGTCGCGGAGCCCGTACCGGTGACGGTGATCGGGTACGTGCCGTTGGCCGTGCCCGCCGCGACCTGGACGGTCATGGTGGACGAGGATCCCGAGGTGACCGAGGACGGGCTGAAGGAGACGGTGACGCCGCTCGGCGCGCCGCTCGCGGAGAGCTGGACGGTCTGCGCGCTGCCGCCGGTGGTGGAGGTGTTCACCGTGGAGGTGACCGAGGCGCCCGGCTGGACCGAACCCGAGGACGGGTTCAGGGCGAGCGAGAAGTCCGGGGTGGTGGTGCCGCCGCAGTCGGTCTCACCGGACTGGGCCGGGACGCCGACCGCGTTCCAGGCCGCCTTGACCGCGTTGCACTCGGCGCTGCCGTAGGTGTTCTTGGCCGAGCTCAGGGTCGCCTTGCGGGCGGCGGGGTGGTTCCAGGAGGAGGTCTTCATCAGCAGCGCGCCCATGAAGACCTTGCCGGCCTTCTGGATGCCGATGCCGGTCACCGAGGACGGACCGCCGGAACATATGGGGCTGCTGGGCTTGCCGCCGCCCGGGTTGGAGCCCTCGGCGAGCAGGTAGAACCAGTGGTTCTGCGGGCCGGCCGCGGCGTGCACCTCGGTGCCGGACGTCAGCTGCGGGTAGCAGTTGGGGTCGTTGCCGACGAGCGAGGGGTTGTACATGTTCCGGATCGGCTTGCCGTCGCCGAAGAAGTTGACCTTCTCGCCGACCGTGTAGTCCGGGGTGTCGTTCGGGTTGTTGGCGTAGTGCTCGGTGAGCGCGCCGAAGATGTCGCCGGTGGACTCGTTCATGCCGCCGTTCTCGTTGGACGAGCCGGCGGAGCCCGGGGTCCGGTCGAATATCTCGTGACCGTACTCGTGGGCCACGACGTCGATGCCGGTGAGCTGGTTGGAGCCGGTCTGGGCCCGCCCGTAGGTCGTCTTCGTGCCGTCGTAGTACGCGTTGACCTCGGAGAGTCCGGCGCGGGCCGGGACCATGCCGCCCTGGCCGTTCTGGCCGTTGTAGCCGAACCACTCCTTGAGCATGGAGTGTTCCTTCTGCGCCGCGTACATGATGTCGACGCAGGCGGTCACCAGGTCGTTGGCGCCGTTGTTGCCCCAGGGCGAGGAGCCCGTGTACGCGCTGCCGTTCTGGCCGCCGCACTTGAAGCCGCCGCGGCTGGTGTCGGTCATGGAGGAGGCGGCGGTGTCGATGGTGACGTTGCCGTTGTGGTACCCGCGGCCGTCGGCGTGCAGGATCTTGTCGGTGGCGCGGGCGACGGCCCCGGTGCGCGCGTCGACGTAGGTGTCGAGGGAGCTGGGGGCGTCCTGCGCGGTCCGGCCGATGACCAGGGTGTGCCAGGTCAGGACGGCCTTGCCGCCCTTGAGGAGGACGGTCAGCTCGGGGGTGCTCGCGCTCTCGACCGACGCCAGCTGCGCGCGGGCGGTGGCGAGGGCCGCGTCGGCGGTCACCGTGGCCCGCGTGGAGACCTTGATCGTCGGGGCGGGGGCGCCGGTGACCTCGCGGACCTTGCCGGAGCTGTCGGAGACGACGACGGCGTCGCCGCCGCCGACGACCGGGAGGCCGCGGTAGGTGCGCTCGTACGACGCGTAGTACAGGCCGTTCGCCCAGGGGGTGACGGACGTCCGGACGAGGTCCTCGTCGGCGCCGTGCCGCAGTTCGTCGAGACCGCTCGCCGCGGCGCCGTCGGCGGCCGCGAGCGCGAGGGACTTGCCGTGTCCCGGGGGTACGGGCTGCGCCTGCGGGGCCGCGGTGGCGGTGCCGGCGAGGGCGGTCGCGAGGCTCGCCGACAGGGCCAGGGCGGCCACGGTCGCCGTGAGTCTGGTGGGGTGCAACGTCTGCTCCGATCGGGGTGGGGATCGTCGTGGGGGAGACGGATCGTCGCGCCGAGTATGGGCGTGGACATGGCCAGTTCGGGACATCTCACGCGGCATAAGACGCGGGTTATGGTGCGCCCGCGCCGTGCTGCGTACGCTGCTGAAATGCAGCTGGAGTTGAGGCATCTCGAGGCCGTCTGCCGGATAGCGGAAGCGGGCAGTCTGGGCCGCGCGGCGGGTCGGCTCGGGGTCTCGCAGCCGGCCCTCTCCGCGCAGTTGCGCCGTATCGAACGGGTCGCGGGCGGGGAGCTGTTCCTCCGCGGCCGGCACGGCGTGGAGCCCACTCCGCTGGGCGAGTTCGTCCTCTCCAAGGCGCGCCTCGTCCTCGGCGAGATGGACGCGCTGGCCGCCGGCGCCCGGGCCGTCGCCCCGCACACCCCGCTGCGCCTCGGCTGCATCCTGCTCGTCCTCGTCGACCGGCTGCTCGGGGAGCTGGAGCAGGTCATGGCGGACCTGGGCACGGCGAGCCAGGACGTCTCGGTGACCGTCGAGCACTCGGCGACGACCCTGACCCGGCAGCTCGGCGCGGGGCGCTACGACGCCGTCCTGTACGGGGAGGTCAACGACCACGAGGTGGCGCTGCCCGAGGGGACGACGGCCCGGACGCTGATCCCCAGGGAACCCTTCTGCGTACGGCTCTCGGCGGCGCACCCGCTGGCCGGCAAGGACCGGATCGCGCTGGCCGAGCTGGCCGGCGAGTCCTGGATGACCCTGGTGGAGGACGACGACGGCGGCCCCGAGGCGCTCGCCGCCGCCTGCGCGAAGGCCGGTTTCACGCCCGTGCTGCGGCACCGGGTGGCCGACCGGCAGATGCACTACGGCCTGATCGCGGCCGGCCGGGCGGTCTCGATGAGCCAGCCCACCGCCCCGCACGCCGAGGGCACGGTGCTGCGCCCCCTGGAGGGCGACCCGGTCACCGGCCGGATCCGGCTCGCCTGGAACCGGGCCGCGGTCCCCGCCCGGCACGCGGAGCTGATGTACCGGGCGGCGGCCCGCGCCTACCTGGCGAACGTCGACAACAACGCCTTCTACCGGAGCTGGTGGGACGCCCGCCCGGAACTGCACCCGGTCGTCGAGGGCTGAGCCCCCGAGGACCGGGCGCGGCCTTCGGGGCTACTGGTACGAGAGGTCGCCGGCCGAGTAGCGGCAGGTGGTGCCGTCCGGGCCGGTGCCGATCTCCTTGGGCTCCTTGCCGGTGTCGTTGCCGGTGAAGCGGGTGCACGGCTTGATCTTCTTCTTGGCGTCGCCGTGGATCCGGATGTTCCGCAGGGTCGCGGTGTCCCCGTAGTTGGCGTTGACGCCGACGATCGACTTGCCGGGCGCGGTGACGTCCACGTCGTTGATCAGGATCGTCCGCTTGTACTGCTTCTTGCAGTTGCCGCAGGAGCGGACCAGCTTGCCGAAGTCGGAGACCTGGAACTTCGTCACGACCAGCTTGCCGGCGCCGTTGAACTGGAAGACCTTGTCGGAGGCGCTCTTCGCGCCGCCGCCGTGGACCGCGTACACCGCGGACGGCGAGGTGCCCTTGAAGGTGGCGGCGTCCTCGCCGACGTTCTCCCACCAGACGTTCTGGAGGGTGCAGCTGCCGAGGCAGTGGACCCCGTCGGCGGCCGGGGTGCCGATGACGACGTTCTTGAGCACGGCGCCGTCCTTGAGGACGAAGACCGGCTTCTGGCTCTCGCTCTGGCCGTCGGAGCCGAGGTCGCCGGTGCCGTAGAAGCGCTGGAGCTTTCCGTCGTAGGTGCCGGAGACCTCGATGGTGGCGGCGACCGGCTTGCTTCCCTTCGCCTGCGGCCAGGCGGCCACGGCGCCCGCCGCGCCCGCCGGGGCGAGCAGGGTGCTGGTGACGACGGCCGCGCCGGTGACGGCGAGGGCGCTCAGGCCGCCGATGACCGCGCGACGGCGGCCCGTCTTCCGCTTGTGTGACGTCATGTGTTCCTTCTTCAGTGGGGGAGGTGGTGCACCCCCTTGTCGCCACCGGGGGAAGGAAGGTTGCCGCCGTCTTGATCGTTTTCTTCGGGGTCGTCGTCGGCGGCCGTCTCGCCGCGCAGGTCGCGGACCATCAGGGTGGCGCCCGCGACGGCCCCCGGCATCAGGAAGACGGCGACGAACGGGACCAGGAAGGCGAGCGTCAGCGGTACGCCGAAGCCGAGGACGGCGAGCCGGCGCCCGCGCAGCAGGGTCAGCCGCTCCTTGAGTTCGACGCCCCGGCGCTGGAGCGCCACGGCCGTCAGCTCCTCGGCGAGGAAGAAGCCGGAGACGCAGAAGCCGAGGGCGGGCACGACGGTCTGGCCGACGACCGGGATGAAGCCGCAGGCGAAGAGCAGGACGCCGTAGAACGCGACCCTCAGCACGACCCGCAGGCTGTCCCGGGCGGAGATCCACAGCTCGCGCCAGAGCGGCAGCCCGGACTCGGGCACCTCGCCGCCCTCGCTCCGGTCGACCGCCTCGGAGAGGGACTCGTAGAAGGGCTGGCCGATGAGGAGGGTCACGGCGGTGAAGGTGATGACCGCCAGGAACAGCCCGAAGACGAAGACGAGCGCCGTCAGGGTGCCGCGGAGGAGATCGAGCCAGGGCGAGGTCCAGTCGTCGGCGAACGGCGTCGACCAGGCGGCCAGGTCGTCGGCGCCGTATCCGAGACCGATCAGCGCGCCCACGTAGAGGACGAGGGTCACCAGGCCGGGCAACAGCCCGAAGCCGAACCACCGCCCGTGCCGGCCCACCCACTTCTGACCCTGCACCAGGTACTTGAGACCCACCCCGAGATCACGCATGGGGGTCACCCTATCGGTGCCTCCGGGGGCCGCCGGGGCAGGTCAGCGGCCGGACGTGCGGAAGGAGCCGAGGGCCGTGTCGAAGTGCCGGCGCGCCTCGGCCGCCCGGTCCACCGGGGCCGACGCCCACACGTCGTACAGCGTCCCGGCCTGCTCCCAGCAGACGTCCACGGTGCGCCGCGGCCCCTCCGTGCTGGTGAAGCCGTCCCACGTGAACTCCCAGCGGGCCGCGGGCAGCCCCTTGTGCCGCGTCTCCTCGACCGCGGCGTCGCGGTAGCCCGGGTTGGTCCTCGGGCCGCTCGCGTCGGCGTCGCGCATCACGCCGATCGCTCCGCCGGCCGGGATCGCCCTGATCCTGACCCCGACCCAGGAGGCCCCGTCCTCCGTCGTGTAGAACACCCGCTCCCCGTCGGTCGAGCGGCGCGCCCCGGCGGGGACGGCCAGGGTGAAGCCCGCCTCGTCCTCGACGGTCGCGTACCCGGCGGGTACGGGGTCGGATCCGGGCTCCGGGGACACGGAGGCGGGTCCCCCGGAGGCGGGCCCGGCGCCCGTCGACGGCTCGTCCTGTCCGGCCAGCAGCACCGCCACCGTCACCGCCGCGACGGAGGCGGCGACGGCCGCGACCACGAAGGGCAGCGCGAACGCGCCCCGCCGCCCGGCCCCGACGGCGGGGGCGCGCACCTCCGGAGGCGTGGGCTGCCACGGGGTGGCCGACGGGTGGACGGCGGGCGTGGCCGGCGGGTGGACGTCGGCGGCCTCCGCCGGGAAGGGCCGCCGGGGAGTGCCGGTGGGGCCTGTGGGGCCGGTGGGGCCGGTGGGGCCGGCGTCACGCGCGGCCGCCGGTCCCCCGGGCACCGGACCGTCGGCCGGCTCCTCCCCCGCCGCGCAGGCGGCGAGCATCCGGCGGGCCTCGGCGGCTCCCAGGCGCCGGTCCGGGTCGCGTTCGAGCAGGCCGCGGACGACCGGGACGAGCGGCCCCATCCGCTCGGACGGCCGGATCTCCTCGTACACGACGGCGTGCAGGACGGCGCCGATCGAGTCCCGGCGGAAGGGCGAGGTGCCGGTGGCCGCCGCGCACAGGAGCGCGCCGAGCGACCACAGGTCGGAGGCCGGTCCCGCGTCGCCCCCCTGCATCCGCTCGGGCGCGGTGTACTCGGGGGTCCCGACGAAGACGCCGGTCCCGCTGAGCGTGGTGGCGCCGGGGAGGCTGGCGATGCCGAAGTCGGTGAGCACCGCCCGGCCGCTGCCCTTCTCCAGGAGGACGTTGGCCGGTTTCACGTCCCGGTGCAGGACGTCGAGGGCATGGGCGGCGCCGAGCGCGTCGAGCAGGTCGAGGCCGAGCCGCGCGGTCTCCCGCGGGGACAGCACGCGGCCGGCGGCCAGCCGGTCGGCGAGCGACCCGCCGTCGACCAGCTCCATCACCAGGGCGGGCCGGCCCTCGTGCTGGACGACGTCGTGGACGACGATCACATGGGGGTGCCGGATCCGGGCGACGACCCGCGCCTCCCGCAGGGCGCCCGCCGGATCGGCGCCGTCGTCGAGCGCCAGGGTCTTGACCGCCACCGGTCGCCCGAGCAGTTCGTCGGTGGCCCTGCGGACCACGCCCATGCCACCCTGCCCGAGCCGCTCCCCCAGGCGGTACCGCCCGCCGATGAGCCCGTGGCCGGCCTGCTCCGGCCCGTTGTGCGACGACACTCGACTCCCCCGTCCGCTGGACACGGACATGATGCCGCAGCCGCCCGGCCCTAAGGGCGGGGAGGCGTTCAGGACCCGCCGCCGGGACGGAACGCGGCGAGGGCGGCACCCCTCCGAGGACCGGGCAGCGTCCAGGACCCCGCCGCCGGGGACGGAACGCGGCGAGGGCCGCACCCCGGTCGGTCGGGGTGCGGCCCTCGCCCAGTGTGCGGGCCGGCGGGTCAGACGGCCAGCTCGACCGTGATGTTGCCGCGGGTCGCCTTGGAGTACGGGCAGACCTGGTGGGCCTTCTCGATCAGGCTCTTGGCGGTCTCGGCGTCCACGTTGGGGATGGTCGCCGAGATCTTGACGATGATGCCGAAGCCGTCGTCGTTCTTGCCGATGCCGACCTCGGCGGTGACCGTCGAGCCGGAGACGTCCGCGTTCTCGTTGCGGGCGACGACGCCCAGCGCGCCCTGGAAGCAGGCGCTGTAGCCCGCCGCGAAGAGCTGCTCGGGGTTGGTGCCGGCGCCGGAGCCGCCCATGGCCTTGGGCGGGTTGACGACGACGTCGAGCTGACCGTCGTCCGTGGCCACACGGCCGTCACGGCCGTTCTCGGCGGTGGCGACGGCGGTGTAGAGGACGTCGGAGTGCTGGATGGACATGCCGGGTACTTCCTTCTGCTGTTCGCCGCGACTCGCGCCCACGATCGCGACGGCTGAGGGAAGACTAACGGGTCACCGAGACGATCATCTTTCCGGTGTTGTCCCCGCGGAGGAGTCCGAGGAAGGCGTCCACGCCGTTCTCGATGCCCTCGACGAAGGTCTCGCGGTGCTTCAGCTCGCCGGAGCCGAGCCAGCCGCCGACCTCCTGGACGAACTGGTCCTGCAGGCCGTAGTGGTCGCCGACGAGGACGCCCTGGAGCCGCAGCCGCTTGCCGATGATCATCGCCATGTTGCGCGGGCCGGGGACCGGCTCGGTGTCGTTGTACTGGGCGATCATGCCGCAGATGGTGGCGCGGCCGTGCACGTTGAGCGAGGAGATCGCGGCTTCGAGGTGGTCGCCCCCGACGTTGTCGAAGTAGACGTCGATGCCGTCCGGCGCGGCCTCCCGGAGCTGGTCCTTGACCGGGCCGTTCTTGTAGTTGAAGGCGGCGTCGAAGCCGAGCTCCTCGACGAGGAACTTGACCTTCTCGTCGGAGCCGGCGGAGCCGATGACGCGGGAGGCGCCCCTGAGCCGCGCCATCTGGCCGACCTGGCTGCCGACGGCCCCGGCGGCGCCGGAGACGAAGACGGCGTCGCCCTCCTTGAAGGAGGCGACCTCGAAGAGGCCGGCGTAGGCCGTGAGGCCGGTCATGCCGAGCACGCCCAGGTAGGAGGAGAGGGGGGCGAGCGCCGGGTCGACCTTGGTGGCGCCCTTGGCGGGGACGTCGGCGTACTCGCGCCAGCCGAGGCCGTGCAGGACGTGGTCGCCGACGGCGAAGCCCTCGGCGTTGGAGGCGACGACCTCGCCGACCGCGCCGCCGTCCATGGGGTGGTCGAGCCGGAACGGCGGGATGTACGACTTCACGTCGTTCATCCGGCCGCGCATGTACGGGTCCACGGAGAAGTGGAGGTTGCGCACGAGGACGTGGCCCTCGGCGGGCTCGGTGACCGGGGTCTCGCGCAGGGCGAAGTCGGCGGGGACGGGCCAGCCGTGCGGACGGGCGACGAGGTGCCACTCACGGCTGGACGCGGGAAGTACGGACATGAGCACGGCCTCCAGAAAAGCTTTGGATCACAAAAGGTTTACTACCTCAAACAACCATGCGCCTAGATATTTCATGTTGTCAAGTATCTGGGTAGACTGGCCCCCATGGCCACCTCACGCACGGACCCCCTGACCCTCGAAGTCGTCGAGCTGATCGGCACCGTCGTGGCGCGCTACTACGAGGAGTACGAGCAGGCGGCCGCGCAGCACGCGCTGACCGGCGCCCAGGCCCGGGTCCTCGGCCTGCTCTCGCTCGACCCGCTGCCGATGCGCCGCATCGCGCAGAAGCTGAAGTGCGAGCCCTCCAACATCACGGGGATCGTCGACCGCCTGGAGGCGCGCGGACTGGTGGAGCGCCGCCCCGACCCCGACGACCGGCGCGTCAAGCTCGCCGTCCCCACCGACCAGGGCAGGGAGACCGCCCGTCGGCTGCGCGACTCCCTCGGCTTCGCCCGCGAACCGCTCGGCGAGCTCTCCGAGACCGATCGGACCCTGCTGCGGGACCTGCTGAGGCGGATGCTCGGCGAGGGCGCGGCGTAGCGGGTGTCGTAGGGGGCGTCCTGTCGATCAGCCCCCGCGAGCCCGGCCTGATCGGCAGGGCGACCCCCAGGACCCGTACGAATCCCCGGCCCTACACGCACCACCAGAGGAAGCGGGTGCAGGTCGGCGTGGGGCTCGGGGTCGGGGTGCCGCCCGGCGTGGGGCCACTGGTGGACGGCGAAGGACCGCCGGGCGTGCCCGAGCCGGTCGGCGCCGGGTCGCCCGCCGTCGCGGACGGTGTCGCGGAGGGCGAGCCGGATGCCGTCGGCGCCTCGACCGGGTCGCCGCCGCCACCCTGCCCCGTACCGGGACCCGTGCCCGTACCGGAGCCCGTGCCCGTGCCCGTACCGGGCAGCGATCCCGCGCCGGACGCCGATCCCGACCCCCCTCGGCCGCCCGTTCCGGACCCCGCGCTCACCTGACGGGGGCGCGTCGGAGCGGAGGTGGACGCGCCGGCGACCGGGGACGGACCCGCGCCGTCCGGCGGCTCGGTGCTGTCGAGCGGTTCGGGCGCGAGCGGGGTGGCGGTGACGTCCAGCTCCTCGACGGCCGTGGCAGCGCCGTCCTCCGGCGGCTGCTCCAGGGCGAGCCGGGCCAGACTCAGCGTGCCGGCCGCGAGGACCAGGCCCACCGTCCCGACCAGGACCGTACGGCCCCGGCGCGACCGAGCCCGCCGTCCCCCGCGCGCGGCGGTACGGCCCCGCTCCGCGTCGCCCCGCGCGGCGGCCCGGGCGGCGCGGCGGCCGCCCGCGCCCGGTCGCGGCGGTTCGACGACGTCCAGTTCGTAGACGTGCTCGGGCGCGGGCGCGTTCGGCTCGGCCGCCGCGGGCTCGGTGGAGACGTGGCCGACGGAGGCGTGGTCGGCGGAGGCGTGGTCGGTGGAGGCGCGCTCAGGGGAGGCGTCGGCGGTGGACGCGTGCCGATCGGACGCGTGACCGGGGTAGGCCCGGCCGGCGTACGCGCCGCCGTACGACTGGTCGGCATACGTGGGATCGGCGTACGCGGGCCCGCCGTACGCGGGATCGGCGTACGCGCCGCCGTACGCCTCGTCGGTGTACGCGCCGCCGTACGCGTGGTCGCCGTAGGTCCGGTCTGCGTACGCGGGGTCCGGGGTGGGGACCGGCGTGGGAACCGGCGGGTGGGCCGGTATGTGGGGGGTCTCGTACCGCAGTTCCTCGACAGGAGTCCCGCACCCGGCACAGGCGAGGGCCCCGTTGAGATGCCGCCGGCACGCGTGGCAGTAGTCCATGGGGCCCGCAGGCTATGCGGCCGCGTGCGGCGACAGGGGGGCGAGTACGTGAGGATCCTGTGAGGAAACCGCAGGTCGCCGGCGGTGCGTCGCGATTCTCCCGCTTCGGGAAGGATCGCCTCCGGTCCGGTCGCACCCGCACCGGATCCTCCGTCACCGCCCGCGCCCAGGGCCCCGGGCGGCGCAGCCCAGCGCGCGCGGCGCCCCGGACGGCCGGACGATGCGAACAGGAACGCGAAACGCGAACCACCTCGCCCGTGCCAGCACCGCACTCCGGAGGATCCGCCGTGACCGTCAGCCTTGAGCAGCTGCGTCGTTGCCATGTCGCCGTCGACCTGGGCGCCGCCCGCACCCGGGTCTTCGTCAAGGGCGCCGGACTCGTCGTCGACGAGCCGAGCGTCGCCGCCGTCAACACCCGTACCGGAGCGCTGATCGCCGTCGGCGCACTGGCGGAGAAGATGACCGGCCGCACCCCCGACTACATCCGGGTGGTCCGCCCGGTCTCGGGCGGCACGGTCGTCGACATCGACATGGCGCAGCGGATGCTCCGCCACCTCCTGGGCGAGAAGCTGCGCCGCCAGCTGCGCCGCAAGCCCCGGCTGCGCGCGGCCGCCTGCACCCCTCACGACAGCGACCCGCTGGCGCAGCGGGCCGCCGTGGAGACCCTCGTCGGTCTCGGGGCGCGCCGGGTCGAGCTGGTCGACACCCTGATCGCGGCGGCGGTGGGCTGCGGCCTTCCGGTCGAGCAGCCGACCGCGACCATGATCATGGTGTGCGGGGCGGCGACGACGCAGGTCGCGGTGCTGTCGCTCGGCGCGATCGTGACGGCCGAGCGGATGCCGGTCGGCGGCGACGCCATCGACCACGCGGTCATCCAGCACCTGCGCCACCATCACGAGCTGATGCTGCCGAGCCAGTCGGTCAGACCGCTGCAACTCGCCCTGAGCGGCAACGGCCTGACCGCCCACGGTCCCGCCTGGACGGAGATCCACGGCCGGGACGTCGCCACGGGCCTGGCCCGTTCGGTCACCGTCGACACCGCCGCCGTGCGGGAGGCGATCCACACGCCGCTGACGGCGGTCCTCGACGGCATCGGGAAGGTGCTGCGGGACTGCCCGCCCGACCTGGTGGCCGACCTCGCGGACCGCGGGATCATGATGGTCGGCGGCAGCGCCCTGCTGCCGGGGCTCGACCAGATGCTGCGCGAGGCCACCGGGATGCCGGTGCACATCGCCGAACGCCCGGACGTGTGCGCGGTCCTGGGCCTCGGCGCCATGCTGGAGGGCAAGGTCCAGCCGATGGTCCTCGACCCGCTGGCGGAGCGGGACCCGCTCGCCGACGAGGACTGAGCGGGCGCGCCCTCACGGCCGTACGCAAACCAGCCAAACCGTATGATTCGTACGACAATGAGACCATGACGATCATGGATGAGGAAACGGACGAGGACTCGCCCCGTCTGCCCATGCTGCTCGAAGCGGTCCTCAGCGTCGGCACGGATCTCGAACTCCGCACCACCCTCCAGCACATCGTGGACTCCGCCACCGAGCTGACCGGGGCCCGCTACGGGGCGCTCGGGGTCGTCGACCCCGAGCGCCGGCGGCTCACCGAGCTCTTCACCTCCGGCATGACCGACGAGGAACGGCAGTACATCGGCCGTCTTCCCGAGGGCCGCACCGGACTCCTCGGCGTCCTCGTCCAGGACCCGCAGCCACTCCGGCTCGACGACCCGACGGCCGATCCGCGCTCCGCCGGCGTGCCCGGGGGCCACCCGGAGACGAACGCCTTCCTCGGCGTCCCGATCCGGGTCCACACCGAGGTCTTCGGCAATCTGTACCTCACCGAGAAGCGGACGGGCGGCTTCACCGGGGAGGACCTCGCCCTGCTCCGGGTGCTCGCCTCCCAGGCGGGCATCGCCATCGGCAACGCCCGTCTGTACGAGACCGCGCGGCAGCGGGAGCGCTGGATCGAGGGGGCGGCGGCCGTGACCACGGCCCTGCTCACCGGTGCGTCCGCCGAGAACGCGCTGACGACCGTCGCCGAGCAGGCCCGCATCCTCGCCGGCGCCTCGGCCGGTGTGGTCCTCCAGCCCACCGCCGAGGGCGGCATGGAGATCGTCGCCGCCTCCACCACCGACGACCCCGGCGACCTGGTCGGCACGACGATCGTGCCCGGCTCCCCCGTCCTCGTCCAGCTCCTCGGCGGGGAGCCCGTGTTCGTCGAGGACTCGGCGACCGATCCGCGCATGACCACCGCCGTCCGCTCCCGCTTCGGCCCGTCGATGATGCTGCCGTTGCAGAGCGGCGGGAAGCTCATCGGCACCCTCGCCCTGCCCCGGCGGCGCGGCGACCCGCCGTACTCGGCGGTGGACCGGCTCCTGGCCTCGCAGTTCGCCTCGCAGGCGGCGCTCGCGCTGGTCCTCGCGGACGCGCGCCACGACCGCGAGCGGCTCGCCGTGTACGAGGACCGGGACCGGATCGCGCGTGACCTGCACGACCTCGTCGTCCAGCGGCTGTTCGCCACGGAGATGATGCTGGAGTCGACCCGCCGCCGCGCGTCCGGCTCGTCCGAGGAGGACGCGCTGCTCGGCCGGGCCGTCGACGAGCTGGACTCGACGATCCAGGAGGTCCGCACGACCATCTTCGCCCTCCAGCAGCCCCCCGCCGACGCGCCCGCGTCCTTCCGGGGCCGCGTTCTGCGCGAGACCGGCGGCGCCGCGGTCCTCCTCGGCTTCCAGCCGTCCGTCCACTTCTCCGGCGCGGTCGACACCCTCGCCGAGGACGACCGGGCCGCGGGGCTCCTCGCCGCCCTGCGCGGCGCGCTCGCCGCCGCCCACCGCCGCTCCGGCGTCACCGCCGTCACCGTCGAGGTCTCGGCCGCGCCCGACGGCCTCCGGCTGCGGGTCGAGGACGACGGCTCGCCGCCGACGACCGTGACGTGGCCCTAGGGGGCGTCTTGCCGATCGTGCCGGGCGCGCGGGGCCCGGCACGCTCGCACCGGACCCCGCTCCCTGATCCGGCCTGATCGACAGGCCCTGGGGGGGCACCCGTACGGAGCAGTCCGGCGCGCCCGGCCCCTGGTCCCGATCTTGACTGGTGGGGTGACCACCGAGACGAAGCCCCCGACCGCGGCGGCCTACCGCAATCTGGTGATGGCCACCATCGGCTTCACGCTGACCTTCTGGGCGTGGAACCTGATCGCACCCCTCGCGAGCTGGTACGGCGACCGGCTCGAACTCAGCTCGTTCGAGCAGTCGTTCCTCGTCGCCGTGCCGGTCCTGGTCGGCTCGGTCGGCCGGGTCCCGGCGGGCGCCCTGACCGACCGGTACGGGGCGAAGCGGATGTTCCCGCTCGTCTCGGCGCTCACCATCATCCCCGTGCTGCTGCTGATCGTGGTGAAGGACACCTACGGCCTGCTGCTGGTCGTCGCCTTCCTCCTCGGCCTGGGCGGGACGACCTTCGCGATCGGCATCCCGCTGGTGAACTCGTGGTTCCCGCCGGCCAAGCGGGGCCTGGCGCTGGGCGTGTTCGGCATGGGCATGGGCGGCGTGGCGCTCTCCGGCTACTTCACGCCCCGGATCGCCAAGCACGGGGAGAACCTGCCGTTCGTCGTGGTGGCGGTCGCGCTGGCCGCGTACGCGGTGCTCGCCTTCTTCCTCATCACCGACCGGCCCGACCGGCCGGTGCCCACCGCCTCCCTCGCGACCCGGCTGGGCTCGGCGGCGCGGCTGCGGGTGACGTGGGAGCTGTCGGCGCTGTACGCGATCGGCTTCGGCGGCATCGTGGCGTTCGGCGTCTACCTGCCGACGTACCTGAAGACCTGGTACGAGCTCGACCCGACGGACGCGGGCACCAAGGCGGCGGGGTTCGCCCTGGTCACCGTGATCTTCCGGCCGATCGGCGGCTGGCTCTCGGACCGCTTCCACCCGGCGCTCGTGACGGCCGGCGCGCTCGGCACGGCCGCCCTGTTCGCGATCGTCCAGGCCTTCGACCCGCCGCTGAACCCGGGCGGCACGACCGCCCTGCTCGTCATGGCGGCCGGCCTGGGCACGGCGAGCGGTTCGGTCTTCGCCCTCGTCTCCCAGGTCACCCCGCAGGCGCAGGTGGGCAGCGTGACCGGCATCGTCGGCGCGATGGGCGGCCTGGGCGGCTTCGTGCCGCCGCTGGTGATGGGCGCGATCTACAGCGCCAAGGACTCGTACTCGATCGGCTTCATGCTCCTGTCCGACCTCGCGCTCGCGGGCTGTGTGTACGCGTACGGGCGCATGCGCGGCATCCGGCCCGGCGGTGAGGAGCCCGAGCGGGAGGCGACGAAGGTCACGGTCGGGCGGTCCTGACGTCCCGGCAGAATGCCTCCCGGCGACCTTCGCCCTCGACGACCCGAGGAGTTCGACCGGTGAGTGCCTTCCTTCCCGCCCTGGAGGACCCTTCCGACCGGCCCGCCCTGCGCTTCGGCGCGGAGAGCCTGACGTACGGCGAACTGGCGCGGGCCGCCGGGGCCCTGGCGGCGCGGGTGAGGGGCGAGGAGCGGGTCGCGGTCTGGGCCACGCCGACCGCGCACACCGTGGTCGGGGTGGTCGGCGCGCTCCTGGCGGGCGTGGCCGTCGTACCGCTGAACCCGAGGACCGGGGAGCGGGAACTGGCGCACATCCTGGGCGACAGCGCCCCGGGCGCGGTGCTCGCGGGGCCCGGGGAGGAGCTGCCGGCGGGGCTGGCGGGGATTTCGCGGATCGAGGTGGGGCTGGACGGGGTCGCGGGCCCGCCGGTGGCGGAGCCGGACGACCCCGAGGCGACCGCTCTCGTCGTCTACACGTCCGGCACGACGGGCCCTCCGAAGGGCGTCCTGCTGTCCCGCCGGGCGGTGGCCGCGTCCCTGGACGCGCTGGCCGGGGCGTGGTCGTGGACGGCGGACGACGTCCTGGTGCACGCGCTGCCGCTGTTCCACGTGCACGGGCTGGTGCTGGGCGTGCTCGGGCCGCTCCGGCGGGGCGGGGAGGTGCGGCACCTGGGCGGGTTCTCGGTGGAGGCGGTGGCCCGGGAGCTGGGGGGCGGGGGCGGGACGATGCTGTTCGGCGTGCCGACGATGTACCACCGGGTGGCGGACGCGCTCGACGGGGACGCCGCTCTGGCGGCGGCGCTCGCGGGCGCGCGGCTGCTCGTCTCCGGTTCGGCGGCGCTGCCGGTGCACGACCACCGGCGGATCGCGGCGGCGACGGGCCGGACGGTGGTGGAGCGGTACGGGATGACCGAGACGCTCATGATCACCAGCGTGGTGCCGGGCGGCGAGCCGCGGCCGGGGACGGTCGGGGTGCCGCTCGCGGGGGTGGAGCTGAGGCTGGTGGGCGAGGACGGCTCCGTGCTGCCGGGGTCCGACGGGGAGACCGTCGGGGAGGTGCAGGTGCGCGGGCCGAACCTGTTCTCCGGTTACCTCGGCCGGCCGGACGCGACGGCGGCGGCGTTCGACGGCGACTGGTTCAGGACCGGCGACATGGCGGTCCGCGAGGCGGACGGCGCGGTGCGGCTCGTGGGCCGCAAGGCGACCGACCTGATCAAGAGCGGCGGCTACAAGATCGGGGCCGGCGAGATCGAGAACGCGCTCCTGGACCACCCCGAGGTCCTGGAGGCGGCCGTCACGGGCGAGCCCGACGCCGACCTGGGCGAGCGGATCGTCGCCTGGGTGGTGCCGCGGGACGGCGGGAGGCCGCCCGCCGAGGCGGACCTCGCCGACCACGTGGCGGCGCTGCTCGCCCCGCACAAGCGGCCGCGCGCGGTGCGCTATCTGGAGGCCCTCCCCCGCAACGACATGGGGAAGGTCCTGAAGAAGGCGCTGCCGGGCGCCCGCTGAACCCGAGGGGCCCCTCCCCCTCGCGGGGAGGGGCGCCGTGTCACGGCGTCGGGTCGAGGGCGTCGTAGCGGCGGAAGCCGCGGCCGTGGAGGGCGAGGACGCCGATCGCGAGGACGCAGGCGATCCCGCCGCCCGTGAGGGCCACGGCCGGGGAGGTCAGGTCGGCGACGGAGCCCGCGAGGAAGTCCCCGAGGCGGGGCCCGCCCGCGACGACCACGATGAAGACGCCCTGGAGCCGGCCGCGCATCTCGTCCGGTGCCGCGACCTGCATCATCGTGTTGCGGAAGATCATCGAGACGGTGTCGGCGCAGCCGGCGAGGGCCAGCAGGAGGAGGCCGAGCCAGAGGTTCCGGGTCAGGCCGAAGACGGCGATCGCGGTGCCCCAGCAGGCCACCGCGATCAGGATCGCCTGGCCGTGGTGGCGGATGCGGCTCTGCCAGCCGGAGAGGACGCCGCCGAGGAGCGCCCCGAACGCGGGCGCGGCGACCAGGAGTCCGGTGGTCTTCGCGTCGCCGCCGTACCAGAGGACGGCGACGGCGGGGAACAGCGCGCGGGGGTGGGCGAGGATCATCGCGCAGAAGTCCGAGAAGAACGTCATGCGCAGGTTGGGGCGGGTGGCGAGGAACCGCAGCCCGTCGAGGACCGAGGCCCGCTTGTTCCCCTTCCGGTCCGGCAGCATCGAGGGCAGCCGCCACATCGCGTACAGGCTCGCGGTGAAGGCGACGGCGTCCACGAGGTACGCGGCCTGGTAGCCGGCGAGCCCGACGATCAGGCCGCCGAGACTGGGGCCGACGAGCGTGCCGAAGGTCATGACCATCGAGTTCAGCGCGTTGGCGGCACGCAGCTGCTCGGGCGGCAGGAGCCGCGGGATCATCGACGTGCGGGCGGGCGAGTTGAGCGCGGCGCACACCGCCTGGAGGGCGACGATCCCGTACAGGAACCAGACCCGGTGGAAGCCGGCGAAGGCCGCGCCGGCGAGGGCGATCGAGAGGACGGCCGATCCGCAGGCGCTGACGAGGCCGAGCTTGCGGCGGTCGACGGTGTCGGCGATGGCCCCGCCGTACAGGCCGAACACGACGAGCGGGACGAGCGAGAAGAGCCCGACGAGCCCGACGGAGAACGGCGAGCGGGTGATGTCGTACACCTGGAGGGAGACGGCGAGCGCCGTCATGCCCTGCCCGACCCAGGAGACGGTGCTCCCGAACCAGAGGCGGCGGTAGTGCGCGGAGGTCCGCAGCGGGGTGAGGTCGGCGAAGACCCGGTGGCGGGCCCGCTGTCCCTGCTGTTCCTTCTCTTCCTCGGCCGTGGTCACGCGACGTCGTACCGCAGTTCGGGGCGTTCCCAGTGGATCCGTCCGGTGGGCGGGACGGATCCGGTGCGGACGGCGCCCGTCCGCAGGTAGAACTCCTCGGCGGGCGGGTGCGCCACGACCCGCACGGCGGCGAGCCCGGCGGCCTTCGCCTGCGCGGTCATGTGCTCCATCAGCAGCCGGCCCGTGCCGAGTCCCTGGGCCGCGTCGGCGACGAACGCGAGGTCGAGCTCGGCCTCGTCGACGAGCAGCGCGTAGAACCCGACGACGCGGTCGGTGCCGTCGACGGCGACGAAGACGGGGTGGTGCTCGATGTACGCACCGCCCACCTGGTACCCCTCGACCATGGCCGCGTAGTCCCCGCGATACGCGCGGGAGCCCCGGACGAGCCGGGTGAGCCGGCGGGAGTCGTCGGCGGTGGCGCGCCGGATGGTGATGTCGGACATGGAGCGAGTATAGGACCGGTCCAGGGTGACGATCCTTACAAATGCATGAACCCCGCACCGGGGCGGGCTGCGGGACGGCGGGGGGATCAGCCGCAGGCGCTCAGGTCGTCCGGGTCGACGGCGTCGAGGCGTACGGCGAGTGCGTCGAGCCGTTCCCGCAGCTCGCGGATCTCTCCGACGTCCAGGCCGGTGGCGGCGGCGATCCGCCGCGGGACGCCGAGCGCCCTCTCGCGCAGGGCGGTCCCGTCGCCGGTGAGGCGCACGGTGACGGACCGCTCGTCCCGGGGGCTGCGGCGGCGCTCGACGTATCCGGCCGCCTCCAGCCGCTTGAGCAGCGGCGACAGGGTCCCGGAGTCCAGCCGCAGCCGCTCGCCGATCCCCTTCACGGGCAGCTCGCGGTGCTCCCAGAGCACGAGCATGACGAGGTACTGGGGATAGGTGAGCCCGAGCTCCTTGAGGGCCTCGCGGTAGACGCCGTTGAAGGCGCGGGTCGCCGCGTGCAGCGAGAAGCAGATCTGGTGGTCGAGCCTGAGGAAGTCCTCGTCCGGGACCGAGTCGAGCGTCTCCATGCGTCCAGGATACGCGAGACCCCTCACACGCGATTGAGTTGTGCACAACTGAATAGTGCGCTATCAATAGAGGGCACCCCAGACCGGGGCCCACACCCCAGGACAGGACGGAAGAACCATGGACGCGATCTACACCGCCGTCGCCACCGCCAACGGCCGCGAGGGCCGCGCCGTCAGCTCCGACGGCCACATCGACCTCCCCCTCGCGCACCCGCAGGCCCTCGGCGGCAACGGTCAGGGCACCAACCCCGAGCAGCTCTTCGCCGCCGGGTACGCGGCCTGCTTCGCCAGCGCCATGGGCGTCGTCGCCCGCCAGGAGAAGATCGACATCTCCGAGGCCTCCGTCACCGCCGAGGTCTCCATCGGCAAGGACCCCTCCGACGGCGGTTTCGGCCTCGCGGTCGTGATGCGCGCCGAGTTCCCCGACCACCTCCAGGGCGAGGCCGGCCTCACCCTCCTGAAGAAGACCCACGCCTTCTGCCCGTACTCGAAGGCCACCCGCGGCAACATCGAGGTCGAGCTCGTCGTCGAGTGACCGGACGGGCGGCCGCCGCGGCGGCCGCGTGACCAAGGAACCCGGCTCACAGGGTGGCGACGCGTCAGGCCCCCGGCATACCCTGGACCGTGGGCGACGGCGCCCGGACCACCCATGCCCGATCAGGAGTTGGGAACAGCGGAGCCGTGACGGGGGGGCTTTTGTTCCATGGCAGCCATGGCGCTCATGCACCGGGGTTCGAGCATGAGCTGGTGGACCAGATGTGTGCGGTGACGGGCCTCGACGCTCCCCATGAGCGCGGCCTGCTGATCAGCATGCTGGCAAGCCGGTTACCCGAGCTGGGCAACATCCGGCAGCACGGCCGGACACGGTCGGACATGCTGGAGATCGTCCAGGCCTGCCTCCGCGACCCCCGCGGACTGCCCGAACTCCTCGACACCCTGAACGTCTACGCTCCCGGCTCCCCGCCCGTGCGGAGGATCCGGGAGCTCGTCGCCACCCCGCCGGTCCTCGCCGTCCTGCCCGAAGCGGAGTTACGGGGGGTCCGCACGCTGCTGGCCCGCCTCCCCCACCTCGACGCCCACGGCCTGCTGTACGCGGCCGCCGGCGACCTCCCCCTCCCGCACCCGCCCGTCGCCACCCTCGGCGAGGCCCTCGACCACCTCACCCGGGTCAACGCCCGCCCCGACGGCCTGCTCCCCCTGATGGTGCTGGTCGAGCACGTGGTCGCCGCCCTCGACGGAGCCGAGGCCCACCGCCGGATCGCCACCGCCCTGCGCGAGTGGAACGACGCCCAGGCCGTCAAACTCGGCCTCGCCGTCCAGCTCGACGCCGTACGCGCCGAGACCTCCGGCGCCACGACGGCACAACCAGCTCCCGCCTGCCTCGTTGTCCAGTTGGACAGACACGGAATGGACCCGAACCGGTATCTGCTCTCGCACTGGCGCCAGATACGTCCGGGTCCCTGGCGGCCACAGCGCGGAGAGGACCAGGTCGTGTCCCTGGGCGAGGTCGAGGCCACCGTGGAGCGGCTGGTCTTCGAGGCGGAGAAGGACTGGGCCGGCCGCCCCGGCAAACCGGTCCTGGAGTTCATCCTCCCGATGCACCTGCTCAACCGCCCCATGGAATGGCTGCCCCTGGCCTCGGACTCCTCCTTCGCCGCGGCCCTCTGCCTGAGCTACCCCGTGGTGCTGAGAAGCCTGGAACGCATGCGGGCGCCCCACTTCCACCGGCGGTGGCACAACCGCTGGCAGCAGATGCAGGACGCGCACGAGACCGTCTGCCACTGGGACACGGCGGGCCGGCGCGGCCACGACCCCGTCCAGTGGAACAGCAGGCTCACCGCCGACGAGCGCCTCGTCTCCGTCGCCCTCAACGCGCCCCCGCTGCCCGGCCCCGACGGGAGCCTGGCCTCGCTGGAGACCGCCCTGCGCGCCGGGGTCCCCATGGCCGTCTGGGACCGCAGGCCGGGGACGACCGGCGACTTCCGCCGGAGGGCCAAGAAGCTGATGAAGGGCAAGGCCGTCGAGCTGCCGCAGCGGGTCCAGCGGCTGCGGAACGAGGCGGCCACCGCCGCCGCGGCCCAGCGCGACCACCACGTGGGAAGACACCTCGCGGTCCTCTTCGACGACCCCAATCGCATCGTCGACTGGTCCGGATCGCCGGGAGACGACACCGCGCACGCGCGAGGCGGACACGACGACGAGGGGGAGACATGAGCGGTGTCCATCATCCGGTCGAGAGCAGCCGGAACGGAGGACAGGTCAGCAGCCGCAGCTGGTGGATCTACCGGGGCACCGGACAGCCGCTGACCGACATCCGGCTCGGCGACATCCTGCCGCCGCCGCCCGGCTGGCGGGACTTCGACGGCGGCCCGGTGCTCCCGCCCGTACCGGCCGAGAGCACCGAGACCGACCGCCGGCTCGGTGCCGTGGGCCGCGCCACACCCCGGCAGGACCCGCACGACATCGACATGATCAACACGGCGCTGCTGCTCAGGAGGCCCCTGCTCGTCACCGGGCGCCCCGGGATCGGCAAGTCCACCCTGGCCTATCTCGTCGCCCGCGAACTGGGCCTCGGCCGCGTCCTGCACTGGGGGATCACCTCCCGCAGCACCCTGCGCTCCGGTCTGTACGAGTACGACGCCATCGGCCGCGCCCAGGCCTCCCTGGGGCACGGCCGCACCGGCGCCCCGGCGCCGTCCGAGGAGCCGGAGGGCCCCGGGGGCCAGGCCAGGATCGGGGACTTCGTGCGGCTGGGCCCGCTGGGCACCGCACTCCTCCCGTACGAACTGCCCCGGGTCCTCCTCATCGACGAGCTCGACAAGAGCGACATCGACCTGCCGAGCGACCTGCTGCACGTCCTCGAGAACGGCTCGTACGACATCCCCGAACTGGTCCGCGCCCGCCACCAGGAGGGCCTGGCGGAGGTGTTCACCGACGACCCCGACCAGCGGGTCACGGTGACCGAGGGACGGGTGCGCTGCCGGGCCTTCCCGTTCGTCGTGATCACCAGCAACGGCGAGCGGCAGTTCCCGCCGGCGTTCCTGCGCCGCTGCGTCCGGCTGGACGTGTCCCCGCCCCGCGAGGACCAGCTCGCCGCGATGATCGCCGCCCACTTCCGGGACCAGGGCGGCCGGTACGACGCCATGATCCGGGCGTTCATGGAGCGCAGCAGGCAGAACGGCGGACTGGCCACGGACCAGCTGCTGAACGCCGTCTTCCTGCGGACGGCGGGGGTCCGGGAGGACGAGGAGGCATGGGGCGAACTGCTCGACGCACTCTGGCGCGAGCTCTCGGGATCGCCCTGATGGACGACGTCGCCCCTCCGTCCCCGGAGGCCTTCGAAGTGGCGGAGGCGCTGTGGCTGCACGCGTACCAGACGCTCGCGGTCCGGCTGCCCCCGTCCACCGAACCGCCACGGCCCCGGCCGGACACGCCACCGGGGCTGTCCGCCGCGTCCGGCGTCCCGGACCCGCCCACGACGCCCGGACCCTCCCCCGGCGCGGGACCCGACGGCGGGCCGCCCCGTGGGCACGACGACCCGGCGGAACCCCCCGTCCACGCCCGGACCGGGACGCTCCCCCGGGACGTCCCGGTCCGGGAGCCCTTCCGGCCGGTGCCCGGGGAATCGGTCACGGGATCCGGGTCCGGGACGGCGCCGACGGGGTTCCCGGACGGCCACGTCAGGGCGGAACCGCTGCCGGACCTGCACGACGCACCCGGCATCGCCCGGCGGCTGCGGCCGCTGAAGCAGCTGGTGCCCTCGGCGTACGAGATCGAGCTGGACGAGGAGGCCACGGCCGAGCACGCCGCCGAGGACGGCCTGTGGATGCCCTACACCCGGCCGGCGGGCGAGCGCCGCTTCGACCTCGTCCTGGTGGTGGACGACCACCCGACCATGGCGATCTGGGAGCAGACGATCGCCGAGTTCACCACCCTGGTCGAGCAGTTGGGCGCCTTCCGGGACGTACGGGTCCGCCGGCTCGGCGTGCGCGACACCCCGGACGGCGAGGAGGCCGTCCTGCGCGGCCCGTACCAAGGCCACGGGGGCGCCGGTGTCCCCGCCGAGCTGGTGGACCGGACCGGCCGCCGGATCGTCCTCGTCCTCACCGACGCCCTGGGCCCGGCCTGGCGGAGCGGGGCCGCCCGCAAGGCGCTGGAGCCGTGGGCGGCCGCCGGACCGACGGCGGTGGTGCACCTGCTGTCCCAGCGGGACTGGCACCGCACCGCCCTGACGCCCTGGCGGGTGCGGCTGCGCGCCGCGCGCGCGGGAGCGCGCAACACCGAACTGTCCGTGGCCTTCCCGCCGGAGGCCCGGGACCCGTTCGACCCGCCGCCCGACTCGTGGCGGGTGGCCGTCCCGGTCCTGGAGCTGGAGGCCGACTGGCTGGGCCGGTGGGCCTCGCTCGTGGCCGGTGAGGAGCCCGGCTGGGTCGACGCCTCCGTCCTGCTGCTCGGCGTGCCCGGCAAGGACGGGACGGACGCCGGCGAACCGCCGGAGGCGCTCCCCGCCCCCTCGGTGCAGGAGCGCATCCGCCGTTTCCGCAGTCACGCCACGCCCACCGCCTTCCGCCTGGCCACCCATCTGGCCGCCGCGATCCTCGAACCTGCCCTGGTGCGGGACGTGCGGCGCACGCTGGTGCCGGAGGCCCAACCCGTCCACGTGGCCGAGCTGTTCCTGAGCGGCCTGGTCGAGGAGTCCCCGCCCGACGAGCCGCCGGGCGCCGTCCCCGAGGTGCCGCTGGACTTCGTCGACGGGGCGCGCGAGCTGCTGCTGTCCAGCGCGATGCGGGCGGACACGGCGCGCGTCGTGCGCTCGGTGTCCGACTTCTACGGCGACCGGTTCGAGGCGGCCCGCGGCCTGCACGGCGCGCTGCTCGCCCCGGAGGAGGTGCCCGACCCGCCGCTGACCGCGGAGAGCCTGCCGTTCGTCCGCGTCGAGCTCGCCGTCCTGCGCGCCCTGTCCGGGCCCTACCTCGACCGGGCCGGCCGGATCAGCGCCGCCCTGGAAGGGAGTTCGCCGGGAGCGTCGCACATACCGAACGATGCGTCATTGGTCCACGATATCCGCAATGCACACGAAACCTCCGACACGGGCGGCCCTTCCATGAGCGAGACCACTGCCAGCCAGCACCAGCGCCAAGACGGAGGGGCCTTGAACGGGACCCCGGCCCAGTCGATTCCGACCCCGGCCCCCGACGGACGCCGGGAGGCCCAGGAGACCCCGCCGTCCGGCACGCCGATTCCGGCGCCGACCGGGTCGCGGCAGTCCGAGTCCCGCTCCGCCGTGCCCGCCATCTGGGGCAACATCCCGCCGAACAACCCGAACTTCGTCGGCCGGGAGGACGTCCTCGCCCAGGTGCGCGAGCAGTTGCTGACCGGCGACACCTCGGCGGTGCTGCCGCACACGCTGCACGGCATGGGCGGCGTCGGGAAGTCCCAGATCGCCATCGAGTACGTCTACCGGTACGCCGCCGACTACGACGTCGTCTGGTGGATCCCCTCCGAGCAGCCCACGATGATCCTGACCGCGCTCACCGAACTCGCCCAGCGGATGGGCCTGAACGTGAGCAACGAGGCCAACCGGGCCGTCCCCGCGGTCCGCGAGGCGCTGCGCAGGGGCGACCCGTACAGCAGGTGGCTCCTCGTCTTCGACAACGCCGAGAACGTGGAGGCCGTACGGCCCTACTTCCCGACCGGCGGCACCGGCAAGATCCTCATCACCTCCCGGAACCAGGAGTGGGACCGGGTGGCCAGGACGCTGTCCGTCGACGTCTTCACCCGCGAGGAGAGCAAGGCCCTGCTGCGGCGGCGCGCCCGCGACCTGAGCGACACCGACGCCGACAAGCTCGCCGAGGCGCTGGGCGACCTGCCGCTCGCCATCGAGCAGGCGGCGGCCTGGCAGGCCGTCACCGGCATGGCCGTGCCCGAGTACCTGCGGCTGATCAACGAGAAGATCGCCGAGCTGATGCTCGAACTGGTCCCGTCGCCCGACTACCCGATGTCGGTGGCCGCCGCCTGGGACGTCTCGCTGCGCCAGCTGGAGCAGCGCAATCCCGCCGCGCTCCAACTCCTCCAGGTCTGCTCCTTCTTCGCCCCCGAGCCGATCTCCCGCTCGCTGTTCAACAACTCGCGGAGCACCACCATCGCCCCCGAGCTGGACGAGGCCCTGCGGCACCCGATCAAGCTCGGCCGGGCCATCCGCGAGATCAACGTCTACGCCCTGGCGCGCATCGAGCACCGGCACGACACCATCCAGCTGCACCGTCTGGTCCAGGCCGTGCTGGTCAACCGCATGTCCCCGCAGCAGCAGGCGGACATGCGGCACGGCGCGCACCTCCTCCTCGCCGACGCCAACCCCAACAGCCCCGGCTCGCGCGAGCTCTGGCCCCGCTACCAGGCGCTGCTGCCGCACGTGGTGGTGTCCCGGGCCGTGGAGTGCGAGTCGCCGTGGGTGCGCGGCCTGGTCCGGGGCATGGTCGAGTTCCTCTACGTCTGGGGCGACCACAGGAGCTCGGCGACGATGGCCAGGGAGGCGCTGGACATCTGGACCGAGAAGTTCGGCGCCGAGGACCAGCAGACGCTGGAGATGGCGAAGTGGCTGGCCTTCCTGCTGCGCGTGCTCGGCGAGTACCAGGAGGCCGCCGCGATGATGGAGCGCACCGCGGAGACCTACCTGCGGACCGCCGGCGAGGAGGACGAGGGCACCCTGGACGCCCTCATCCAGCTGTGCAGCGGTCTGCGGCTGCGGGCCGAGATGGCCCGGGGCCTGGAGATCAACCGGTCGGTGTACGAGCGCTCGCTGCGGACCTTCGGCGAGGACGACCCGGCCACCCTCCGCGCGGCCCACAGCCTCGGCGTCGGCCTGCGGCTGATGGGCCTGTACCGGGAGGCGCGCGCGCTCGACACGGAGACGGCCCGGCTGCGGGCCCTCAACCTGGGCGAGAACCACCTCGACACCCTGAACACCCGTACCGGCCTGGCCATCGACATCCGCGAGGACGGCGACTACCTGGAGGCGGCCGCCCACCTGGAGGGCGTCTACGCGACCTATCTGGCCGTCTTCGGGGAGGACACGCCCGTCAGCCTCGGCTGCGCCCGCGTCCTCGCGGTGTGCCGCCGCCGCGCGGGCAACCACGAGGGGGCGCTGGAGCTCGGCGAGACGGTGTGGACGAAGTTCGTGAACCGCTACGGCCCCGATCACCCGGACGCCGTCGCCTGCGCCGCCAACCTGGTCGTCGAGTTCCGGCAGGACGGGCAGCTGAGGCGGTCGAGGGAGCTCGGCGAGGCGACGGTCGAGCGCTACACGGCGAAGCTCGGGGCCTCGCATCCGTACACCCTGTCGGCGCGCACCAACCTGGCGATCACCCTGCGGCACCTGGGGGACGTGGAGGCGGCCGGGGAGAACCTGGCGGTGGCGCTGCCGGGGCTGCGGGAGTCGCTGGGCGAGGAGCACATCCTGACGCTGACCGCGGCGATCGGCGCGGCCAGCCACCATGCCGACGAGGGGCGTCACGCGGAGGCCCTGGAGCTGGGCCGGCGGACGCTGGAGATCCTGACCCGGGTCGTCGGCGAGGCCCACCCGACCACGCTGGCCTGCGCGACCAACGTCGTCCTCGACCTGCGCGCGATGGACCGGGACACCGAGGCCACGGCCCTGCACACCGAGACCCTGGCGCGGTTCCGCGCCAGGCTCGGCGAGGACCACCCGGCGACCGTGTCCTCCGCCAGCGGCCGCCGTGCGGACGTCGACATCGCCCCGGTGCCCTTCTAGGCGCGACGGAGGTGCGGGAGAGCCGGCCGGTCCCGGGACCGGCCGGCTCTCGTGTTCCTCACGGCCGGGGTGCGGCCTCCGCGTCGGCCGCGGGTACCCCGGGCCGGGCCCCGGGCGTCTTGCCGGTGCCGACGACGAGGTCGACGGGCACGGCGGGCGGGCCGCCGGCCGGTCGGCGCAGGAGTCCGATGAGCGGCCCCGTGGCGGCCGTGGTCACGAGCGCCATGACGACGAGGATCGCGTAGAGCCGGGGGCCGATGACGCCGGCCTGCAGTCCGACGTTGAGCACGATGAGTTCGGTGAGGCCGCGGGTGTTGAGCAGGACGCCGATCAGCAGGGAGTCGCGCCAGGGCAGGCGGGCGCCGCGGGCCGAGAGCGAGCCCGCCGCCACCTTGCTCACGATCGCCGCGGCGACTATCACCACGAGGAGCAGCAGGTCCGACGCCTGGAGTCCGCCGAGTCCGACGGCCATCCCGGAGACCGCGAAGAACACCGGGAGCAGCAGTCCGCCGATGTCCTGGAGGGGGCGCAGGAGCCGGCCGTCCGGGGAGCCGTCCGGGTTGCGGGGCATGATGACGCCGGCCAGCAGCGCGCCGAAGATCACGTGGAGTCCGAGCGCGTTGGTGGCCCAGGCGGAGGCCAGGGCCAGGGTGACGACGACGGGGAGGTGGGCGGACACCTGGGTGCCCGGCCGGCGCGTCCATCGCTCCAGCAGGGGCCGTACGCCGAAGAGCATCACCAGGACGTAGAGGACGAGCAGGACGGCCTTGACGGCCCAGTCGCGTACGGAGCCGTGCTCGCCGCCGACCAGGATCACGGCCAGGACGGGCCAGCTGAGTGCGTCGATGACGCCGGCGGAGGCCATGGCGATGGTGCCCGGCCTGCTTCCGGTGAGTCCCTGGTCCCTGATGATGCTGGCCAGGACGGGAACCGCCGTGATGGACAGGGCGATCGCCATGTAGAGGACGAAGGTGGTGTCGGTCGGGCGTCCGCCGTTGACCGAGGCGAACGCGCCGGGGAGGAGCAGGACGATGCCGGCGCCCATCAGCATGGGGAGGACGAAGCCGCTCAGGGAGACGGCGGTCACGGCCCGCTGGCCGCGCAGCATGCCGAGGTCCAGCTCGTATCCGACGACGAAGAGGAACAGCACCAGGGCCACTTGGGCCAGCGCGGTGAGGATGGGCTGGATCTGCGTCGGGAAGAGGGTCTCGTATACCTGGCCGGGGGCCAGGCCGAGCAGGCTCGGTCCGAGCGCGATGCCAGCGAAGAGCTGGCCGACGACGGGTGGTTGGCCGAGTCTTCGGGCGACGGCGCCCAGGCCGTAGGAGGCCGCGATCACCACGGCGAGGGCCGCGACGACATGGGTGACGACGGACTCTGAGCTCACCGGCAATCCCCTTCCGGGAAGTGCCGCACAGTGAGGCACAGCCCTGTGGATTGTATCCGCTGCGGCCGCAAGTGCCCTATCGTGAAAGCCATTTGGCGTAGCCGTCCCGGACGGGGGTCAGTGGTGACGACAGTGTTGTTCGTCCATGGCACGGGAGTGCGAGAGCCGGGGTTCACCGTATCCCTGGAGCGCGTGCGGGAGGGTTTGCGGTCGTCGCGGCCCGACGTCGCGGTGCTGCCCTGCTACTGGGGTGGAAGCGCCGGATCGGCGCTTCGCTCGAACGGCGTCTCCGTGCCGGGGTACGGCACGGGCCGTGGCGCGGCGGAGGCGGGCGCTCCGGGCACGGAGGCCGGGGAGCCGGACGAGGACGTCGAGTTCTGGGGGCTCCTCTACCTCGACTCGCTCCTCGAACTGCGCCTGGTCTCCGCGGAGTCCGCCGGGCGCGCGGAGCTCGCGCCGGGCGCGCGGCCGCCGGGCGAGGCGCTCTCGTCGGCCGCCCTGGACCTCTCCGGGGACGACGAGCTGCGCGGGCTCCTCGACGCCGCGGGGATCGCGGACGACTTCGCCGCGGCCGTGGCGGCGGTGCTGACCTCGCCGGACGGCCGCCGGTTCCTCCGGACCGCCGACGCGGGAGCCGGGACCACCGAGCTCGCGCGGGCGTTCGTCGCCGAGGCGGTACGGCGCCGGATCGACGGGGACGGAGCGGCGCCGGCCTTGGACGGCACGGCCCGTGACGCGGCGGTCGCCCGGATCGCGGCGCTGCTCCCCGGGGATCCGTCCGGCCCGGACGGGGCCGGGACGCACCGCGGACCGGTGACCCGGCGGGTGAGGCGGCTGGCCGGGCGGCTGGCGCTCGGTCTGGCCTCGGCGCAGGTGGTGAGGCGGCGTTCGGCGCTCACGGACGCGGCCCATCCGGCGGCCGGGGACGTTCTCCTGTACCTGGCCCGGGGGGCCGCGATCCGCGAGGTCGTCCTGGAGGCGGTGCGGGCCGCGGAGCCGCCGGTCGTCCTGCTGGCGCACAGCCTCGGGGGGATCGCCGCGCTCGACCTGCTGGTGCTGCGGGAGCTGCCGCAGGTCGAGCTGCTCGTCACCGTCGGTTCGCAGGCGCCGTTCCTGTACGAGCTGGGGGCGCTGCCCAGCCTGGAGCACGGCAGTCCGCTGCCCGCGCACGTGCCGCGCTGGCTGAACGTGTACGACCGTCGGGACCTGCTCGGCTATGTCGGCGCGGGCGTCTTCCCCGGCCGGGTCGAGGACGTCGCCGTGGACAGCCGGCAGCCCTTCCCGCTGTCCCACAGCGCCTACTGGAGCAACCCGGAGCTGTACCGCCTCCTCGCGGGGGAGCTGCCGTGAGCCCCGCCCGTCCCGACCGCACGTACGCAGTCGTCGTCGGCGCCGAGCGTTACGCCGCCGGTCCGTCCTGGAACCTGCCGGGACCGGCCGCGGACGCCCGGCGTTTCACCGCCTGGCTGCGCGGGCGCGGGGTGCCGGCGTCCCAGGTGTTCCTGCTCCTCGACGCGCTGCCCGGCGCGGCCGGCCCGGCGGTCGACGTGGCGGCGGGGCCCGCCGGACGGGAGGCCGTGCAGGAGGTGCTCGCACGCCGGCTGCCGCGCCTGGAGGGCGATCTCCTGTGGGTGTTCTGGGGCGGTCACGGGGTCACCGACCCGCAGGGGCACCGTCGGCTCTTCTACGCCGACGCCTCGGCGGACGAGCGGCGGAACCTGGACCTGGACGCCTGGCTGACCGCGTTCACCACCGACCTGTTTCCAGGCTTCCGGCGTCAGATCTGGCTGGTGGACTCCTGCCAGACCTTCGTCGAGGACCTCGGCTTCGCCCGCACGCTGCCCGTGGAACTCCCTGCGGGCGGCGACCGGTTGCCGGGGCGCGAGCAGTTCGTCCTGCTGGCCTCCGGGCCGGGGCAGCGGGCGGCCAACGACCCCGTGGCGCAGACCGGGGCGTTCTCGCGGGCGGTGCTGGACGCGCTGGAGGCCTCGGACGGCGCCGCGTGGCCGCCCGTCATGAGCGGGATCGCGGACACCGTGGTCTCCGGGTTCGCGGACGGGGAGCAGCGGCCCACCTCGCTCTGGTACCGGTCCTGGGCGGGCGACGAGCGCCGGATCGTGTTCCCCGCCACACGTCGCCTGGAGGAGCCCGTGCCGGACGAGGGGCTCAACGCGCTCATCGGGCTGCTGGCCGGCTGGCCCAGCATGGCGGACCGGGACCAGCGCCAGCTCGTGCTGGGCATGCTGCCCGCCGACCTGGCCGGCTCGATCCCCCGGATGGGCGCGCCGCGCCCGGACCTCATCAGCATCGTGCGCACCTGCCGTCGCCATCCCGGAGGTCTCGCCGCCCTCGTCGAGGCGATCGCACTGCTCGAACCGGGCTCGCTGGAACAGCGCGAGCTGAAGAACTGGGCCGATCGCTGGCTGATGCCGGAAACCGGGGGCTGACCGCCTGATCACGCCCTTCCCGAACCCCCCGGCCTGCGTCATCATGAAGGCAAACGGGGTTGAGGGCATGGCGGGGGGTAGGTCGAGATGCACACGTCCGACGAGTACATGGGATCCGAGCTGGTCGATCTCAACGACGTCCCCCTGCCGGTCCTCCGGGAGCAGGATCCCACCCTGCACGCCGACTCGTTGGAGCGACTGCTGCGCCAGGTGGAGCGCCCCCGGCTGAACTTCTCCACCGGCAGCGGCGACGGGCCGCCCGGGCGGGCCGACTGACGGGTTCCCGGGAAGGAGATCCGTGCAGACCGACGGACGTCACGAACCCGCCCGTAGCGTGCACCATCTCATTCCCTCGGCGCACTTCGACGCCCTGGCCGCGGGGCGGGGCGGGGCGGACACGATCGGCTTCCTGCGGAGCGGCGAGTACAGCAGACGGCTGTTACTGCTGCGCGCCCTGCTCGACGCGGTCGCGGCGACGCCGGGCGCGCTCGGCCCGCTGCCGCCCGTGGACAGCGCGTGGGACGTCCTGGCGGCCGCCCAGAAGCGCGCTCCCGAGGACTTCCGCGAACTGCTGCTGCATCCTCAGGTCGGCGTCTGGCTGGGGCACGGCCTGCGGCGGCTGCGGCACACGGCCTGGGGCGACGGGCCGCTCTGGACCGATCTCGGCCATGTGCACGCCGTGTGCGCGGTCGCGGCGCTGCGCGCCGGCCTGCCGCTGCGCACGACCGTGCCGGTGCGGGACGGCACCGCGATGTTCCCCACCCTCGGTCTCGCCCGGCTGCCGGGGCAGCCGCACTGGGCGACGGCGGAGGTCGTGGTGGAGGCGGGCCGGCTGAGGGTCGATCCGCACGGCGCCTGCGCCGGGCCGCCGGAACCGCCCGCGCCGGTCGACGGCGACGCTCCGGGCTGGCAGGGGCTGCGCCGGCTGCGCGCGCACGCGGCGGGACGGCCGAGGGAGGTGTGGCTGGACGACATCGACCCCTACCGGGACCTGAGCGAGCCGCTGGCCCCGCAGCGTCTCGACGCGGCGGAGGCCGCCTGCTGGCAGGAGCGGTTCGCCTCGGCGGTGGACGTCCTGGAGGAGAGCGACCCGGAGTCGGCGGCGGCGCTCGCCGAGGGGCTGCGCAGCATGACGGCGGTGGCGCGGTCGTCGAGCGGGGTGGTGCTGAGCGCCTCGTCCGGCGACGCCTTCGGCGGTCTGCTGACCTCGCTGCCGCCGGATCCGGTGACGTTCGCGGTCACCCTGGTCCACGAGTTCCAGCACACCAAGCTGGGCGCGCTGCTGCACCTGCTGACGCTGGAGCGGGACGGCGGGGCCGAGCGGCACCACGCGCCCTGGCGGGACGACCCCCGTCCCCTGAGCGGTCTGCTCCAGGGCGCGTACGCCTTCCTCGGGATCACCGACTTCTGGGGCCGGCACCTGGACCGGGCTCCCCGTGCGGAGCGGGCGACGGCCGAGTTCGAGTTCGCCCTCAGCCGTCGGCAGACACGGGAGGCGGTCGAGACCCTGGGCGCCGATCCCGCGCTGACGGCGCACGGGCGCCGTTTCCTGGCGGGCATGGCCGCGCGCCTGCCCGCCTGGGAGGCGGACGGGAGGGTCAGGCCGGGTGTCGACGCGATGGCCGCGTTCGCCGCCACGGACCACCGCACCGGCTGGCGGATCCGGCACCTGGTCCCCGCCCCGGACGACGTGCGGGCGCTGGCCAGGGCGTTCGTCACCGGGGCGGGGGCCGACTGCCGGGTCGCCGATTCCGCCGTCGTCCCGGATCTCGCCGACCGCTGGCCCCATGCCCGTGCACGGCTGCTCCGGCAGGTCCTCGCGCCGGCGTCCGGCGGGGAACGGCCGGTCGCCGCATCGTCCGCCGACCGTGCGGTGGTCACGGGTGACCCGGCGGCTCCGGGCGCCTACGCGCGGCTGCTCGCGGACGATCCCGAGTCCGCCGAGGCCTGGACGGGGCTGGTCCTGGCCCTCGCCTCCGGCGACCCGGCCGCCCGGCCGCTGCTGCGGCGGCCCGAGCTGCCGCGGGCGGTCCACCGTGAGCTCCGGGCGATGGGCACGCCGGCCGATCCCCGGCGCGTCGCGCTCTGGCTGGCCGCCGGGAGGTGCACCGGCCCGCTGGGGTGAACACCGCACCGCTGCCGGTTTCTGTTGGTTCGCGGCCGATCACGAGCGTCGACAGAGCGCCAGGGGTGTTCGGTTGTGAGTTTTCACGTTCGGGCACGAGGGGTTCGTCCGCCGTACGACGGGCAGTCATGGGACGGCCGCCGGGCGGTGGTTCGCGGGCGCTCTCCTTGGGGCGCTCGTCGGCCGGCCCGCCCGGCCGTCGCACCCGCACCCCACCGTCCGTACTCACCCCGGAGGAGAAATCCCCCCATGGCCGACCTCAATCGCCGCCGGTTCCTGCAGCTGACCGGCGGGGCCGCCGCGTTCACCCTGCTCTCGGAGAGCATCGCGCGCGCCGCGTCCATACCGGCGCAGGGTTCCACGGGCACGATCCAGGACGTCGAGCACATCGTCGTCCTGATGCAGGAAAATCGTTCCTTCGACCACTACTTCGGCGCGATGAAGGGTGTGCGGGGCTTCGGCGACCCCCGTCCCGTGACGCTGCCCAGCGGCAAGTCGGTCTGGAACCAGGCGGACGGCAGCAAGGTGACCCTGCCGTTCCGGCCGCCGAGCGACCACCTCGGCATGGAGTTCCTCCAGGGCCTCAACCACGACTGGGCGGGCGGCCAGAAGGCCTTCAACGGCGGGAGGTACGACCAGTGGGTACCGGCCAAGACCAAGGCCACGATGGCGTACCTCACCCGTGAGGACATCCCCTTCCACTACGCGCTCGCCGACACCTTCACCGTCTGCGACGCGTACCACTGCTCGTTCATCGGCTCCACCGACCCCAACCGCTACTACCTGTGGAGCGGTCACACCGGCAACGACGGCACCGGCGGCGGCCCCGTCCTCAACAACGCCGAGGCGGGCTACGGCTGGACCACCTACCCCGAGCGCCTGGAGGCGGCCGGCGTCTCCTGGAAGGTCTACCAGGACATCGGCGACGGCCTGAACGCCGCCGGCTCCTGGGGCTGGATCAACGACGCCTACCGCGGCAACTACGGCGACAACTCCCTGCTGTACTTCAACTCCTACCGGAACGCCCAGCCCGGCAACCCGCTGTACGACAAGGCCCGCACCGGCACGAACGCCAAGAACGGCGACGGCCTCTTCGACGTCCTGCGTGCCGACGTGCAGGCCGGCCGGCTGCCGAAGGTGTCCTGGATCGCCGCCCCCGAGGCGTTCTCCGAGCACGCCAACTGGCCCTCGAACTACGGCGCCTGGTACATCGCGCAGGTCCTGGACGCGCTGACCTCGAACCCGGACGTGTGGGCCCGTACGGCCCTGTTCATCACGTACGACGAGAACGACGGCTTCTTCGACCACGTCGTCCCGCCGTACGTCCCCGCCTCGGCGGCCCAGGGCCTCTCCACCACGCCGACCGCGCTCGACCACTTCCCGGGGAAGACGGGGTACGTCGCCGGTCCGTACGGCCTCGGCCCCCGCGTCCCGATGATCGTCGTCTCGCCCTGGTCCACCGGCGGCTACACCTGCTCCGAGACCTTCGACCACACCTCGGTCATCCGCTTCATGGAGACCCGCTTCGGGGTCCGCGAACCGCAGATCTCCCCCTGGCGGCGGGCCGTCTGCGGCGACCTGACCACCGCCTTCGACTTCACCCGCACCCAGACGCAGCCGGCCGCGCTGCCGCCGACCGACGGCTACTACCCGCCGGACCGCGACCGCCACCCCGACTTCCTGGCCACCGCTCCGGCGGTCGGCACGATGCCCCGCCAGGAGCCGGGCGCCAAGCCCACCCGGCCGCTGAAGTACGCCCCCTACGTCGACGGCACCGCGGACACCGCAGCCGGCACCTACCGCCTCGCCTTCAGCGGCGGCCCGCAGGCGGGCGCGCAGTTCTACGTGACGTCGGCGAACCGCACGGACGCCCCCTGGACGTACACGACGGAGGCGAACAAGTCGATCGCGGACACCTGGAACACCAAGTACTCCAAGGGCCTCACCGACCTCACCGTCCACGGCCCCAACGGCTTCCTCCGCCGCTTCCGCTCCCCCGGCAAGACCGCCGTCCCCGAGGTCACCGCCCGCCACGACGCCGCGACCGGCGGCCTCGCGCTGACCTTCACCAACGCGGGCGCCGCGGCCCAGGTGACGGTCGCCAACGCGTACGGCGGCACGCCCGTGACGCTGACCGTCGCCAAGGGCGCCACGGTCGCCCACACCGTGCCCCTCGGCTCCTCCGGCCGCTGGTACGACGTCACCGTCACCTCCTCGGCGTCGGCGGACTACCTCCGCCGCCTCGCGGGTCACGTGGAGACGGGCGCGGCGGGCGTGACGGACCCGGGCATCCTCACGTACTGAGGGCCTCCGTCCCGCCGATCGGGCGGGACACCCCCGGCACGCCGCCGGGGCGGACGGGTGCGCGCACCCGTCCGCCCCGGTACGGCCCCGGCGCTCCGGTCAGGTCAGGTCAGGGCGCGCTGGTACTTGTACGTGACCTTGCCGTCGGTCAGGTCGAAGTACCCGACCGGCGGGAACAGACCCGTCGAGGCGTCGCACTTGTAGGCGAGCTTGTGGCCGGTGGTGGACGGCCAGTTGGGGTAGGCCTCCTCGCGGACCACGCAGGACGCCTTGGACACGATCGACCAGAACTGCGTCTCGGACATGCCCAGCTGGACCTGGTTGTACTTCGCGAGCGTCATCGACGGAGCCGACGGCTTGTACAGGAACTCGTTCTGCTTCGACACCAGCTTGCCGGCCGTGTTGAAGTTGAAGTTCCCGTACGGCACGTAGTCGCCGCTCGCGGTGAAACACTGGATGGTCGAGCCGCTGTTCTCGCACCAGCCGCTCGCCGAGCCCGGCGGAGGCGACTGCGACGCGCCGACGACCGTCTGCCAGACCGTGGCACGGTCCGTGCCGAACGGCACCGCTTCGTACTCCTGGACCGTGAAGCTGAAGGCCGTGGTGCCCGCCTGCGCGGCGCCGGTGCCGCCCAGCATCGCCGCCCCCACCGCGGCGCAAGTGACCGCGGCACGCCATGTCTTCCTCATGCTCTCCACCCCTTCTGTCGGATGTCTCCCGGACGCACGCCATCCTTTCCGAGGGCACTCTCCCGGTGATCTCCGCCGGCTCCGCGTGGCCGGATCAGGCGAACGCGGTGTTGAGGGGCACGGATCGCAGCGGGCTCGGGTCGAGGACGCGGCAGCCGCTCGGGGCCGACCGGGACAGCCGCTGGAAGGCGGAGGGCCCGTCGTCGGAGGCGACGGCGGTGGCGGCGCCGAGCGGCGTGACCATGTCGTCGTGGTGGGTCGGGATCAGCAGCGGCGGGTTGTCCGTGACGCGCAGCAGCCGCTCCAGGTAGCGGTGCACCGCTCCGTGCGAGGTCATCGGCACCAGGGCGACGTCCGGCCGGATACCGGTCAGCTCGCGCTCGACGAAGTTGCTGGCGCCCATGAGCAGGATCGTCGGGCCCGAGTCGACGGACACCTGGTAGGCGAACGTCTCGCCCTCGACGAGGTCGCCGAGGGTGGCCGGCCTGCGGGGCGGGGCGTCCCGGCGGCCGGGCGCGAAGGAGCCGTGGTCGGCCAGCTGGCTGTGCAGGCTGCGGAAGACCTCCACGGTGTACCCGTCGAACTGGAGGTACTCGCCTCCCCTGACCTGGATCACGTCGGCGACGCGCTCGGGCGGCGCCCCCATGGCGGTGATCAGGTGACGGACGGTCTCGTCGCAGACCGTCCGGATCCGGCGGCGCCGCCACTCCGGGCGGCCGAGGAGCTGGGGGACGTCCGCCACGTGGTCGAAGTGGCCGTGGCTGACCAGGATCAGTTCGGGCGCTCCGGCCAGGTGGTGCGCGGCCACCCGCTCCACGGCCGCGGGGTCGGTCCGCAGCGGGAGGCCGGCGTCGAGGCCGCCGTGCGGCCCCAGGCAGGGCATGCGGCTCAGGTACGGGTCGAAGACGATGCTGCGGTCGCCGTCGATGACGATCTCCCAGCCGGCGACGCCGAGCCAGCGCAGCTCGACAGGGGTGGTGAAGGGGCCTCCGCGTCCGGGCGTCGGCACCGCGGCGGACGTTCCCGTCCCGGCGATCGCGGCCCCCGATGCCGCGAGAACTCCCTTGAGTACCGTCCGTCGTTGAGACAACGTTGCCGCCCTTGCCGTGCGTGATCCCTTGGAATGGGGCGACCATACGGGAGGTGTCGGTACGTATGGTGCCTTTCACGTCACCCCCGTCCTTCGAACGGGGGACCGGGCGAGGGGTGCGGAACACGCGTGCGGGCCCCCGCCACTCGCCGGGGCGAGGGACGGGGGCCCGCGAAACGGCCCGCGTGGGCGGTCAGTTGTTCGTGCTGCCGACCTTCAGGTAGTGCTCGTCCTGGCGCAGAATCGCCTGCATCACCTTCGTCAGCGGGACGCCCGGGTTGATCCCGATCTGCTCGCGCAGGATCTTCTTCGCCTGGTGGAAGACCTGGATGGCGTCGGCCTGACGGCCCTCCGCGTAGTAGGCCATCATGAGCTTCGCGTACAGGTCCTCCCGGAAGGGGTCGTGGTCGACCAGTCCGGACAGACGGTTGATCGCCTCGGTGAAGCGGCCGAGGCCGAGGTCCGCCTGGGCGCGCAGCTCGACGGCCGCGGTGCGCTCCTCCTCCAGCGACTCGGCCTTGAGGCGGAGCCGGCCGGAGGTGACGTCGGCGAGGGCGGGTCCGCGCCAGAGGGCGAGCGCCGCGTCGAGCCGTTCGGCCGCGTCCCGGTGCCTGCCGCGCTGGTGCAGCTCGCGGGCCGCGCGGACCGCGTCCCGGAAGACGAACAGGTCGACGGAGACCCGGGGCGCCCACAGCTCGTACCCGCGGTCGTGCGAACGGAGCACGTCCCGGGGCAGGCCCGCCTGCGTCAGGGCCTTGCGGACCATCCAGGCCGAGGTCTGCAGCTGGCCCGTGACGGTGATCGGCGGCTCGCCGTCCCAGGAGTCCTCGATGATCGCCTCCTTGGAGACGATCTGCCCGGCCCGCAGGGCGAGCGAGGCGAGGAAACGTCGCTGCCGCTGCCCCTGGATGGGCGTCGCCTCGCCCTCTCGTACGAGGGCCACCGGACCGAGAAGCCGGATCGCCGCCTCATTGCACGTACTCATGGCTTAACTTCCCCCGTCGAAGACGAGCCATGCTCGGCCGGAAAAGGGACGAGCATGGCCGGATGCGTTTTCGTCTGGCCAGTACTTGCCATTCCTTGTCTGTACGGGCGCCGATCCTAGGGGGCAGGGGAGAAACGTCGTGGATGCGGAAACGGTCTCTGGCCGGAACCTCACCGCCGTGAAAAGCCCGATGTCACCCCACCAGGTTCTTGAGGAACTTGGCGGCGATGGGACCCGCGTCACGGCCGCCCGATCCGCCGTCCTCCAGCAGCACCGCCCACGCGAGGTTGCGGTCCTGCTGGTAGCCGATCATCCAGGCGTGGGTGCGCGGCGGGGTCTCGGTGCCGAACTCGGCGGTGCCCGTCTTGGCGTGCGGCTCCCCGGGTATGCCCCGGAGGGCCTTTCCGGCTCCGATGGTGACGGTCGCGCGCATCATGCTCCGCAGCGAGTCGACGACCCCGGGGTCCAGGCGGGCGGGAGCCTCGTACTTCTCGCGGACGGCCTCGGGCACGAGGACGGGCTGCTTGAAGACGCCCTCCTTGACGGTCGCGGCGATCGAGGCCATCACGAGGGGGGACGCCTGCACCCGGGCCTGGCCGATGGTGGAGGCGGCCTTGTCGTTGTCGCTGTTGGAGACCGGGACGCTGCCGTCGTAGGTGATGGTGCCCACGTCCCAGGAGCCGCCGATGCCGAAGGCCTGGGCGGCGTCGCGCAGGCCGGCGGCGGGCAGCTTGCCCCGGGAGTCGACGAAGAAGGTGTTGCAGGAGTGGGCGAAGCTGTCCCGGAAGGTGGAGCCGGACGGCAGCGTGAACTGGTCCTGGTTCTCGAAGCGCTGGCCGTTGACGTTGGCGAACTTGGGGCAGTCGGCGCGGTCCGAGGGCTTCATGCCTCCCTTGAGGAGGGCGGCGGCGGTGACCACCTTGAAGGTCGAGCCGGGTGGGTAGCGGCCTTCCAGGGCGCGGTTCATCCCGGAGGGCATGTTCGCCGCGGCCAGGATGTGGCCGTTGGTGGGGTCGATCGCGACGAGGGCGGCGTTCTTCGTGACGCCGTCGAGGGCGTCGGCGGCGGCCTCCTGGATCTTCGGGTCGATGGTCGTGCGCACCGGCTTGCCCTGGGTCGCCCCGCCGCCGGAGAGGGTCTTGACCGGCTCGCCGGACTGGCGGTCCACGACCACGACCGACTTGCTCCGGCCCGAGCCGCCGGCGAGCTGCTTGTCGTAGCGGGCTTCGAGGCCGGAGACGCCCTTGCCGGTCTGCGGGTCGACGGCGCCGACGATCGAGGCGGCACGCAGCTCGCGCCCGTTGGCGTCGAGGACGGCGGCCCGGTCGTGCGCGTCGAGGGCGAGGGTCTGCCCGGGCACCATCTGCGGGTGGACCATCTCCGTGCGGAATTCGACCTTCCATACCTTGCCGGTCTCGACCACGTCGGCCTTCGACTGCCAGGAATACGCGCCGGCCCCGGGGATGTCCATCTTCACGGTAAACGGAATGAGGACTTTCGATTTCTCCTTGAGCTCCCCCGAGCCCGCTTCGATCTGCGTCTTGGCGGGCTTCAGGTTGCCCATGACGGACTTGATCAGGGACTCGGCACCGTCCGGGGTGTCCGTCAGCTTCGCGGCGCGCGGCGCGTCGCCCGCCTCCCAGGCGTCGAGGAAGGCGGTCAGCGCCTTCGTCGCCTCGACCACCCGGGGGTCGCTCGCGTCGTCGTCCTCGAGCAGCGCGGAATATCCCCAGTAGCCGACCCCCGCGACCGCGGCCAGCACCACGCAGGTCGCGACGACCGAGGAGCCGCGTTTACGCGCCCGCCGCGTGCGGGGTAAGCCGTCCTGATTTCGATAACGTGCCATGGAGCCGAGATTATGCGGACCGGCCTTTTACGCCACTCCCCGTGCGCGCATTTCAGGACAGCCACGCACGTGAAGAAGTCGTGAAAAGCGCAAGAATAACGAACCGTCAGAGCCGTGAAGGCGTCGGCCGCAATGAAGGAACGGGGCGGGCCTCACCCCCGTGGCCACCCGCAATACGGAACAAAGCGCAGGGCCGGAAACGGACACCGTGAAGATCGACTAGTGGACTAGTCCACTGAAGACTTCTCTGCGAACGCCCGTTCCCCTGAACGGGAACTGTCCGGATCGCACGGGGTCGACCCCCGCCCACCCCCCGGCCGCACCCCCTCCCTCTTGCCCATGCATAGATATGCTGAAACCCTGGAAGTGATGCATCGGGGTGCCGGACGTCGCCGCCGCCCCGCCATCCACGCGACAGGAGACGCATTCATGTCCGAGCCCACACCGCACGCGCCGCGGGGTTTCGTCGTCCACACGGCACCGGTGGGACTGATCGACGACGGCCGGGACGACTTCACCGTGCTCGCCTCCACCGCCCCGGCCACGGTGAGCGCGGTCTTCACCCGCTCCCGGTTCGCCGGACCGAGCGTCCTGCTGAGCCGCGAGGCCGCGGCGGACGGCCGGGCCCACGGCGTCGTGGTCGTCGCCCGCAACGCCAACGTCGCCACCGGGCGCGAGGGCGAGGCCAACGCGCGCGAGGTGCGCGAGTCCGTCGCGCGCTCCCTCGGCATCCCCGAGGACGAACTCCTCATCGCCTCCACCGGGGTGATCGGCCGTCAGTACCCGATGGAGCGGATCCGGCAGCACCTCAAGACGCTCGCGCCGCCCTTCCCCGAGGGCGGTTTCGAGCGGGCGGCCCGCGCCATCATGACGACCGACACCCGGCCCAAGGAGGTCCGGGTCCGGGTCGGCGGAGCCACCCTCGTGGGCATCGCCAAGGGCGTCGGGATGATGGAGCCCGACATGGCGACCCTGCTGACGTTCTTCGCCACGGACGCCCGCCTCGACCGCGAGGAGCAGGACCGGATCTTCCGGCGGGTGATGGACCGGACCTTCAACGCGGTCAGCATCGACACCGACACCTCCACCAGCGACACCGCGGCGCTGTTCTCCAACGGGCTCGCCGGCGAGGTGGACCCGGCGGAGTTCGAGGAGGCGCTGCACACCGTCGCGCTGGCCCTGGTGAAGGACATCGCGAGCGACGGCGAGGGCGCGAGCAAGCTCATCGAGGTCCAGGTCACCGGCGCCCGGGACGACCTCCAGGCCAAGCGCGTGGGCAAGGCCGTGGTCAACTCCCCGCTGGTGAAGACCGCGGTGCACGGCTGCGACCCCAACTGGGGCCGCGTCACCATGGCCGTCGGCAAGTGCTCCGAGGACACCGACATCGACCAGGAGCGGGTCACGGTCCGCTTCGGGGACGTCGAGGTCTACCCGCCGCGCGCCGGGGGCGCCGAGGACGAGGACGCGCTGCGCGACGCCGTCACCGAGCACCTGCGGGGCGACGAGGTGGTCATCGGCGTCGACCTCGGCATCGCCGACGGGGCCTTCACCGTGTACGGCTGCGACCTCACCGAGGGGTACGTGCGCCTCAACTCGGAGTACACCACCTGACGCCGAACCCGCCCGGCCGGCCCGGGGGCGGTCGCCGCTCCCGGCCGGCCCGCTCCGCCCGCGCCCCGACGGGAACGCCCGCGGCCGGGCCCGGACCACGGGGGCTCTTTTGCGCCAAGGGAGCGCATCCGGGTGAGCCCCGGCGTGTCGTTCCCGTGAGGCGCGTCACCTCGGTGCACCGTGGGACGAGAAGAGCCCGTCGCCGCAGGGAAAACCTTCCTGCAGCCACGGGCTGTGGTGGGGCGGGTGGGACTCGAACCCACGGCCGACGGATTATGAGTCCTTTGGGGATCTTGGCGGCCCTTGGCGTTCAGTGACGAGAACTGATGTTTTGCCTGGTCAGACAGGTTGAAGCGGCATCTTCTTTCCTGCTCTTGCCAGTCCTTTCCTCTCCTTGTGTCCAACCTCTGTCCAATCCCCGTCCATCTGTGGCCATTCGCGGGATCGCTTGGGCGTCCAGCCCAGCTGACCGGATTGAAGCGAAGTCCCGGCCGACGGATTACCTTTCCAGCGGGCAGAGACTCCGCCTCGCCGTCGGGTACCTAGGAGGCGTTGACCTGGGGGAAGGCGCGGCGGCTGGGCATGCCGTGGCCGTCGCTGCAGACAGGCCTATAGTTCGCCCATCCCCAAGCGTCGATGACGAGCTTCTTCAGACCCACGGGACACACCCCTCCGGGGACGGGCCCCGCGCCTTGTGATCAGCGCGGCTACGACTCGGCGGCGTTCCCCCTGGCGCGTGCCAGTGCCTTGTCGTACCTGCGGTACGCGTGCTCGTAGTGCCAGTTCCAGCTCCAGCGCCAGGCGCTCCAGCGGCTTCGTACGGTGTCCGTCCAGCTGTGGACGAAGCGCATACTGGGTTCGAGGAGGCGGATCTCGTCCTGGTCGGGGCCGAAGGAATTCACGAAGATCGTGGCGTCGCTGACCTCGCGGAAGAGAGCCGTGCTCACGAGGACGGTGTTGATGCGGGCCACCGAGCGGAAGGCCTCGTGCTCCGCCTCGGATGTCTCGTCCATGCCGACGGGCGCCAGGGGGTAGTAGCCGATGTCGTTCACGCCCACGTACCAGGTGCGGTAGCCGCCGGGGTTCGCGCCGTAGACCGACTCGATGTAGGTGAATCGGTGGGCACCGATCCGGGACCAGAAGCTCTGCGGCTTCGGGAGGGTGGCGAGCCGGGTTCTGCCGAGCTTGACCCGGGTGCCGTTGACGAGGAGCCGCGGGCCGAACCGCCGGCTGGTAGTGGTGATGCCGTAGATCTCCACGGCGTTCTTGGTCGACCAGGTGACGAGGTACCCGAACCGGCCGAGCTTCCAGGTGCGCTTGGTCAGCTCGACCTCGAGGTCCTCCTCGGGTACTGGGGTCTCGCCTTCGTACCGGTGGACGGTCTGAGAGGACATCCAAGTCGGCTCGCCGAAGAGCTCCTCCACGTGGTCGGGACTCACCTGTGGGGCGATCCTACGGAGCCTGGCTATGACGTGGCGCCGGCGCCCGAACGACGCGCGCCAGGCGGCGGTCACGGTCTTCGTCAGGGTGATCGTGGCGACCAGGGTGGCGGCGAGGGTCCACACGTTCAGGGTGGTGCTGTACCAGGGCTCTTGTGCGACGGGCATGACCGAAGCATGCAGGACGACTCGGCCTGCTGGTACGGCTTTTGACCACCCATACAGACCTTCGGCATGTGCCAGAGGCGTTGCGGTGAACACGTGAGCTGTAAACCCAGGATTCTCAGGACAGGAGAGAGGTCGAGTGACTACCGTCGCCCATGAGGCGATGACGACGTGTCACGCCCACAGTTCCTTCCCGGTCGGGCAACTTGATGGCGACCAGATGAAGGGACAGTGGAACACCTGATGCCGCTCGACAGACCTCCGTGGTGGAGGAGGATCTACGACTGGGTTCTGAGGAACCTGGACAGGATCCTGCTTTTCTGCTCAATCCTCGTGAACGCAGGCCAGTTGGTAGCTGTCCTACACGGGAAGAGCGCCGGATCCTAACCAGGTCCACCCACTGGGGCGCTCCTTCGGGGGCGCCCCCACCTATGTGGTGGACCCCGCTGTCGAACTGTCGACCGGAATCCACCCCAGCGCACTACTTAGTGCGCTGGCTTGTGACGCCAATCTAGCAATCTGCGCAGATCAATGTCGCGGCTCTACCGGATTGCTTGTAGCGGATTCCGGCTACCGATTTCGCCTGTCGGACCACATGCGAATGTTGGTACGTGGCCAAATCCGGGCCGAGCAATCCCCGAATTCGGTAGCTGCTTCGACGTTTCCGCAGGTCAGAGACCTGCACCGGTCATGGGGTGTGCCAGGTACCTCGGGGGGCTGCGGTGTTGAAGCCGGGTCCGTAGGCGATGGCGAGGCCCGGGGTGCCGTGCTCGGGCGGGTCGTCGTGGGTGCGCTCGAGGACGCGGAGGATGCTGACGCGCCGAGGTTGCCTTCGTGGGCGAGGGTGGCAGTGGAGTGCTGGGCGTCATGGTCGTCGAGGCCGAGTGCGCGTGCAGTGTCGGTGATGATGCGGGGGTTGCCGGGATGGATGGCGGCCCAGTCATCGGCGCCATGCGCCTGGCCCGCGCCTCCAAGTACAACCTGCTGCTCAAGTTCGTCCAGCCCCTCCACCTTGCCGGACAGGCCCCCAACTGGGCTGGGATCACTGTCCAGGCCGCCCGCCTCGCCTTCGACAGCTTCACCCCTACCGACAAGGCCACCGTCCTCACCCAGGTCGTGAACGTCTTCGAAGCCGGCGTCATGTCCCTGGAGGCCGCCATCCGCACCCTCACCGATACCGGATGGGACATGGACGACGCCGAGACCGAGATCGCCCAGATCCAGGCCCGTCGCTTCGGCCAGGCCCGGTACCTCGCCGACGACACCGGCTCCACGAAGGTCGTCGGCGTCTACCTCGCCCGCGACATCGATCCTGACCCAGCCCCGGAAGTCGTACGGCCTCCCGCCAACGGCGACCAGGACTCCGATCTCACTGACCCACAGCGGGAGGAATCTGGCTGACCCGAGACCACGTGTACAGCAGGGCTGCCTTCGCGCTGCGCAGCTCGGTCTCGTCCCACCCGAGGTGAGCGAAGAGGCGTTCGAGCATGGCGAGGCAGGCGAGCGCAGCTCCTGCACACCGAATCGCGGCATCCTGAACCGAGAGTTCGACCGTACCGACGCCGATGTCCGAGATCTCAGGAGCGCCGCTGTCTGGCGCGGCTGGTGTGAGCGCCATGGCCAGACCGTGCGTCTGCCCGTGAGTGGTTGCCGAGTAGAGACGCCAGAACAACCTGCCCAGCGTGGGGGACTCCGACGACACGCACTCGCTTGCCAGGGCCCCAGTGCCCTTCAGCTCCGACCCCACCCAGGGCGGCCTTCTATCATCCGCCCGCCCGCGGACAGTGAGGTTCTGCTCCCTCGCGCCCTGAAGGATCCTGTCCATCCGTCGACGCGACCCCAGCCGGATCCTCTCCGCCCCTTCACTCGCGTCTCGACCGGCCAGCTGGCTCTGCTCCCACAAGCTTTTCAGCCGAACGTTGATATTCCGGATCGCCCGCTCCTCGGCACTGATCCCTGGTTCGAGTCGGTACCAGACCTGAACCGAGATCTCCAAGACGGTACGGGCCACCGTGAAAGGCGCGTAGATGATGCCGGAGGTCGTCAACAGCACGGCCAGAGCCGATAGATGGTCCAGAGCGCCAGTCACGGGCAGCATCAGGTCTGTGGTCGCGTCCCGAGTCGGCGTGGCTCCCCACACCCCCGCAAACGGCTCTTCTGCACACTCCAGGGCAGCAGGCGATCCCGGAGCGTGAATCGGACCTACATCCACGTGCCGCGCGTGCTGCGCGTAGTAGGCGGCATGCAACCTCTCAAGGGAGGAGGCCAGGTCTTTCCACGGGTCAGACGACATCCAGCGAAGCTACCCGACACGGGAGGGACAGACCGACCGGATATCAGAAGATTGAGAGTGCTGGGGTGGAGCCTCACGGTCGTCTCGGGGGCCCAACATCCGCTGCCAGGCTAGCGGCTGAGGCTCTCTACACCAAGAAGGAGCTGCTGATCCTCAGAGGCGGCCTCTTCGGGCGCACCGTGTAGAAACTGAGCCCTCCTCCGGGGGCTGCTGCGAACTCGTGCCGGTTGAAGGGCGGGGTGGTGTAGAGCCGCAGCGGGCCGCCGGCCTCAAACCACTGAGCGGGGTAGATGGCCCGAACGTGCTGCGCCCAGGTCTTGCCCCCCCCTTGCCTGTTGGTTACCTGCCGAGGATAGGCAGGTCGCGCCAGCCGGGGTGGGTGTGGTCGTGGGCGTCCTCGATTGCTTCATCACGCCGACGGCGGCTCTCGCCTTCCCAGGGGCAGGCGAGGCAGGCGCCTCGGTGGATCCAGCGGGTGTCGGCTACGGCGCGGGTCATGGAGGTGGTGGCGTGCCGCTCGGCGGGGACGGGCGGGTCGCCGTAGGGCCCGGTGGATCCGGGGTCTGCGTAGCCGATGGAACAGGCCTGTCGGATGGCGTCTCGGTCGGCGTGGCGTTTCCACAAGGAGAGGTAGTGGCGTTGGCGGGCGATGGCTCCGGCGATGTGGGTCATGGGTCTCCACAGGGGCGCGGCGCGGGCTGCGTCCGCGCCCCGTGGTCGAGGGCCGGTCAGGAGGCGGTCGTCAGGGTGGGCTTCTTGGCGCCGCGGCGCTGACGGCGCTTCGTGGTCGGGCGGGAGTCGGTGGTGGCGTCTTCGGCCTGCGGCTCCTCAGAGGCCGGCGCCGTGTCGGCGGGCTGCTGCGGGGTGGGCACCGCGGTGTCGGGGTCTTCGCCGTCGGGTGCCGTCTCGGAGGCGGCGTCCAGGTCGGTGCCGGTCTCCGGCTCGGGTTCTTGCGTCGCCTCAATGCCGGCGTCCGGCGTCGGCTTGGGGGCGTCGTCGGGCATCGACTCGTCGTTGGCGCCGGCCTCCGGCCTGGTGTGGGCCTCGGGTCCGCAGTCTCGGAGGGACGTGTCGGCCGGAATGTCCGTGTCGTCGTTGGCCTCGGACAGGGCCTCCGCGAAGAGGTCGTCCCAGGGGTGGTGGCCGACGTAGTGGGGCTTGAGGGTGAAGGCGGGGAGGAGGTGGTTCTCGACGGTGTCCAGGATGAGGTCGGCGGGGTCGACGTCGTCGTCTTCGGTGAGGAGGGTGACGGCCCTGTTGTAGCGGTGGCCGGCGGCCAGGCGGAGGGCGAGCTGCGCCTGGTGCGCGTCCCGTTCGGCGGGGGTGGCGTCGGTCGGGAGGGAGGGGGCGGGTGCGCCGGTGATCCAGATCTGTGCGGTGGTGCCGCCGAAGACGGGGCGGAAGCTGAGGCCGCGGCCGTCGTCGTGGATGAGGTGTGCCGCGCCGTCGGCGGGGGCCTGGGGGTCGAGCGCCCAGGTGCCGGTGGCGGGGTCGGCGAGGGTGAGCCGCTGGGCGAGGGTGAGGGCCGCTTCCTGGACTGCGGTGTTGGTGATGAGCATGGATTCTCCAAGAGGTCTGGTGGTACGACCGCGGCCCCGCCCTTGAGGGCGGGGCCGGCGGGGCGGGGGTCAGGCGGGGCGGACTTCGTCGCCGTCGTCGAGGAGTATGGAGAGCGTGGAGCCGTTGTCCCAGGCGATGCTGAGCTGGGCGAGGTTGGGGTCGTATCGGGTGACGGTGCCCGTGTCGCCGGGCTTGAGTTCGGTGTGCGGGTCGTCGGTGTGGACGAGGGCGATGCGGTCGCCCTTGGCGTAGGTCATGGGTTTCTCTCCTGGGGCTGGTGGGGTGGTGGTCGGCCCTGCTGGTGGCGGGGCCGACCGCGGGTTCTAGATGGCGTCGTGGTCGCAGATCTCGTGGGCGCAGTTGCCGCACTCGTGGCAGTGGTCGCAGGCGCATGCCTGGCATTCGGGAACCGGGCAGGTGATGTTGTGGTCGGTGCAGTGCGGGTGGGTGATGCCGAACGGCATGTCGTCCAGGGGTGGGGCCCCCTTCCTGATGCTTTTATTCTATATGCATTCAGGGGAGGGTCAAGATCTATTTTTTCGATTTCCGCAGGTCAGGCCACCTCTCCGAGCAAGGCTTCGACCTTACGGATCGCAGCAAGCATGACCGCTTGGGCGTGCGCACGGTCCCGGCGGTCTATCGACTCGCGCGCCTCCTGTGCCGCCTTGGCCGCCAGGTTGCCGTCGAGGAGGGTGTCACCGCAGGCGATGAGGACGTGCGGGCCGAGGTCCCACAGCAGCGCGTTGACGGCAGCTCCGGCAGCAGCGAGGGGGTCGATGTCGGTGAGGCACCACCCGAAGTCGTGCGGGTTGATGCTCCTCTCGCGCATCACCTGGGCGGCGGCGCGGTAGAGGCCGCCGGTGCCTCCGGCTGGCTCGTCGAACTTCATGCCCGGCTCCAGCGGGGCATCGAAGAGGAGCATGTGGGCCATCAGTTCAGCCACACTGGGAGGCGTGTGGACCTCGGCGAGCGCATCGGAGCTGCCCTTGGAGCGGAGGATCGCCAGGAGCGCGCCCATGATGTCGGCTTCCGAGCGGACCTCGGCGTCGGCGCTGCTGGTGCGGTGGAGCAGGCCGCGGGTGAGCGCGGCCTCGGTGACGGCGCGCACGGCCTTGATTCGCCTGGCGGGGGGCTCCTCGTCGTCGAGCCAGCGGTGCAGCGGGGCGGCGCGGTCGATGAGGTCGGGGCGGCTGATCCACCAGCGGGCCCAACACTCGCGGAAGGCGGCCATCAGGTCCTGGTCACTGAGACTGAGCCACCAGTCGGCGCTGAGGTAGGCGTCGGGGCCGCGCAGCGGCCACAGGGCGAGGGTGGCGACGGTTCCGATCGGGATGGCGATGTCCTCGCCGCCCTGGTTGTGGTGCCAGGCGTAGCTGACAGCCTCCGCCACCTCGAAGGCGTGCGCGTGGGGGTCGCGCGTCGAGGGGCGGTGGTGGCGCAGCGTGGGCTTGGGCGGGGTGGGCGGGGCGACGCTGCGCAGGGTGCCGATCGTCGCCGGCGTGGCGGTGGGTGCGGGCGGGAGGTCGGTGAGGTAGCGGCGAGCGGGGGCGGGTGGAGCGGGCGGCTCCTCCGGCTCGGCGGCGAAGAGGTCGAGCTGATTCATGGCGTTCTCCGGGATCAGATGGTGCGCGGGCGGGTCTCGCCGCGCCAACCCCTGGAGGCGGGATTGGCGCGGCAAGACGTGTTCAGTCGGCGTGCCTCAGTACGGCTCGCGTGAGTGCGTCTGCCTCCTCCCGGCGTCCGTCCTCAAGGAGGAGGGCGTGGAGCAGGTAGGTCTGCAGCTCCTCGGCGTCGACCTGGGAGAGGAGGTCGGTGAGGCTGAGGTGTTCCATGTCGCGGGGGCGGTGCTTGTATCCGGCGGCGATCGTGAGGACGATGCCGGCGACCAGGCGCTCGGTCCGCCGGGGGCCGAGGCTGAGCGTTGTCCCCACGTTGTGGATGGCCTCAAGGTTGTCGAGCAAGGCGGTGGGCGGGATGGCGAGGTGGGCTCGCTGCACCGCTTCGCGCTCCCCCTTCACGTGCGCGTCCCACAACGCTTCGGCCTCCGCCTCGCGTCCGGCGAATGCGAGCGCGGTGGCGTGGACGGCGGCCGGGAAGCGGGGGCCCGGCAGGGCTGCGGCGAGGTACTCGTCGGGGGTGCGCCCCGCGCGGGCGACGGCGGGGTCGCGGGCTTCGGTCTGGAACTGGCGCAGGATGCGCCGGACGGCGCTTTCGGCAACGCGCGGGTCGATGCCGAAGCGCGTGATCGTCGGCTGGGCGAGGAGGCGTATCGAGGTTGCGTGCATCAGGTGCTCCGGTTCTATTCAGCGGTCCGCTTGGGGGCGGGGTAGTGGGACAGGGCCTCGTCGAGCTGGGCGGCGATGTGGTCTATGAGGGTGCGGATCTGCGTGCGGTCGCCGCCGAGGTAGAGGGCGAGGTCGAAGACGTTGGGGGCGACGAAGTAGTCGAGGAGCTGGCGGTACTGCTCCTGGGTCAGGGGGACGAGGGCGTCGGGGCGGAGGGCCCATGCGGCGACGGCGGCGTTGTCGATGAGGGCGGAGGCCGCGCGGAGGGCGGCGTCGTCGGGTGCGCGGGTGAGCAGGATCAGGACCATTTCCCCGAGGTGGTGTTCGGGGGTGATAAAGGCCGGGGTGGTCGGGGGCTTGGGCACGTGGGTCTCCTGTTGGTGGTGAGGAGCGCCGACCCCATGCTGTTTTTCTATGTGCATTAAGGGCATGGGGCGGCGTTCACGAATGGGTGTGGGGGTCAGTGGTGCAGGTCGACGACGAGGGCGGTGCCGTTGCCGGGGTCTGCACCGGCGGCCGCGACCGCCTCGCGCACGCACTGGGCGGCAGCGCCCTTCGCGTCTTCCGCGCTGTCGAGGATCGGGCCCAGCCGGTGCGATCGCTCCAGCGGGCCGTACACGCCGTCGGTGCACAGGAGGAGACGGGGTGCCCGGCGGCTCTCGATGAACCGCTGACTGATCGTCCCGGCGGCGATGCTGGAGGCGGGCCAGCCCCGCAGTCCGCGCCCCCCGACGGGCAGACCGTGGCGGTGCAGCTGAGCGGCACGCACGTGGTCCGCAGTCAGGGGGATGGCGGCACCGAAGCGCGATACCCGGTAGGCGCAGGCGTCGCCGCACCAGGCGATGTGGACGTAGGAATGCCGGGAGTCCAGGACTGCGACGATGGCGGTAGCGGTCGCCCCTCGCGCCTGACGGTCGGCGGTGGCGGCGATCCGGGCAGCCTGGAGCGCCTTAACCGGGTTGCCCGTCCGGACGGCCTCCTGGGCGATGCGCGGGGCGTACCGCCAGGCAAAGTGGTGGGCGTCCGACGTGGCGCCGATGCCGTCGAGGACGACGAAGGCCGAGCGCCCGTCTCTCTTGTCGTGCCGGATCGCGTGAGCGTCGCACTGGTACGTCCGCTCACCACGAGTCTGTTCCGCGCTGGCGGTGAACGGCACCGTGTAGACGAGTCCGTTCATGAGGTCGGACACGCGCTGGACGAGGTCCGCGCTCTCGGCGGGCAGCGGGGTCAGAGTGCCGTCGCGGTCGGCGGGTCCAGTGAAGGCGACCGGGCCGCGCAGCGCGGGGGGAAGACTTCCTCCGGTGAGGCTCATCCAGACCTGGCGGGCGGGGTTGTTGATGGGGCCGCGGGGGAGGCCGGCGTGAAGGGTGGCCTGTCGGCCGAGGGAGTAGGGGTGGGCGCCCTCGATATAGAGGTCGATGTCCCAGCGTCGGGAGTTTCGGCGCAGGTGCGGGTGGAGCGACTGGGTTCGACCGTCGGGCCAGAGGATCACGGCAGGGGTGGTCATGCGAGGGATCCGTTCCGTCGAGGGACAGGCCCGTCGGAGTGGGCGGGCAGGATGATGGTGAAGTCGCGGACATCTTCGAGCGGGTAGACGAAGTAGTAGCCGTGGGGGTGGGTGCGCAGGTCGGCGAGGCGGATGAGGTGCGCCGCGTCGGCGGCGACTTTGGCCCAGGCGGGGTCCGGTCGGCCGAGCAGGTCGAATTCCCTGAGCTCCTGGCCGTCGATGTCGGAGAGCTTCCACAGGTCGTAGGCCCAGGGGCCGCCGCCCATGGTGAGCGTGATGGCCCTGGTGCGGGGCTCAATGGCGATCGCGTTGACGGCAAGGCGGCGCAGGATGGCGCGGGCGAGGCTGCGGGTGGCGGCGCAGACCTGCCGGTCCCCCTCGCGGCAGGGGTCTTGCAGGGGCACGTACACGGTGGACCTCCTTGGCGTGAGTCCGCCCGGCGGCCGGGTGTGAGTTCACCGGCCGCCGGGCGGAGTTCGGGTGGGGCTTCCCCCTCTTTCTGCTTCTATTCTATATGCATTAGGGGGGTTGGCAACATTTTCGGCTGATTTTCCCTACCGCAAGGAGACTTTAATTTGCCCTGTTCCAGGCTGCTTTGTGCTTATCCAGGGAGCGGATGTGCATGACGAGCCTCGCCCCCGCCACTACTTGGCCGAGGCGCATGTCCGGCCCGAGGACTCGCGTGTGGTCGTCGTCGTCGAGGACGCCCTGGTCGATGAGCCCGTCCGTAACCGCCTTGAAGGAGGGGTACCAGTTGGCCGGGTCCCGGCGCCCGCGGGTGGGCGGGTGCAGGACGCCGATGAGGTGCGCCCGCTCCAGGTGCGGCACGTGACGCGAGGCGACTGCGGCGGCACGCCTCAGCACCTTGGTGATCTCGGCTCGGCGGTAGTGGTGGGGACGCTCGTTGGCGTTGAGCAGGATCAGCCGCGGCGGCAGCGCGACCCTGAACCTGCGCCCCGGCAGGCCGTCGAACCAATCGATCTCATTCGTGGCCGGCTGCTGCGGATCCGCCGCCGGGGATTCGGCGCCCGGGTCAACATCTGCCGGGGCATAGCCGCTTCGGCGCCTTGCTCCCATGGTGGTGAGCGGTGAGGCATGCAGGCTGGTGACCAGGATCAGGCGCCGCCGGGCGTCGGTCTCGGCGTCGGCCACCAGGGCTCGCAGATCCCCGGGCTCGTACTGGACGATCCGCAGGCGCGCGGTGTCTTCCGGGTGGCAGGCCGCGAAGAGGCGGCCCTTGCGGATGTGGGTGTCATTCACGTCGTGTTCCTGTGGTCGCGGGCCGGATGCGTACGATCCGGAGCACGCCGGCTCGTGCCAGGCGCAGGGCGAGGGAATGCACGCGACCTACGGGGTGGACCTCGAAGCCTGCGCAGATGGCCGGCGTGTCGGTGCCGAGGGTGGCGTGGCAGACGATTTGCCCGCGGTCCGCGACGGCCTGGTCCACCATGCCCTTGACGCGGCCTTCCTCCAGGCCCATGAGGTTGCCGGGGCGGAAGATGCAGGTCGTGCAGCGTTCGAGGCAGATCCGTACGCTCCACGTCTCCGGGTCGGCGACGTCGTGACGGAGCCCGTCTTCGGTGTAGGTGGGGCTCATGAGCCGCGCGACCCCCGTTCGTGGATGTGCTCGTGCACGTGGTGTTCTCGCTTTCGTGCTTGCCGGTTGGGGTGTTGGGTGTGCGAAGTCAGACGGCCGGCTGGTCGATGGCCGGGGCGGCGGCAGCGCCGGGCGGCGCGGAGGGAACGAAGGCGACGGCTTCGATGGGGATGTCCGCGTAGGTTCCGTACGTGCGGCGGACCACCGAGCCGCGGGTTGTGGGGTTGGAGTTGGTGTGGGAGTCGGGGTCGTCGGCTCCGATCAGGTGGGCCCACCTCTCGTAGGCGCCGGGGGCGGGCTGGTGGAGGTGGAGGCGTACGCCCATGCCGAGCTCGCGGTAGCCGTCGAAGACGGGTGTGAACTCGATGCCGGGTACGGGCAGGTCGGGGTTGAGCTGGGCGATGAGCGCGACGGCGGCCACCGGGCCGAGGAGGTCACGCATCTGGCGATCACGGGGCATGAAGGTTTCTCCTTGGAGGCCGCGTCAGGCCGGTTCGGGAAGTTCGAGCTGTCCGTCCCGGTCGAAGGACTCGCACTTCGGGCACTGCTGCTCGACGGCGCGTCGGTGCGCTCGCACGCCGGCCGCCGTACCGCACGCCTTGCGGTTGACCGGCGGCGGCAGATCCTCGGGACCGGCGTCCGGAACAGTGCGGACGATGGCTCCGTTGACCCAGATACGTCCACCGCAGACGCCGGAGAACTCACTCTTGGACGGGCGGACCTGTCGGATGCAGGCGGCGCGGAACGGGCAGTGGCCGCACACGTACAGGACGGGCTCGCACAGGCGGATGAGGTCCGTGGCGTTCTTCCACCGGTCGTCGGCCACCGCGAAGTCGAGGTCGCCCCAGCAAGGGGCGTGCTGGGTGACGTGGATGCCGGACAGGTTGCGGGTACCGGTCACAGGACGGCCTCCAGTCGGCGCCCGATCCACGCCGCGACGTTCACGCTGACCGCGTTCCCCGCCTGCATGGTCTGTTCGGCCTGGGTGCCGTAGACGATGTAGTCGCTCGGGAATCGCTGCCCTTCGAGCTGTTCGCGGGGCTTGAGCATCCGGAAGAAGCAGTCCTCGATGGCCGGGGCGCTGCGCACGAGGGCGGCGGAGTCTCGGGTGGCCAGGGTGTGGATGGGCTCGGAAGCCGTCCTGACCGCGGCCTTGCGGTAAGGGATGACGAGGGTGTTGCGGGCCTGCTCGGGCACACGGCCGCCGGTGACCAGGCCGTGGTGGTTGCCCTGGGCCGTGACGCTGGCGAGGGGTTCGCTGGCGGGGCTGGCGGTGGAGTGGTTGCGGTACTCGACGATGAACGGCTCCACGGTGACGAGGGCTTCGCTCTCACGGGTCGTGCGGGTGCGCAGCGGCACGTCGACCCTGGCGGCGTCGGTGTTCCACGAGCCGCCAGTCGGAACGAGGAGGGCGTCTCCCTGCTTGGCGGTACGGGTGGGAAGGGGGCGGTCCTCGAGGGCGTACGCCCGGTCGCCTCCGTCCCGGCCATGGGTGAGGGTGATGGAACTCGGGCGGTGCGGGAATTTGGCCAGACCGGCGTTGATCCGGTCCATCGTGGTGGGGGCGAGCGGCTTCTTGCGGTCGCCGATCCGGGTACCGAGGTCGCCCCAGTCGACGATGTCGCTGGCGGGGCGAACGTACGGCTCCACCACGGCATGGCGGCAGCCCGCGTTCGGGCACCGGTAGACGTAATCCCGGCGGTACTTGCCGATCCGGGTGCCCTCGACGTGCCAGGACTGGACCGCGTTCACGTCCTCGCCGCACTCCAGGCAGAACGCGAGGGGGCGGGGCGCGAGGTCCGGCTTCCGCATCGTCTTGAGGGTGAAGGTGACGTACATGCGGTCGCGCCACTGGGGGGCGCGAGGGTTGGTCTCGTCACCGACGTGGGCGCTGCTGACGCACGTGATCTGGTAGTCGTAGCCGAGCGTCACCATGGCCTGGATCCATGTGGGGAAGAGGATCCAGTCGATCCCGAACTCGACGACGTTCTCCACGACGACGACCCGGAACTTCTTGGCCTCGGCGGCGCGGACGACGCACCAGCCGGTGACGCGGGTCCGTTCGAAGGCGTCCTTGGTCAGGGCCTCCCAGTCGTCCTTGTCCTCGACGAGAGTGAGGAGGTCCGTCTGGGCGCTCTGGCGCCGGCGCCCGCCCGCGGGGCTGATCTCGGTGCAGATAACCGAGGCCCACAGGATGTCGGCGTTGGGCAGGTGACGCATGGGGAAGCCGCTGATGTCGATGCACACGTGGTCGGCGTCGGGGTGGTTCGCCGCGTGGGTCTCGATCGCGCGGCGCCAGTGGTTGATGCCGAGGAGGAGTTCGTGGCCCGCTTCCACGAGCCCCGTGCTGCTGCCTCCCGCGCCGCACAGCAGGTCGATGACTGTTGCCATGGTGGTTGTTCTCCAAGAGGTGATGCCAGGGCCCGGCCCCGCGGGTTGCGGGGCCGGGCAGGGTGAGGGTCAGTGGGTGCGCAGGCCGCCGTGCGTCTTGGCCCGGCGCAGGAAGGCGGTCCACTGCCGCCACGACGGGTCGCCGAGGGGCAGCTCTGCGGCGTCCACGCCCGGGTGCGCGTTGTAGCGGTCGAGGGCGGCCGTGATCTCGGCGACCGTGACGAGGAAGCCGTCGTTGAACTTGAGCTTGTACGCGGGGATGCCGGTCGGATCGGGGTCGGCCATGTCCCGCGCGACCTTGCAGGCGGTGCGGTAGGCGGCCAGTCGCTCCGCCACCTCCGGGACGTTCTCGCTCGGGTTCAGGAAGTCCTCGGGCATCAGCTGGTAGTCGGCGGCGCTCGGCGTGGGGCAGGCCACGGAGGTGAGCATCCCGAAGTTGTCCATCGCGTCCAGGACGGACGGCATCTGGAAGTAGCCGACGCGGAAGTAGTTCTCCGGCCCCGAGAGCTGCTTGCCCTCGCGGTCCAGGATGTAGATGTCGTATCCCATGCGTTCTCCAAGAAGTCGGGGTGCCGTCCGGCCCGTTGGGAACCGGACGGCGGGCGATCAGCGGTGGGCGGCGCGCCGGTGGTGCAGTTCGCCGCAGGTCATGCAGCGCGGGATGCGGCGGCGGGCCTCGTGCCGGATCTCGTCGACGACGAGCACGGCAAGACCGGCCGCGATGCCGATACCGAGCGCGAGCAGCCCGTAGAGGACGGTCAACGGGCCTCCTTCGCGGCGCGGGCCGGGCAGGGCCCGAGCTGGGCGAGGCCGACCATCGTCCCGACGGCGCCGCCGGCCTGGCGTGCCGCATCGAGCGCGGAAGCGATCTCCGCCCTCTGGCTGTCGTTCTGGGGGTGGGCGAAGAAGCAGCGGCACGCGTCCGGCTGCCGGGACTCCCCTGTCTGTGCGGTGCACGGTCCGGGGCGGTCCATCAGGACATCGCCTGCCCCTCGTCGGCGACGAAGACGGTGAGGACCGAGCCGTTCGCGTCCCAGATCCTGAGCGGCCAATCCGTCGAGTCCGACTGGTAGATGAGGCGCCAGCCCGCTTCGTGCTCGATCCGGTGCGTCAGCTGGCCGTACTCCCTGACGGCCTCCTCCCGGCTGGAGAAGAGGTCCGGGCCCTGCATGGAGTGGGGCGTGTGCGTCTCGGACGCGCCCACGGTCCGGATGGAGAACAGGTCGATGACCGGAGGTGCGAGGCGGCGGGCGGCGGTGAACGCGGCGATCGCGGTGATCAGGGGGACGACGTTGTTGCGGTGCTCGGCCTGGGGACCGTCGGGAGTCGAGTCGTAGATCAGCTCGTCGACGGTCGGGGTGTCGCGGTGGGCTCGCCGGACGAGGAAGCCCTCGGTCTCAGACGGGTCCAGCGAGAGGGACCCGGTCGAGGCGATCCACAGGTGGGAGCCGTCGGTCAGCTCGGCGGTGATGCCGAACTCTCCTCCGCTGATCTCGACATCGGTGATCAGCGGGATGCGGCGCAGGCCGCTAATCAGCGGCTCATAGGCGTTCCACAGCCGCACCCACAGCGGGTCCGCGAGGTTGCGGTGTTTGGGCAGAGGTGCGATCAGGGGGTTGTCGGACACGATCTCTCCAAGAGGTCAGAACTCAACAGTACAGAGTTGGGATCTATTTCGGTACGAGTTGAACGACTGGGCTACGGGGCGGCGGGGCGGCGGGTGCCTTCTCGCGCCTTGCGCTCCATCGCGGCCAGGGCGGCGAGTTCGTCAGCTCGGGCCCTGGCGGTGTCCGCGATCGCCTGGGCGGCGCCGGCGACCCCCCGGGCCTGCATGAGGGCACGGTGACTAATGCGCGGATCGAGGGCGACCCGCGCACCCCCCATGTCGACGAGGAGGTCGCCTACAACCCTGTCCCGGGCGAGTCCGGCGCAGTCGCAACCGCCGGAGCATCGGGCCTCCTCCGCCGCGTCACCGAGGTCGGCGATGAGGATGAGGGCGTCGCCGACGCCCTCGGGGTCCTCGCGGTACAGGTCCGCCAGCGTGCGCAGATGGGCGCGGACGGAGGCACTGTCATCCAGGACCAGGATCCCGTGGACCTCCGTGCGGAGGATGGGCAGCTGGATCATGTCGTCCTTCCAGTCTCGGAGGGGCTCCCCCTCCTCTTGCTTCTATTCTATATGCATTGGCTGGGATGTCCATATTTCTGCCGGATTTTTCGGCTACCGCTTCTGGCGCCTAAGCTCCTTGAACCTGCGTGCAGCAGCACGAGCCTCCTCGCGCGCCCGGGCCTCGTTCTCCACCTGCTGCTCGGTCCGTTCGAGTCGACTGGCGGCCCCGTCCTTCCACTCCTCCCAGAAGCGTCCGTTCGCCTGCCGCTCCTCCTGCTTGACCTTCTCCCGCTCCCGTACCCGCCCTGCGCGCGGGTTGGTGCCACAGCCACGGCAAGAGGCAGCAGGGCGCCCCCTGTGCCTCTCGCAGCCCTGCTGGGGCCCCTCGGGATCCCGTTCGGGTGTGTCAGCAGCAGGCGGAGCAGGCTCCCCTACGGCGTCAGCTGTGGGGGGAGGGGGGAAAGGAAGGACAGAGGAAGGACCAGGAAAGGGAGGGGTTCCCTCTGTGGAACCCAGTGGGTTCCCCCCGTGGAACTCATCGGGTTCCACCGATGGAACCCTGCCCTCGCGAGCAGCAGGGTTCCCCTCGTGGAACCCTGCCTCCTCACCAGGGTTCCCCCCGTGGAACCCTGGCTCCACAGGGGCAGATGCCTTCCTCTGACGACGCTCGGCCTCCCGCTTCTCGACGTCCTGATAGGTCATGGCCGGCTTGGCGGGCGCGGGCCGCGACACCCCCGGGCGCGCCATGCGCGCGTTCTTGGGGGCCGCCTTGCGCGCCTCAGCGGCGGCCTTGAGCTCTGGCGTGGTCGGCGTGGGGGGCACGCCGAGCGGGAAAACCCGGTAGACCGCAGCGCGCCCCACCTTCCCCGTCTCCACGCGCTCGACCAGGCCCTTGGCGATCAGCTCGGTCACGATGGTGATGGCCCGCTTGTCGGTCACCCCGACCCACGCCGCGAGGCGCGTCAGGCCGGGGCGCGCAAGGCGCGTCTCGTCGTCGGCGGAGTCCGCGATTTTCATCAGGGCGAGCTTCTGGCCTTGGGTGACGACTTCGGGTGGCAGGTAGGAAGCAGCGATCATCAGCTGGATGGACACGGCACGGCTTTCCTCGTACGGCGGCGGGAGGACGGGTTGCCCCGCCCGGTCGGTGCCAGGCGGGGCTCAAGAGGCGTTGCTCGTACGTCAGGCGGGCCCAACGCTGATGACGCGGGGCGTCTTCCGCCCCGACTTCCGCCTGGGCACAGGCAGCCCGGCCGCAGTGAGGTTCCTGATCATCCGGTTGGCGTCCGGGACCATCGGTACCGGCAGGTCCGCGGTCTCATGCAGGTCGACCATGGCCTCCAGGTCGTCTTCCTCAGCGTCGTTGTTGCCGCCCCAGGAAAGCCGGTTGGGCCCGTATATCCCTTCCGGTGACCGGTCGAGCTTCTTGCGGGCGAGCGCCTTGATCCGGTTCCCCTCCGTCACGAGCTCGTGCCCCTTCACGTAGTCGATCAGGGCCTGCTCGCGGTCGGCGTCGTTGTGGATGAGCGCCGTCTGCGCCGGCGCGCCCGGCTCGACCTCGGGCCAGCAAAGGGACTGGAAGGGGCAGTAGTCGCAGATGAGGTCCAGCCCCGGCCCGTTGAAGTCGCGCGGCATCTGCTCCGGGTCAGTGGTCTCGCGTACGCGCTCGACCCACCATGCGGCCTCCGCCGCCCGCTGGAGGTCGAAGTCGATCTCCTGAACGTGCTCGGCGCCGGAGTCACGGTTGATGAAGCGGAAGCGGATGCGGCCGATCTCCAGCGGCCCAAGCCGGGCGAGATACCGCTGGCCGGGAACGTCCTCGAAGCCCACCTCGGCGAGCGCGCCGGCGTACAGAAAGACCTGGCGCAGCTCGGCGGCCGTGGCTCCGTAGCGGCGGACCCTGTCCCATAGGTAGGTGGACTTTGTCTTGACGTCTTCCACGGTCAGGACGTCGGCCGCGACCGCGGGGCGATGGCGGGCGGGCAGCCGCGCGGCGGTCGCCTCGTCGAGCTGCACGACGTCGATGTGCCCCCGGATGCGGCTGTCCTGGATGCTGCGCTCGACGAGCCACCCGTACTCGGTGCGGGCCGACTCCAGGAGGCCGTGGTGGATGTAGGTACCGAGGATCGCGGCGCGCTTCTCGGACTCGTCGGTCGGGGCGACACCGTGCAGGATGTAGGCGGCCCGGCGTCCGCACACGGTGTCGGACGCTCCCAGCTGGGTCTGGAGGGAGCGAGGACGGCGAGCGTCGACATCGTGGGCCGCGTCCCATATGGAGGGCGCGGCGGTCCCAGGAAGAGTTGCTACGGACATGAGGGGATCTCCAAGGTGCAGGTCGAGGGGGGTCACTGCTCGGCGTCCGCGTCTTGCTCGGCTGCCTTCCGGCGGGCGGCGGCGCGGAGCTTTTCGGCATCAGACAAGGGGCCTTCACCCATGCCGGAGCGGGGGTTGTCCAGCTCGGCGGCCCGCCGCTCAGCGGCGGCTCGGATGGTGAGGATCTCCTCGCGGCCGAGCCGGTTGGCCTGCTCCGGGACGGCCCGCCACAGGGCTTGGAGAGAGTCCTTGTCCGTCAGCTCCTCGATGCGGTTCAGCCAGGGCTGTACGAGATCGCCGGCCAGGGCGGGCATGACCCGGGGCTGAGACTCGACGGAGCAGCCGAGCCGGTTGAAGACCAGGTCCTCGATGCTGAAGTCCTGCAAGGTGACGGGCTTTCCGCGCTGAACCTGGACTCGCAGGGAGCGGACCTTGATCACCTGCGGGTCGGCGTCGCGCTTCATACGGATCCAGCAGGTGGCGTCGAAGCCGAGGTCCTTCTGCGCTGCGACCTTCCACTCGGTCTTGTTCCGGACCGGCTGGCCGTTGTCGTCGGTCGCGCTGACTTCCTTGCCGCGCGCAAGGACGATGGCGATGCCGGGCAGGGTACGCAGCAGGTAGACCACCCTGTTCCACCGTTCGAGGGCGTCATTCCACAGATTGCGGCCGATGTCGTATGCGGCGTCTGGGTCGTCCTGGAGGAGCTTCCGGTTCTTAGTGGTCCGCCGACCGCGCTCGTAGGTCCAATTCGTCAGCATCCGCCACAGGGCGGAGCCCGAGTCGATGACGAGGACCACCGGCGGCTCCCCGGCCGCTGCCGCGCGGCGGGCTTCGGCATGGACGGCCTCTACCTGCTCGAGGATGTCGCGGTAAGTCCCGTCGTGCTCGATGATCAGGTAGTCCGCCCCTTCGATGGCCGCGTACTCGTCGGCGCTGCCCTCGTCGAGGTCGATCCAGTACATCTGGCCGATACGGTCACTGCTGGAGAACTGGGCCGCCGAGTAGGTCTTGCCGGCGCCTTCTTCGCCCTCGATGAGGAGAAGCGGCCATGGGACGATCCCGGTCGGCTTCCGGGTCTTGATCTTGATGCCGGGCGCCTTGGTGGCGCCCATTGGTGCGGTCACGATCTGTCTCCAAGAGGTCGTGTAGTTCAGTCCGCACGCAGGGCGCGGACCTCGAAAAGCGGGGCCCACTCCGGGTGGGCGTCCAGGAGGAGCCGGACGTACCGGCTCCTGAAGGAGTTGTTCAGCGCGAACTCGTCGCCGTGGGTGGCCGCGCCGTACTGGTAGCGCAGGAGCTCGAAGAGCATCCCGATGCCGATACGGCCGAACCCCTTATCCACGCAGTCGGCAGTAAGCCGCTCCAGCGCCTTGGCGACCCAGGGGTTGAAGGCGTGGAACGCCTCGAACCGCTCTTGAATCGACCCGGTGTCGGAGGGACGGCGAACGGGTTGGATGCCGAACAACGTCGGCTGCTCGACCGGCAAGACTCCCCCTCTGGGATAGACCAGCATTCCTGAAGTGTTGGAATCTATCTTTGGGCGGACGAAATGTCGATCAACGAAGACGGCGGCGGCCCTCTGGAGCTACACACGTAACCCTCTCAGCAAATGGAAGCGCACCCCTATAGGCACGCTTCCATTCTATATGCAATTAGAGGTTGAATCAAATCAAATCGCCCCAGATGCAGGCTAGTTGGCGGGCTTACTGGCCGCCCTTCCGCGGGGGACGATCTTGGATCCAGGCCCGTCGTACACCCCAGTGCGCAGGGCCTCCAGGACAGCCTCATCCATGGACCAATCCGCCGTGCGCGCACCGGCCTTGAGGGCGGGCGCCTCTGCGATCACCGGCTCCAGCAGCCAGATCGGGGAGCCGGAGAGCGTGTAGTCGGCAGGGCGCAGCCGGCCGGAGTCCAACGCGTCCCGGAGGAGCGGGCGCGACACTCCGAACAAGGCGGTCAGCTCGGCCTGACCCACCAACGGGGGAAGCTGGCTCACCTCGCTCGCCCAGTAGCCGGGATCCTGCGAGGCGATCAACCTCGCGAGCACGGCGTCGTTGAGGTGCCGCGGGCGCGGCGTCGTCTCGCCGAACCCCTTGGCGAACTGGAGCAGCCAGTACGGGGAGCCGCTGATGATCTTGGCGTACCGGTAGTCGAGCGTGTGGTCCCGGCTGATCCACTGACTGACCTGGAGACGCTTCACCTCGTACAGCTCGGCGAACTCCGCCCCGCCGACCAGATACGGCTTCCTCGCCGCCAGCCCCTGTCCCTCTACCACTTCGCCGCCTCCCGCTCCACCAGCGTATGCATATAGATTGTAACCAGTGAGCGCGGAGTGGCTTTGTTCACGACCCGTGAAGCACTTTTGCACGACTCTCGCAGGCACCCACCGCAGTGGGACGTCGATGTTCGACGAAAACGGAAGACAGTACGCCGCAGCGGCCTGCCGCAGCGAGGGCGTCTCACGCGTCGGCTTCTGCCTCCTCGTCTGCATTGGTTTCGTCCTCGATCAGCCCGTACGGCGGACGGTCCTCATTGCGGCTGTAGCGCACCACCACGCTGCCTTCCACCAGCGGTGGCGGACTGTTGTCGGCGATGATGAGCTGTGCTCGGCTACCGCGTTCCGCGAGCCAGAGGGAGAGGTGTTGGTAGAAGTCGTCGATGGCGACGGCGTCCGCGATCACGGCATCGAGGGTGCCACCGTGGCCGAGGTTCTTCTGGGGGCTGTCGATCATGAGGAACCCCGGGTGCGCGGCTCCCGCTTCGACAGCGATTTCGAAGACCGCCAACTGCCAGGCCAGGGTCAGTAGGGTCCGGGCGCCGGACGAGGCTTCCTGGTACGGCTCGCCGCGCACGAAGGGGGTGAGGTCGGTCTTGATGAAGGGCGTACTGACCTTGGGATAGCGCCAAGCTCGCAGGAGCTCGCCGTACCGGCTGCTGATCTTCGCGATGATCCGATCGCGGTCGTGGGAGGCGTCTCCGAGCCGTGCGAGTTCCTCGCGGAGACGGGCAATCTGAGCTTCGTGGCGTTCCACGGCGTCGGCCCGTTTGGCAAGTCCTTCGCGGAGTTTGACCGCGCTCTCGGCCTGTTCGAGTTGGCGCAGGACCTGTTCGCGCCTTCGGTGGAGGTCGTCGCGAGCGGCCAGGAACGGCGAGACGGAAGGCGACGTCGCGGCGTCCAGCGCGGCGGCGGCTTCCTCTTCCCGGATGGCCGCCTCTTCCGCCCGAAGTTTGAGTGCGGCAAGCGAGGCGCCGAGCTCATCGATGTAGGTGGTGATCTCCTTGAGGCGGGCCTTGGTGGACCGAGTCTCGGCGGCGACGTCCACCCGGTTGTCCCCGGCCTGGCTACCGGTGTCGGCAGCGCCTAGGACCAACGTCCCCTCTGCTCCTGCCAGTTCATGGCGACAAAGGCTGCAGCGTCCGTTGTCGGCGGCGGGGGGAGCCGACAGCCGGTTCAGGCAGGCGGGACAGGTGGTGACGCTCAGGGGGTCAAAGATCTGCTGTGCTTCGCCGAGCATGCCGAGCTTGAGGAGATCGTCGGCGTACTGTGCCCGGAGAGGCATTAGGCGTTGGATCTGCGTTTCGCAGTCTCGCAGGACCGCTGCCGCCCGTTGCGAAGTCTGGGCCGCCTTCTTGTGCCGTTGGCGCAGCTGGGCCGCGAATTCCGTTCCCGCCCGCGCCCGGCGGTCCAACTCTGTGAGCTGGCCTGTGATGTCAACTAGCTCCTGTTCGTGGACCGCAGGTGTGGGTTCACCGTCCAGCGCGGTCGGAGCCTGTTCCACGACGAAGGTGCGGGCTGCTGCGAGTTCGGCTTTGGCCCGGTTGAGCCGGCCACCGAGTTCCTGGATGCGCTGGCCGAGTTCGACGGCGCGGTCGTCGTGGACACCGAAGGTTACGTCGACGACCTGCCGCAATTTGTGCTTGCGCATGTAGTCGTTCTCGAAGAGGAAGTTCTTGTCCGCGACGCGTTCGTTGGGCAGGAAGGCAAGCCACATCAAGTCGCGGAAGCTGAGCGGGTCAGTGCGGGATTCACTCTTGGTGGGCGCTTCGCGCAGCTGGACACCTTCAAGCTTGCAGTGGCTCAGGAGGAGGGAGGACAGGCTTTCCTGTGCCCCGGGCGGGTCGATGGGCCTGCTCTCGGCCCTGGATGTGGGCCTGCTGTCGAGCGTTCCGCGGCGTACGAAGGCGACCTTCGAGGGCTCTCCGACCGAACGCTCAATCACGTGTGGCTCGCCGGAGAGCTCGACCTCCAGGAGGCATGAACGGACTCTTCGCAGCACCTCCTGGTGACGGGGGTGCCGTTTTGCTCCGAGCCCGTAGGCGATGAACTCCAGAACCGCCGTCTTGCCTGAGCTGAACGCCCCGGCGATGACGGAGAGGTTCCGTACCCGTTGTTCGGCGGTGAAATCGACATCGTAGGACCGCTCCATGCCGACCAGGCGCAGATGGCGGATCCGGATGCCGGGAAGCGGCTCCATGGTGATCATCCCTCCCAGGATGTTTCCAGCAACGGGCCTGGCCCCAGGACGCTCATGAGGGCAGCCGTGGGGCCGTCGGGTCCGTCCGGCCTGAGCCACCGTGCGGTCTGCTCGCGAAGCCTTTTGTCGCTGAGTTTGCGGAGCTGGCGGACGACGATGTCGGCGGCGGTAGCAAAGGAGGTGGCGTAGGTGGCAGTGAACTGCCCGCCGAGCTCCTGACCGGCCTCGGTGATTGAGTAGGTGAAGGAACCATTGCGATTTCGGACCCGGCAACACCCATAGGCCACCAGGAGCGACAGGTCGTGCTGGATCCGTTCTCGCCGGCTCGTGAATCGCTGTGAGGAGGACGCGTAGGCGAGGACCTGCGGGTCGAATCCGGCCAGCCGTAGGAGGCTGGCGTCCCTGCCCTCAGAGGGAACTACGAGGAAGGGGTTCGCGGAGAGAAAGTCGTAATATCCGAGACGTTCCAGGGTCGCCCCGTTCGCGTCTTGTGCGGCGACGGCGTCGAGGAGCAGCAGCAGTTGTGCGAGGCGGAAAGGTACTTCGTCCTCGGGCATCACAACCGGCCGGTCTGCTTGCACGGCATGCTCCTCATCAGTGGTCGAGCGGTACGGACGGTCGTGAGATCTCAGTCGCCGGCGTGACCACTCGCGATCTGTCGCCAGTGCGTGACCCACCCTGCCCGACGGTTGTCAACCAGCCTGTGGACTAGACCCCAGCTGTGCGTCACCTCCAGACGCAGCACCTTGGGCAGTTTGTCGTGCTCTCCGCGCACCTCGCGCCATACCCGGCCGTGCAGGGCTGTGAGGGTGCCCTCTGCCGAGCACTCGTTGAACTGCATCTCCCACACCCCGTGAAGGGTGGCGTCAGCGGAGCTCAGTGCGGCAACCTCAGCCGGCACACCCTTGTGTGCGACTTCGCGTGCCACCAGGTCAGCGTTGAAGAACTGCCGCTTCGCCGAGTCCAGTTCGATGTGACCAGCCTCGGTCATCTGGCGCACGAACAGGGCTGAGTCGAGCGCCGCCGCCTTCTCCTCCTCCATATCCAGCACGAGGCGCATCTGCTCCTCGGCGGGAGCGGCGGGTGCCGTGAACGGTTCGTAATAGGCGCGGCGTACCTGGTCACCTTCGGGGCTCTGCAGCTTCTGCAGGAGTTTGGTCTCGTCCCACAGCTCGATGACGAGGCTGTGCGCCCGCTCCTGCCGCTTCTTCCAGCCGTCCCACCAGTCGGCTGTCGGACCGTCCATGCTCGAGGGGATGCACAGGATCCACAGCGTGATGGTGTGACCGTTGGCAGCTGCGGCTTTCAGCGCGTTCGCGAGTGATTTGCGAATCTGCTGCGACTGGCTGATCGTGGTCTTCGGCATGAAGTACTTGGACTGCCACACAGTGATGGCACCGCCGAGGTCACCGGCGAAAGCGTCGATCCCCCAGTCGCCCGGATTCGCAGCGATCATCCGGACGTTCGGATTGGTCGCACTGGCGAGCTGCGCGAGCATCTGCTCGAAGTCTGCCCGCGCCCCGTCCGCGCTTCCGGTCCGCAGTTCGTGCACTCCGAAATGAATGGGCGGAACACCAGCTGCCACCGGCATGGAGTTGTCCAAAGCACACCCCCGCATCCCGCAGGCAGCCCGAGCGAACCGCGTTCAGCGAGCTGTCCACCCTGCGCCACCCACAGTAACGGTCGTCAGCGTACGTGTTACGAGATCACTCGATCAAGATGTTGGCGTTCGGCAGTGGCACGATGGATCGGGGCTGGCGTGCTGAGGCAGCGGCAACCCACTCGCCCCATTGGGCGAGATCATCACCCCCGCCAGTCGACAGGGACGCCCGTCTACGCCCTGCTTGCCCGACAGTTCGACGCGCGGTACCAGTCCGCCTGCCCCAGCAGATAGGGCCAAAAAATCGCCAAGGCGCTCACCCTCACGACTGGGTTCGATTCAAGCAACTCGATTGGATGTCAGAGGACAGGAGACTTGGGCCCGCCTACAGGAGCAGTAGAGTGGGTATCTCCAAGAGGTCGAAGGCCCCCGTCGTAAGACGGGGGCCTTCTTCCTTGCAGGAGCACCGAGGTGTCAGAGCCCGCAGATCAGGCTCGCGGCAGAGGCACCGGGGCGGTCTCGTACTGCGGGGGACGGGCGTACCCCAGCAGCCATCCGAAGCTTGGCGACAGGTGGGTCTCGGCCAGGCGGATGGCACCGTAGTAGAGGAAGGCCGCGAGGGGCGTGAGAACCTCGGTGAGCGCGGACGCGTTGAGGTCGAGGCCGTAGCGCAGGGCGAAGGCGACGATCGCGCCGGCGATGGCCGGAACGCCCGTGCGCAGGAGGGACACGTACAGGTCCACGGGAAGCTGTCTCCTTGATCGTGTTGATGAGGTCAGGCGAAGAGCCGACGCCACGTCTCGGGGCCCGGCAGCCCGTCGGCGTCCGTACCGCTCCACCCCTGGGCGCGCTGGAAGGAGGCGACATTCAGCCGGTCCGCCTCGCCCCAGTCGCGGCTCGGACCGACGCGGTAGTGCTTGCCGAAGCCCCGGCGGACGAGCTGCTGCCCCAGCAGGAGGATCGAGCCGTTCGACTTGCCGGGGCCGAAGGCACCCCGCCCGGGAAAGCGGGGCGGACCCGGCTTGGGGGCCGGCGATCCGCCCGCGGGCCACTTCGGCATCGGGCCCGGGTCCGTGTGCGTGTTCTCAGGCGTCTGGCTGTGCCCGTAGTGTCCGCCGCGGGTCTCCCAGACGTCCTCGTTGCGGTTCGCGGACCACGAGGGAGAGCCCATCGGCCAGCCGTCGGGAACACCCCAACTACGGGCCCAGGCCAGAATCTTGTCCAGCCCCTTGGCCGGGGTGTTCCGGACGGTCGCGTACGACTTCCCGTTGACGCGGCAGTGCGGGAAGAAGAGCGTCTCGACCTGGAGGCAGACCTTCCCGGTGCGGTTCGTCCGCGTGCCGCCAGCGAGGTCCACAACCGACTTCGACCGGCTGTTGGCCGGGTAGAACTGGGCGATTCGGCCCGTGAAGGGGTCCCAGAGCAGGTGGGGGGCCGAGCTGCGTCCGGCGCCGGTGAAGTACGCCACGAGCCGGTCGAACGGGACCAGGTCGGCCGGGCGGGCTGAGCTGGCGTTCTTGTCCCAGGTGATGTGCCAGATCACGCGGGGGGCGTACTGGGTGTCGGTCGGTGCCGTGTCGCCGAGCGGGTGCCGCTCGGCACCGGGCAGCCAGAGGTCGGGCATGTGGCGCGTCCTGCTTCTCCCCCGCGCCAGAATGAGTTGTAGGTGGTGTCGTTTGTCCTACGGGCTACCGCGGGCGGCGAGTACCAGCTGCAGCACGGTCAGCAGCACCGGGGCAATGAACGCAGATACGACGAGGCGCCGGTTCGTGGTCGCCTGCTCCCGGTCCTGGCTACGCTCCCGCTTCACGTCCTCAAGCTCTCGTTCGAGGGAGTCGATCCGTTGAACGAGGTTGCGCTGGTCGGCTCGGTAGACGTCCACGGTGACCACCTCGTTGAGCCGGTTCGCCAGGGCGGCGATGTCGCCGCGCAGATCGTCGCGGAGCTGTGCGAGGTCGTCGCGCTGGTCTTCCCGCAGCTGGACGACGGCACGGTGCAGCTCCCACAACGTGGGCTCCGCACCCGGCGGGATGCTCACCGCGAACTCCTTGCGATCGGTGGCCCCGCGCCACACCCCGATCATAAAGGGGAACCCGAAAAACTCCGGCTCGCTTCGGCCTGCATCAGTCCAGCGGGTAGCGGATGCTGCTCAGGTTCACGTGCGCCGTCCCGGTCGTCAGCGCCGTGACCGCAGCAGCGGTGACATTCGTCAAGCTGAGGACCCCCGTAGTCGGGTTGAGGTTCAAGAAGGCCGCCGCCCCGGACGAAACGAGGACCTGGAACTGCTGCGTGTAGCTGACCTTCGGCCGGGCAGCAGGCGGAAGAATCGCGACGATCTCGCTCGGTCCGACAGCGTCCTTGGATATCCGCTTGAGCACCCCGCGCAGCCCTACGGTCTTGTCGGGGAAGACCTTGTAGGCGGCCCGGTCCCAGGTTCCCCCGTACTGAACCCATCCCGATCCAATCGTGGGCTCTCGCCAGACCTCGTTGTACCTGCTGATCCATCCGTCAGAGTCGACCGCGAGCATGCCGCCGATGTAGACCGGCGCGGCACCACTCAGATTCTCAGCCTTGATGTCATTGCCCTCGATGACGAGGTGAGATCGGACGGTGTCACCGATCGCGACAGACCCCGCCTCGATGATCGCCTTGGTGGCCACCAACTCCAGGTATGACGTGTCAGGCTCCGACCACATGGTGATCGCAGAGCTCGGCCAAGTCGGCTCGGAAGCCATCGCCTTCATGGCGCCGTCCGTCGCGCCCGGCGCGCGCAGCACGGCCGACTGCAGCCGCAACGTGGACCTGTTGCTGCTGGCGTCGTACACCGAGTACACGGCCGCTGGCTCGATCTCGGCCGCCGAACCCGACGGCAGCTGGACCCGACCGGACGCCGGCGTCGTATCGCTGGCAGGCACAGACGTGATCTCCACACGGCTGCCCGAGTCGGCAGTGCGCAGGGTGGCGCCGTTGATCTCCGCGCCGATGACCTTGATGCCCGTGACCGTCTTGCCGTTGAGTGCATCGGCCTTGATCATGTCGGCCGTGATAACGCCGGCCGTTAGGAGGGTGACCCGGACACTGTTGACGTCCATGTGTTCGCCGGTGAGGGTCCGGAACTTCACCTCTCGGCCGGTGATGCTCTGGGCGACGATCTTCTCGCCGGTGATGGAGTCGGCGGCCAGCTCAGTGGTTCCGATGGATCCCGCCAGGACCATGCCGGCAGTGACGACCGTGCGGACTTCGCCGTTGTCGAAGGACAGGCTCCCCTGGCTGGCCTGGACGGCTTCGGCCCACACCTCGGCGCGTACCGTGTTGGCCGGTGCCTGGGCCTGCCCGGTCATCCGTGTCCATGCGGTGCCGGCTGCCGTCGGCCGCTCGACGGCATCCACCCCGATCGTGGCGCCGCTCGGGTCGCACCAGCGCAGGGAGAGGCGCGCGGCAAGGCCCGACCAGTCCGCGCTGGTCCGGTAGTCCACCGCGAGGAAGAACCGGTCGCCCGGGGAGGCGGGCAGGACTGCGAGCTGCTGACCGCGGGTGGTCGGCAGGTCGGCGCTGGCGATCACCGTCAGGCATCGGGCCGAGTTATTGCCCGGTCCCGTCAGCTGCCAGTCGGGACGGTCGGCGATCAGCTTCTCCGAGTACGCGCCCTCGAATCCTCCGTCTGGCAGCAGGTTGCTGGTTCCGATGGCGAGGCGATCGGCGTCGACGGCCCCGACCGCGATCTTGGCGCGGCTGACTGCGGCGTCCGCGAGCGCCAGCTCGCCCACGATGCCGTCGAGTACCGCTTCGGAGACGACCGGCATTCGGCCCAGAGGCCCCGCCATCGGGGAGGGCGGGGACGCGGTGCCGGAGGTGTTGCGCGCTACGAGGCAGACGTACTGGGGCGTCTCGGCCTGAACGGTGAAGGTGCCGCCCTGTGGGGACTCGATGGTCGCGCGCAGGGTCGACGGGTTCGGCGTGAAGGGTACTTCTGCTGTGTGAATCTCCAGCCGGGCCCAGTCCAATGGTGTGGCGCCTCCGTCGAGGAACCGGCCGTCCCAGCCCACAGTGACGCCCCCGATCGAGGGCACCAGCGTTGGCGCGACCGGCTGCGGAGGCGGCGGCCCGTTGATGACGGTCAGGCCGGTCGTGCCGTCTGGCTGCTGGCCGATGATCGCGCGCAGCGACCCGTCCCCGTCGAAGACGCTGATCGCTCCATCCTCGATGGAGGAGTAGGCGAGCTGCGCCGTCCGGCTCGTGCTGTCGAGTCTCCGCTCCACGCCGGCGAGGCGAGCGGCGAGGGCGGCTATGGGGTTGCTCATGTTCACGCTCCGTAGGTGAATCTGTCCGCCCGCGCCAATTGCACCGTGACCTGCTCCGGCCCGGCCTCGGACGGCGGCTTGAGGAGCCAGCCGGTGATCCGAGCCCAACCGTCGTACTGCGTCCACTCGTCGCTCAGGCGCACCCGCACGTCGTCGCCGATCTGGAAGGAGCCGATGCGCGCCGCAGGGTGGTCCCGGAGCACGACCTCGGTGACCTCTCCGATGACCGACCGGCCCACGCGCTCGGTGCGGGCACGCGCGGCAAGTCGATCGGTGGACTTCTCGTCCGGAAGTTCAAGCACGTGCTCCAGGCGCAGCCGCCCGTTCCTGGCCGCGTCCACGGCGCGCCGCCGGGAACGTCCCTCGCCCGCGCCGAGGCCGATGATCACCTGGGCGTAGCTGTCGGCGTCGTACTGCACCGGCACCGAGGAGGCGATGTTGATGCCCGAGGTGAAGGTAATGTCCTGCCGTCTGGTGCCAAGGCGCGGCCAGCCGATGCGAATGCGCTGGGTCGGAGAGCTGCCTGACCAGGCGACCGCCTCGGTCCACTCCGGACCGCCGGCGACTGCCACCATGTCGTCAACGACCTTCCCCAGGGGTGGCGCCTCCCACCACGGCGTGGAGTACGGGTCGGCGGGGGTGCCGACCGTGACCCGGGACGTAGTGCCGTCCACTGCGACGCGGACGTTTCCGTCGGGCTGGGCTTGGCAGTACGCCCACGTGTCCCGGATGACGCGGCAGGGGTCGGCATGCACCCACGGGCCTCGCCCGCCCAGGTTTCCGTGAGTGTCCGTCCGCTTGGTGAGGTAGGACCCGAAGCCGCTGGCCTCCAGGCGGAGCTTTTGCCCCTCAGGCTCGGCTCGCCAGATGAGCCCTCCCCACAGCAGCGTCCGATCCCGCTCGACGTAGATCGCCGTCGTCCCAGGGTCCACCTGGGAGGGCATGAGATTGGCCAGTCTCGGCTCGATGACTCCGGTGAAGGAGCCTGGCCCGCACAGTTCCGGTCCGAACTCGACTTCGGACAGCGGTAGATCCCAGGCCAGGGTCTGGCCGGTGAGGGCGTGCGTGGTGAGGAAGCGGTACGCCATTAGATGACGCCCTCGTTGAATTCGACGTCGCAGATGAGCGAAGTGGCGCCGTCGACGGTGAGGTTGCCGGTTTCCACCTTCGACATGTAGGTCTGCACGTACAGGATCTGGTTCGTACCGCGCATGGCGGCTGGGACTCCCAGGCTGTCGGCGAGGATGACGGTTGTCCTCCGCACGTTCTTGCCTTGGTCGTCGTCGATGACGGTGTCCTGACCCTGGATTGGGCCGATGACCTGCTGCATCGACGCGTAAACGTCGGCGGTATCCATGCGGAGGCCTGCGAAGGTCGTGATCGCCTTGAGGTTGACGGCCCAGTCGGGCACGGGGATGGTCCACCGTGCTGCTGGCGGCCACGTGTGGTACCGGTTGTCCGAGTAGGTGAGCTTCTGGGGGCTGCCCGGGAATGCGGTGTAGAGGCGTCGCTCCCGCCGGGGGTTGGCGATGCGCCGCAGGTCCTTGACCATGGCGTCCGTGATGGTCGCCGTGTTCGGTGGGATGTCGATTCGGGCCAGAGGTATCGCGGTCATCCCGGCCGGTGCCGCCGTCGCGGTCGACCCGACGTTGGGGACGACGTGGAAGTACCCGATGTCGTCTGCGGCCGGATCACGGTTGCCCTCGTACTCGGGGTCCTCGACACGGTGCAGCAACAGGTCCGAGCGCGCCGACGCGCCCGTGGGGGCGATGGGAACGATGGAGTCGCCCACGTTGTACTGGGTGTAGGCGCCCTGGCCCCACGACGCGCCCCGGATGATGGACGAGCCGTCCCCGACGCGTACGGCGGAGCCCGGCGTCGAGAGTTGCCTGACCTTGAGGTCGTTGGCCTCGGTGACCCCCTGAGAACCGCGGGCGAGGTCCCTGATCATCATCCGCATCGCGCGGGCAGGGTGCGTTCCGCCGTGGGTGAGCATGGGCGGCTGGATCAGTGGCACAGCGGATTCTCCTTACAGGGCGGTCCAAGCCGGCCGCCACGAGACGGTCAGCCGGGTGGTGTTGGTGTAGTCCGTGGCCGTCCACCGGATCTCGCTGCGGCCGGGCGGGATCTGGAAGAGGTCCAGGCGCGAGGCGTTCGAGAGGGCTGCTGCGGCGTTACCCGATCCGTTCCGCAGAACCCACCGGGTTCCGGGGCGGGTTTCGATGTCGATTCGCTCGCCGACGCCGAGGGTGATGCCCAGCTCAAGAACGCGACCACTCTCCACATGCAGGACGCGGGGGTTGCTGACGGGACCGGAGATCCTGATGGACGGCCACGCGCCGACGTCGCCCGAGTTGATGACCCATCCGGGCCTGGTCTCCGGGGTGGCGATACCGGTCGTGATGGGTGCCACGAGCGGGGCCTTGAACCCGCCGCTGCTGTGGCTGATGTCGAGGGGCAGGGTGATGCTGGATATCGAGTCGCCGTGCAGCCGTGGGTCGAGGGCGGTGAATTCGAGGTCCAACGGGATCCACCCGTGTATGGCTTGGGCCGTGGAGACCGCTTCGGCCCGTCGGATGCGGCCGAAGAGGACCTTGGTGTCACGGCCGGGCCAGCGCAGACGCAGCTGCGCGAGGGCCCCGGCCGTACGGCGGATCTTCGCGTTGGCGGCGACTGCTTCGATCTCGGCCAGCTTGTCGAGGGCGGCGGCCGCATCGCCAGGGGCTCGGATCCCGGCCTCGATCCGTACCGTGCGCGGCGCATACAGGTCCACCCCAGGAAAGGCGCCGTCGTCAGAAGGGTTCAGGACGTCCTGGGTCCGCAGCTCGGCGGCGCCGAGACCTTCGACATTGGACACCACCACGGGGGTGCCGTAGCCGATGAGGACGCCCGCGAAGTCGATCTGCCAGTCGGCGAGGAGCATCATCAGAGCCGCCCCCCACGCTGCGCGTTCCGGAGCCGTCGCATGATCTCCCCGGACAGCGCCTGTGGCGACGTATCAGGGCCATGGACTGTGATCGGCATGGACTCCACCAGGGCCTTCGGCTGTTGCTGGACGACTGTGACCTTGATGGCGGCCGCCGGCCGGCCGTCGACGAGCTTCGTCGCGGTCGGTACCACGTCGGCGCTGGACAGGCGCATCCCGAAACGGCGGGCAACGTCCTGGAGGACAGCTAGTGCGCTGCTGCGCTTCGCCGCTCCGAGCGGGATAAAGGCCTCACCCTGCGTCTCAGGCTCGGCGAACCTGACCAGCCCGCCGGAAGTGGCGTACAGGCCGGGCGTGAGGATGCCTCCGTTGGCGTACGACAGGCCCCGCGTGGCCCGGTTCAGGTCGGAGAAGAACCTCGTACCCTTCGCTCCCAGGGCCTTCTTGAGGCGGTCGAGAGCGAGGTTGGCGATCTCGATGATGCGGTCCTCACCAAGGCCGGTGGTGTCGGCTACGGCGTGCAAGCCCGTCGTCTTGCTCTTGACCGCGCTGATGATCGCTATCAGGTCGGGCAGGTCGTCCTCGGGCAGTGTCCGGTTGGCGCCGCGGGCGGCGTCGTTCGCGGCCTTCGCCTTCTTCGGGTCCTTCACCGCTTCCGCAGCGAGGTCAGCCGCGTCCTGGTCGCCCTGCCGGGCCAGGCGGGTGGCGAGGTCACCGAAGCCATTCGCAGCCAGCTTCGAGAGGTTCTGCTCGAAGGTGACCTGGTCTTTCACAGCCTGTCGCAACTGTCCCGTGAATTCCCCCAGGCTCGCCTTGGACGCGGCCTCCAGCTCCCGGATGTTCTTCGCCATCGTCTTGAGGTAGCCGGAACTTCCGGTCGCCATCTTCCGAGTGAGCGCGATCCCCTCCTCGCCCATCTCAGCCAGGGCATCCGCCACGTCTTGTCCAGCACGACGGGCAACGGTGTCGAGGTCCTTTCGCCACCGCTTCGCCGTGGCAACGGACGCGTCCAACTTCTCGGCGAAGATCTTGAGGCTGAAGTTGCCCTTCTTGTCGCGTGAGTCGCCGGCGATCCCCGACAGCGAATAGAGCGTCGCCGGGGTGGAAGGCTGATAGTTGAACCCGCTCAGCCCACCGTCGGCGTGATAAGTCACCTCGCCGCCGAAGCGGCGGGCAACTTCCTCCAAGACGCGCTTGGAACGGCCCCTCTTCGCTCCTGCCAGAGGGATATATGCCTCGCCCTGTGTCTCTGGCTCCGCCCACACTCGCCACGCGCCCGCCGGCGCGATCTGGGCGGTGTGGTCCTCGCGCGAGCTGCGCACGCCGCCGTCCGCGTAAAAGTCGAGCAGTCCACCGTTGGCCTGCTGCACAGGAGCCTGGATGCCGTCAGGGACACCGTTGCCGTCCTTGTCCCACGGGCTGGCCTGAATCTTCGCGAAGAACGGGATGGTCACGGCGGCCGGCTTGTTCACACTGACGGTGATCGTCTTTTGACCGGGTATCCGGCCGACCGAGGCTCCGATCTCGTCGAGCTGTGCCTGTACGGCTGCCATGTCGCCTGACAGCAGTGCCGTGGTCAGGGCGCTCGCCGCCTCGGATCCCTTCGTCTGAGATACGGCCACGATGAGGCTGAGCATCCCCATCCACTCGGAGTTCGACTGGGTTCCGGCCGTACGGAAGGCCGCCACGACCCCCGACAGGTCAGGCGCGTCGATCGGCATGTCCGCGCCGTACAGGTAGCCGAGCTGCGCCCGGATGTTCTCGACGTCACCCTGGAGGAAGGACTGCGCCAGAGAGGTGGACGCCTCCTTGCCGTGCTTAGCGGACACATCCGCCAGGACGCGCATGCCCTGCTCCAACTGTGCGGCCGCAGCCTTGGGCAGCTTCTTGGCGGCCTTCCCCATCTCGGCGACAACCATGGCCTCCATGACCTTCGCGAACTTGCCCGGGTCGTTGGTGGCCGACGCGTCAGCCCACGCTTCGGCGACCTTCCTGCCGTACATGGCGGAGATTGCGGGCAGCTGCTCCAAGCCCGCGCGGAACGCCGACGTCGCCCGCGCGGAGGACTCCTGAATGATCTTCTCCAGCTCGTCGGCGACTTCGCCCTTGCCCTTCTTGAGCTGACCGACGAGCTCCCCCAGGAGGGGCGCCGAATCAGGCCCGAGAGCGGCGAAATGATCGGCCAGGTCGAGGCGACCGTCCGCAGCCAACTCGCCCAGGTTCTTCTGGAACTCGCGCTGCGCCTTGAGCTGCTTGTTCAGCTCCTCCACGTAGTCCGCGAGGGAAGCCTTGGACGCGTCGGCCGACAGGCCCGCCTTCTTGTTCGCCTCGGCGACCTTGTCCTGCGCGGCCTTCCACGCCTTGGCCGGGTCGACGATCGAACCGAGGGCCTTGCCCATCGCCTCCATCTGCTCGGTGAACTTCGGGGACCCGTTCTTATCGGTGGGAAGAGACTGGGTGAGCTCCCAGGCACCGAGCATCTCCCTCCGGTTGGCCTTGATCTTGTTGTTCACGATGGCCATGGAGGCGGCGAGCTCGTTCTCCTTCTTGACCGCGTTCGACCAGACCTCGTGCTGTTCCTCCAAGACCTTCTTGGCCCGGTCGAACCGGATGTCGTACATCCACCCGGTGCTCGTCCTCTCCCAGGACATCGTCTTGCCGAAGTCGAGCTCGTCCTTGAGGCTCTGGAGCTTCGCCCCACCGGAGGTAAGGGCGTCGATGGCCTCCTCCACGCTCAGGCCGGCGTCCTTGAGCTTGTCCAGGTCCCCGCTGTTGGTGAGCTGCTCCGTGAGGGCGCGCAGACCCGCGCCCTGCTCGCCCTCCTCACGCTCACGCCGCAGCGCGTCGACCAGTTCCTCAGTCGCGGCCTTGGCCTTCTGCTTGCTGGCGGAGTACGCGGCGTACACGCCGACGCCGATGGCCATGAGGGTCGTCAGTCCGGCCACAGCCATGCCGGCGCCGGTGAGTACCGCGGGCAGGGCCGAGCCTCCGGCCCGTGCAGCGGCCAGCTGCGTGCGGAAGACGGTGAGCTGGTTCCCGAAGCGAAGGAAGGCGGCCTTCGCCAGTAGAACCGCGGCCGATAGGGCAAGGATGCCGCCCAGGAGTGACTTCACGGGTCCGGGCATGTCGTTGATGGACCCGGCCACGATGTTCAGGACCTCGCCCACGCTCTCCAGAGCAGGCAGCAGGGCCCGTGCCATGGAGATGCCCAGGGCCTGGGCCTGGTTCTGGAACTGCGCCCATTGCCCGGCGGTGGTGTCGAGCTGAATCGCGTACGCCTTCTGGGTGGCTCCGGCCCGCTCAACCTCGATGCTGATGCCCGCGTAGGTGTCCTGGTAGTTCTTGCCCTCCGCAGCCGACAGAGCGAGCGCGGCGCGGACCGCGCGGATGTCCTTCAGCAGCGGAACGAGCTGATCGGCAGAGCCTCCGGTGGCGGTGCGGACCTTCTCCATGACGACATACAGGCCGTCCTGCTCCAGAGCAGCTGCGGCCGACTCGTACCCAAACCCCTTGATCATGTCGACCAGTTCGCGCCCCGGCTTCATCATGCGCGTCATCAGCATGTTGAGCGCGGTGACGGCTTCGGCCGCGGGGATGCCCGTGAGGGTGACGGCGGCGAGCGCCGAGCTGATGTCATCGAACTCGACGCCGGCGGCAGCCGCCATCGGCACGACGTCGCCGAGCTGCTGCGCGAGCTCGTCGAACGAGACGACGCCGTAGTTCACGGTCTGGAACATGACGTCCATAACGTCACTGGCCTGCGAGGCGTCCATGCCGTACGCCTTCAAGACGCCGAGCAGGGCGCGCGCGGAGGTCTCCGTCGTGGTCAGGCCGGCGGCCGCGCCGCGGGCGGCGACCCGGAGGATCGTCATCGCGTCCGCACCGTCGAAGCCCGTCGAGACGACCTGGTACAGACCCTCGGCGAGCTGGGACGCGGACTGCGGGAGCTGCGTGCTCAGCTCGACGATCTGGTCCGTGAAGTTGCTGATGTTGGTGTTGTTGATCTCCTTAGAGATCGTCATCACGTTCGCCATCTGCTTCTCCAGCTCGATGGCGCCCCGGACGCCCATGACGAAAGCGCCGCCGAGGGCCACGCCCATCACGGCGAAGCCCGTGGCCATGGTCCGGCGGGTCTGCTCCGACCTCCCTGCGAGCTGGTTCAGGTCGCTGTCGAGACTGCGCACCTGCCTGCCGAAGGCGGTGACCTGGCCTGCCGCTGTGCGCAGGCCGCCGACCAGGCCGGTGACCCCGGCCTGGACGTGGACGTAGAGGGTGTAGGCCCCGGCCACTGGCTACTTCTTCCTGGGCCGAAGCCCGACCTTCACCCCACGCCCCTCCGGACCCTCCGGGACCTGTTCCTGCTCCATGGCGATCAGCTCGCAGCCGATGCACCGGTGTGTCTCGGTGACATACGCGAAGCGGTCGCCGCCCGCCTGCTCGTCCCACTCATCCGGCCTGGTCCCGCACGAGTCGCACACCGTCCGCGAGTAGACGAGGTAGGCAACGGCCTTCGCTCGGTCGAGCGCCGACCACCGCCCGTCCCCGGCGCCGGTGAAGACGCTGTGCGGGATGCCGTACGAGGCACAGACCTCCATCTCCGCGCGGAACGCAGGGTCGGCGATCAGCCTTTTCCCAGGTCCGCCCGCAGCGTCTGGTTGACCAGGAGGGCCGTGGTGAACAGCGCCTTCGCTTCCGAGTCCGGCCAGGTGTCGAGGAGTTCCTGTGCCTCCTGCTCGGTCATCCCTGGCACCTCAGCGCCCGTCTCGTCGCGCTCGATGTGGCACGCGGCGACGAGGGCGGCGGGGTAGGTCTCGACGTTGTACTCCATGCCTTGGTCGGCCTGGGCCTCGGTCGGCGGGTGGTCACGAAGAAGCTGCTCCCACGCGGGTCGGGGAAGGGCCCGGAAGGTCAGGACGTCCGTCGCCGCCTCTAGGGCTCGCTCAGCCTTGTCGAGGTGGAGCTGCGCGGCAACCGCATCGGGATAGGCGGCGGCCCACTCCTCGCGGTCGGCTTCGGCGACTCCCTGCTCGATGGACTCGGCGCGGGCAGCCGTTCGGGCCTTCGCGAGCGCGAGGGCGGCATCGGTGACGGCCTGCTTCGCCTCGTCGTCGTCACACAGGCGCAGGCTTCGCTCCGGGAGCTTCCGCGCCTTGAGCCGTGCCATCTTGGCGGACCAGTGCGGATCGCGGGCAACGGCGGCGGCCGGCGGTACGGGATGCGTGGTGGTGGACATGCGGCGCCCCCTCTCAGACGGTCTTCGCCGGCACCGCGGCGTCGAGCGTGGGCTCCTCGGCGATGCCGAACGTGACCTTGAACTTGGCGGGTTCGGACGCGGTCGAGTAGGACGCGCTGCGGCTGCCGACCCGGACGGGGAAGGTGTCGAGGCTCTTCGACCCGGGCACGTCGCCCTTGCGCATGATCGCGATGTAGCCCGTGACCCCCTTGGTGAGCAGGGTCTCGATGCTGTCGCTGACCTTGTCCTCGTAGAAGGTCAGCGAGGAGTTGTCGGCCTTGTCCTCGCCGGGGATGGTGGTGGAGAACGTCGACCCCATGTCCGGGGTGTCGATGGGCGTGTTCTCCAGCGACCAGCCCTCGACGTCGCTGATGGTGTCCGACAGGTTGGTGGCATTGGTCGGCGCGAACTCGGCACGGGTCGGGACGTTGTCGTCGGAGGCGATCTCCTTCAGGAAGAAGAAGAGGGTGGTGCCTCGGCGCATGAACCGCTGCTGCGTGGTGGCCACGCGACTCTCACTCTCCGGGGACCCTGGGCCCGGAATGCGGTAGGCCCGTCCCCAACAGGTCAAGCTGGGAGTCGGCCCGTACCGGTGGTCGGGCGTCCGCGATGGGCCTCCGCGGTGAGGTGTGGCGGTCAGGCGAGGGTGGTGACCTCAAGCGCGAACCGCTGGATGTAACTGTATACGCCACTGGCGACAGCGACGCCTTCTTCCTTGTCCAGTTCACGGGACATGACCACGTACCCGGTGGCGTTGATCGGGTAGGTGGGGCCCTTTTCTGTACGGGCCATAAAGGCGCTGCGGACCTTGTCGGCCATCCACTCCGCCTGCTCGGCCGTCGTGGCGACCGAGGTCACCTGGTAGACGAGTCGGGCGTCTGCGCTCATGTCCCCGAAGGGGGGCCCGTCGCTGGTCGAGCCGACCGGGTAGAGCACGCAGTACGGTGTGGCCGCGCCGGTGGGCAGGTTGCTGGAGGTGGGCGCCGCCCCGTACCCGCAGGACCGGCCTGTGGCGCCGGCGAGCATCGCCTGGACGGCGAGACTGACGACGCGTCCGGATACGGGCATCAGTCCCCCACCGCCGCTCCGACGGCAGCGAGGAACGCGGGGCGAACCTCTTCGACGGCCGGCCCCATGTGGGGGTACGGAGGCTGGTTGAAGATCCGGCCGAGACTGTCCGGGCCGACGTACCCGTACTCCAATCGCCTCGCCTGCGGCTTGGCCGTGCCGACGACCGCCTCCGCCGTCAGGCCGGTGGCAGTGAACTCGTGCGTCCAGGAACGCCGGTAGTCGCCGGTCGGCGCGTTCGGTCCTGGTCGGCCGCTGGCGTGGGCCTTGATCCTGGTCTCCAGCAGCATCGCGTAATGCTGGACGACGGCGCTGACGGCAGGGAGGGCGGCGGCCGCTCGGGCGTTCAGCTGCGCCGCCACCTGCGGAGCGTTCGAGTCGGCCCGTGCACGCACGTTACGAGAGGAGGCCATCGGTCTCCTCCTGGTCGAACTCGCCGTTCGCCCACTGCTGCAACTGCGCGAGGACGGCGGCGGTGTAGCCGTGCGGGCCGCCGATCTCGGGACGGGCGAGCGCCGCCTTCTCCAGCAGCCCGGCGTCGATGGCCAACAGGAAGCGGGCGGCAGCCGGCCCCGGCTCGTACGGGACGCCGACGAAGACCCGGGCGTCGCCCACGAAGCTCGGGGCAGTCGCCCCCGGCGCGACCTGGACGACCAGCTCGGCTGGTTCTCCGGAACGGTGGTGGATCGTGTAGCCGGAGACGAAGCGTGCGCAGTCGACTCCGTCAACCTCCACCGAAGCTTTGCCGCCGACCGCCGTGACCTTGACCTGTCGTACTTCTACGGGTGGGGTGTCCATGATCTCCATGCATCGAGCCTAGGGCGGTTCGCGGACACCCCGACTCGCTCAGGAGGGCGGCGTGAACTCGTCGAGCCGCGTGACCCGCACCAGCTCCACTGTGGACGCTTCCGACGGATCGAGAACTTGCCACACCCGACCGCCAGTTGCGGCATCGCCGGAGTGCGCGACGATCACCTCGACCCTGTCGTAACGGGCGGGCACAGGCGCGCTTAGGGGTGTCAGCAGGCGGTACCAGGAGACGGTGTCGTCAAGCCACTGCCTGCCGACGATGCCCTCCGCCGTCACCTGTCCGTGCCCGGAGAGCAGCGCCCCGGGCCCCTCGTAGACGACATCGGCCGGCACCTCGCCGAGAAGCCCTGTCTCGGGGTCGAGGACAGGGGTGCCGGTGGGACGGACCACCCGTACCCGGTCCAGGAGGAGCTTCGCCTCCAGCTCTCTCCGGACCTCCGCCGGGTCGATCGCTGTGCTCATCTCACTCCCCCGCCGCTTGGGTGATCTGGTCCACCCATGTGGTGCGGACGACGCTCAGCGTGGACGTGTCCCCGAGGTCGAGGACCCGCCATGTCCGGCCGATCGCAGCTGCGTCGTCGGCCTCCACGACGGTCACGGTGTCCTCGCGTGAAGCCACCGGGGCAGACAGAGGCGTCAGCAGCCGGTACCGGGAAGGGCTGTCGTCCACGTACGCCTGCCCCGCAAGGTGCAGGACAACGGACGGGCCGCCTGCGGGGAAGACCGCCCCCGGCCCTTCGTAGACGGTGACGGGTGGGCCCGGCTCGTACTGGCCGGTGTCCGGGTTAAAGACCGGTTCGCCAGGCCGGTAGATCCTGATCTTGCTGGTGAGAATCTTCTTCTCGACGATCGCGCTGACGGCCCCCAGAGTCAGCCCTTCAGTAGAGGCGCTCATGCGTTCGAGCGTAGCCGTAGCGGCGGACGACCCGCTTGCTCAACACCTGAGCATCACAGATGGGCCGCTTGCAGCTGCTGGTTGAGCGGTACGGCAACAAGCCATCCGACGTGACGGGAGTCACACCAATGGACTTTAGATTTATTGCCGGAACACGGCCCTCCCGGGACTGAGGAGTGAAGCTGTCGTCATCACCTCAAGGAGTGCCGCCCGTGCATACCGATCCGAAGCCATCGCAGGCCTCTGAGCTCGTGGCTCAAGGCCAGCTGGTACGGCAGGTCAACTTCTTCTCCGAGAAGCTCGGTCAGATTCGTGCGCGTGTCTCTTCGTCTCCGAGCGGCCCGCAGCTCCCAGAACTCACCGGAGAGGGAACCGTCCTGGAGGGAAAACTGAGCCCTGGTATCACAGTGCAGAGCGTGGTCTTCCAGGAGTCCACCTCGGGCAACCGCCCCATCCTGACGATTACTGCGGACGGGACCCTCACCTCGCACGTCGGGTCTCAACTGGAGCAGCAGACCGAGGTACTTAACGCGCTGACCTCGGCGCAGACTCTTGGCGGGCAGGCATTGCCAGGCACGGTCAGAGCACTTGCGGCTCGCCAGGCCCTGCAAGCTGGCGCGATTGATCAGACCAACGCCTTCGTAGCCCAGGAGTTGGGCTGGTGGAGCGGATGGCGGGAGCCGGTGACGACCGCATTGATGGGATCATGGGCAGCGCCGCTGTTTAGTGGAGGCAGCCTTGCACCCTCGGCTCTGGACCACCTCCGAGCAGAGGCGAAGGAGATCCACCGACAGCTAGCTCCCCTCTGGCAGCACAAGATCAACCAGCACCGGCTGTGGAGCCTGGACCATACCTTCGGCGATGGACTGACCACACACGACGTCGTCACCAGCGGTTTGGATCCGTACGAGGTACTGACCCGCTCCCTGCCAGACAACCCGCGCATCCTCGCGGTTCTCGCGCAGCTCACCCCTGTCGAACGCGCCGTGACGATGGCATGGGCCAATGCGCGGGTCACTAGCTGGACGGAGGCCGCCGCCATCGTTGCAGACCTGGACACACCTCTCGTCGCTGGCCTTGATCCGATCACTCTGGGTGAGCGGGTTCGTCGTAAGCTCAAGCGGCTCGGCGCCCTGCACCAAACGCGCTCCTCCGCGCCGGGACGGGGACAGGCATGACCCTGACCTCTCTTCTCCTGATCCTCCTCTTGGTTATCGTCACCCTGATCGTCGGCGCCGGCGTACTGGCCCTGCTCGTGTGCCGCCCGTCCTGGTCTGCACCGCTCGCCGGAGCCATGACCGCGATGGCGCTCGTGGTCACGGTCACCGGGATGCTCGTAGCCGTCACAGTCAGCTGAGCCGCTGGGAGGCTGGCTGCACGCCTGCCTCCCACCTCCCTCCGTCCGCTACGCCGTGTCAGTCGTCGAGACCGGGGAAGCGGCTAGCCTCGCGGAGGATGCTTAGCGTCGCAGGAAACCACCAGGCTACGAGCCCTCCTGCAGCTGGAGCATCTCGTAGAACGTGGAGCTGCCACCGCGCTGGACGAGCTCGTCGTAGGTGCCGGTCTCGATGATGCGGCCACCTTCGAGGACGACGATGCGGTCGGCGAGGCGTGCGTTGGCGAGGCGGTGGGTGATGAAGAGAGTGGCCCGACCTGCGGCGAGGGCCTTGAGACGCGTAAAGATGCGGTGCTCAGCGCGGGCGTCGAGAGCGGCGGTGGGTTCGTCCATGACGAGGACGGGTGCGTCGCGGTGGAACGCGCGGGCGATGGCGAGGCGCTGCCATTGACCGCCGGAGAGGTCGTGCCCGCCCCACCAGGAGCGCGCGAGGGAGGTATCGAGACCCTTAGGGAGCTGGGTGATGACGGCGTCGGCGCCGGAGGCTTCGGCGGCGGCGTGGATGGCGGGGTCCCCTTCGGGTCGGGGCTGGCCGAGATGGATGTTGGCGCGGGCGTCGAGGGGCCATCGGGTGTAGTCCTGCGGGACGAGCCCGATGTGCGGGTACACAGTGGCCGGATCGGCGGCCGCGAGGTCGATGCCGTCCCAGCAGACGTTTCCGCTGGTGGGCAGGTACAGGCCGGTGAGGAGCTTGGCCAGGGTCGTCTTGCCGGAGCCGTTCTCCCCCACGAGGGCGACGACTTCGCCGCGCTTGAGGTCGAGGCTGATGCCGGTGAGTGCGGGCCGGTCGGTGCCGGGGTAGGTGAAGGCGGCGTCGTTGACGCTGATGACCTCGGGGCCGGTCTCCGGGATGCGGGCCATGCCGCGGCGGGCGGTCCAGGGTCCGGCGACGGCGAGGAAGCGGTGCCAGTCTCCGACGGCGAGGGAGGTGCGGAAGAGCCCGGCGCCGGCGCGGACGGTGGTGGTGAGCGCGGCGGAGGCAGTGCGCAAGGCGAGGGCTGCGGCGCCGGCGGTGGCGAGTTCGATGCGGCCGGTGGAGACGAGCAGGACTAGCGCGGCCCAGGCGGTGGCCGTGGCGAGGGCCGTGAGGGCGTCGCCGATACCGCGAACGGTGAGGGCCTTGCGGGTGGCGGTGAGCTGTTCGGTCTCCAGACGGCTGGAGATGATGCGGTACTGGCTGGTGAGGAAGTCGGCCATGGTGCCGGCGCGGACCTCGTCGGCGGTGGTGTGCTCGGTGGTGTAGGAGCGGAAGACGTTCCGCAGGCGGGAGTCGCCGAGGTTGCGGTGGTGCGCGTCGTGCTCGATCCGCGCGGCCCGGACAGCGCCCCAGGCGCATGGGGCGGCCGCGAGCAGGAGCAGACCGAGGACGGCGGGGTGCAGGACGGCGACGACGGCAGCGGCGGCCACGATCTGGGCGGCGGCGGAGGTGAGGACCTGGGCGTCGAGGATCAGGTCGCGGGTCTTGTCGGCCCCGTCTGCGGCGGCCTGGCGGGCGTTTTCGAAGTCGGGGTCCTCGTACGCGGCGAGTTCGGCCGCGGTGGAGGCGGCGATGACGCGGAGGTCGGCTTCCCGGACGACCTTCGGGGCCAGGCGGGCGGCGGCGGCCCGGGAGGCGGCGTCGAAGACGTAGCGGCCGCAGAGAGCGATGCACAGGACGGCCATGGGTCCGGTGCGGTCCTGGAGCCCGGCGAGGATGTCGGTGCCGGTGAACAGGCCGGCCAGCACGCGGGTGGTCGCGGCGAGCGCGGCGGCGGTGAGCAGCACGGCGGCGACCTGGAAGGCGGCCAGGGTCAGGACGGCTCGGTGGTCGGTGGCCCAGCCCAGCCGGACGGCTTCACCGAGGATTTTCGGCAGGCGGCGGGCGATGGCCCAGGTCGACATGGCCGCGTTGGCATCCTGGTACCGGTCGGAGGCCATGCGCATGACGGGGGGCTGACCGACGGTTGAAGTCGACGGCGCGATGATGGCGGTAGAACTCACGGGCCCAGGAACGCGCGCCGCGGCACTACGGGGCAACGGGATTGTCGGCGGCATTTGCACATCGGTGCCGGTCAGACAATCAGGGCCGTCAACTTCACGTTACGAAATTCACCCGATCGAGGAGCCATGGGCCCAGGAGACGGAGGCATGTCTCCCGGACCCACGGCGGTCTGGCGCGCGTCCTAGGGAACGGACAGGACGCGGGTGTAGGGCCGGTCCGTTCCGTCGCCGACGTCGTGGCCGACGGGCCCTTCGACGGTGTCGACCCAGGCGTGTGCGGCGTCGGGCAGCCGGCGCGCGCCAAGGGCCCAGGAGGCGCGGTGTCCGGTGAGGGCGGTTGCGAGGACGGTGGCGAGGCTGATCTCCATGCACGCGATCCGGCCCGGCCACCACGTGGGGGTGACGTGGCGTACGGCCGTGTCGAGGCGCGCGACCCGTCCGCGGCGGGCGGCCGGGAGGCGGCGCAGGGCACGGACGGCGGCGATGCGGTACCTCAGCGGCAGGCGGCCGAGCGCAAGGGAGAGCGCGAGCCCCACTGCGGCGATGGCCCGCTCGGGCAGGGTGGGAGTGTCCAGCGGGACGGGCACCATCTGGGTCAACGCTTCCGCCACCTTCGGCGCGGTACGCGGGTGGGGTCGACGAGGAGCCCGTCCCGCTTCCACTGGTTCACGAGGTTGTCGATGCCCTGGCGTACGGCGTAGGGGTCGCGGCCGGTGGGGATCGCGAGTTCGTCGGCGAGACCGTTGGCGGTGCCGTTGGTGACGATCGCCTGCCAGATACGGGAGACGTCCCGGCTGAGCATGGACCACTTCGCGGTGCGGACGTCGAGAAGCACGATTCCGTGCTCGTCGGTGGCGTAGTGGATGTGGCCGGCCGGGGTCAGCACGACGCCCCTGCGGGGGAATAGGTACCGGTGAGCCACCAGGAGACCGTCAGCATCTGGTGCATGTCCGCCGATCCGATCGGGGTGCGGCCCTGCCCCAGGTGGTCGAGAGTGCCTGTCACGGTCGCGTGGTTGAACAGGCCGGTCGTGATCAGAGGGCTGACGGTGAGGAGATCGCCCAGCAGGGCGCGGTGTTGCTGGAAGGCCATGACCCGCTGGGGGGTGAAGGAGCCTTTGGAGCGGCGCCCAAGTAGCCAGTCGGGCAGGTCAGGCAGAGCAGAGGAGAGCAGCGGCTTGAAGGTGTAGTGCCCGCGGCGGGCGAGCGGGGGGACGGCGAAGGCGGCGCGGACCACGGTGTTGTCGAGGTACGGGTAGACGGGACGGACACCGAGGGCGTCGGCGTACGGGGCCCAGCCGCGGGCGGCCGCGCCGGTGAACCGCAGGGCGGTCCACTGGTCGAACTCGTCGGCCCCCTCCGGCTGGGTGGTGTCGGCGGCGGCCTGCTGGAGCAGTGCCGCCACCTGGGCGCGGCCGTCGGCGGCCAGCCAGGATGCGGCCGGTCCCATGCGGCACCAGGACCATCCCGTCATGCCCGTTGTGGCCTCCGGCTGGTTCTTCTCCAGCTGCTTCACGGCCTTCTCCAAGACGCCGGCCCGGCCGAGCGCCGCGGTGTCCCTCAGCCCTTTCCAGAACGGGCCCGGCGCCATGTTCCGCAGCCGGGCGTAGGCGACGACCTGGCGGTGCGCGGCGCGGCGCTTGCCGTCCTGGAGAAGCCGGACCCAGACCGCTGAGGTCGCGTCCAGGACGACGTCGCCGCCGTGTCCGGTCAGGTGGAGCGGCAAGCCGGCCACCGGCGCGAGGTAGGTGCGGTCCATCTCGAACAGGGCGGCGCCCATCGCCGGTTCCAGGCCGGTCGGCTGGCCGACGGGGAAGGAGAAGGGCAGGTCCTCGTAGGCGCCGTGCGCGATGGTGTGCTCGATGTCGGTGTGCTCGGCGATCCGGGCGGCGAAGGACGCGTCCTCGGGGCTGGTGTAGCCGTCGGTGTAGGTGACCGCGTGCACTTGGCCAACCCGGGAGGCGAGAACCACGGCGGCGGAGGAGTCGAGACCCCCCGACAGGTCCGCTCCCACCGTCGCACTGGCGGCGTTCACCCGGTACTGGACGGCCTGGGTGAGGGCAGAGCCGAACTGGGCCGCGCCGGACTGCAGGTCCTCAACCGGAGTGATCGCGGTGATGTCGACGAGCTGCGGCGCCTGCCCGGCGCGGAGAAGCAGGCCGTAGCCGCCCGGCACCAGGCTGATCCCCTCGTAGGGGCTGCGGCCGGGCCAATGGTCGCTTCCCGCGACGATCCGCGCGGCCGCCAGCGCCAGGTCGGCCACGAGCGGCCTGCCGAGGCGGCGAAGGTGGGTCGCCCACGTCCCGTCGGCCGTGTAGTAGACCGGCCGCAGCCCGGCCAGGTCCCCGCAGACGAACCGCTCACGCTCGTTCTCGGCGATCACCCAGTACGAGCCCGGCCAGCCCGCCAGGTCCTCCCATCGCCCCGCTCTCACGGCCGCGAGCGCGTCGTGCAGCTCCCTCTCGCTCACCGGGCAGTCCCCGACGACCGCGACGATGGCGCTTCCCTCGGTCGCGCTGCGTACCAGGCTTCCGGCTGCCGCGCGGACGCCGTCGAAGCCGGCGATGCCGTCTCCCCTGTCCTCCGCCGTCGGCCCGGCGGCAAGCCACTGCTCTGCCATACCTCTCTGCCTCCTGCTCGATTCCGGAAACGAGCCCGGGGGCCGCCGCAGTGCGACGACCCCCGGATTCGCGTGACGCCGGGGCGGATCAGCCCTCGAAGTAGTTGTCCTTGTCGCTGTCGTTGAAGACCTGACGGCCGAGGGTGAGCTCGGCGACGGGGTGGGTGTTGACCTCGGCCGCGAAGTCGACGGCGGGAACGGTGGTCGTCTCGGTCTGCTCGGCCATGGCCGGCCTCCTTGGTGTCGGTGGTGCCTTCTTGGGTGGTGCACATCTATGACACCGGACTGGAACTCATCTTCTTAGAGCGGGAGTTAGAGACTTCTTAGGAGAAAATTGGGGAGTCGCCGCGGCCCGCCGACACCCGGACATGGGGCCGGGGGCCGCCGCAGTGCGACGACCCCCGGATCGGTGTGGCATCGGGCCGGTCAGCCCTCGAAGAAGTCCTCCTTGTCGTCCGAGCGTCCCATGTAGTTGCCGAGGGTGAGCTCGGCGACGGAGTGGGTGTTGACCTCGGCCGCGAAGTCAACGGCGGGAACGGTGGGCTGCTCGGCCATGGCCGGCCTCCTTGCTGTCGGTGATGTCTCCTCGGGTGGTGCACATCCATGACACCGGGTACGGGGTGCCCTCTGTAGAGCAAGGGCAGGTGACTTACTGGGGAAAACGTGGGGGGTCAGCGCACACCCAGCAGATCCGCCACGGTCCGCTGGTGGATGGCGTAGACGTCCGGGAGCTCAGCCAGGGAGGCGCGCTCGTCGATGCCGTGCAGGCCCTGGTAGGGGACGCCGAACCCGGCTGTGGCGGGGATGCCGTGGCCGGCGAGGAGGTTGCCGATGTTCGACGGGCCCGCAGTTTTCGCCCGGACGTCGAGCCCCGCCGTTCGGGCTGCGAACAGCAGCGCGGCGGCTGGCTGTTCGTCTTCCTCCAGCCGGAAGGCGGGCCAGGCCGCGACCTCGGTGACGTCGGTCGGCACGGGGGCGGGCAGCTCGGCGTCGAGCTCGGCGACCGCCTTGCGCACCAGGGTCTCGGCGTCGTGCGCGTCGAAGGAAGGGGTGGTGCGGACGTCGACGTTGATGTCGACCCGGTCGGGGGTCACGGAGAAGCCCTCGCCGCCATGGAAGGCGGTGACGGTGAGCTTCGGCCCGAGCGGGAACCCGGAGGAAACGTCGAGGCCCGGCAGCTCGGCGGCGTCGAGCAGACCCACCAGGTGCGCGGCCCGGGTGATGGCCCCGGTGACGACGCGACTGGAGCCGGAGTGCCCGGACGGCGCGTGCACGGCGATCGTGGCACGCCACAGACCGCGGCCGCCGACAACGACCTCGTCCATGCCGGGGTAGCCGATGATCACTCCGGCTGGGCGGGCGGCGTGGGGGTCAGCGAGGTAGGCGCGGGCGCCGCCGAAGCCTCCGGTGTGCTCGTCGACGTCCAGGAGCACAGCGAGACCGCCGGCGAAGGCGCGCGGGCTGGCGGCGAGGTCGGCAGCGATGTGGCAGTACATCGAGGCAGCGAGTTTGGAGTCGGCCGCACCGCGGCCCAAGAGCCAGCCGTCCTGGACCTGGCCGGAGGTCGGGGGGAAGGACCAGCGGGTGGTGTCGCCGTACGGGGCCGTGTCCGCGCACGCGTCCAGCGTCCACCATGGCCCCGGCCGGTCGCCGACGACCTCGGCCAGCAGCCCGACCAGGGCGCCCGCCCCGTCGTGCAGGCGGCGGTGTGGCACCGCGCGGGCGGTCAGCCACTCCTCCAGGACGCTCAGGACCGGACCGTAGTCGTCGATCCCGCCACGGCTCGGCCGACGGACCAGCTCTTGCGCAAGCTGCACCACCGACCGGATCGTCTCGTCCTGCCCAGCCTCCCAAGGGCCATCGATCATGCCCTTACACCCCAACTTCCCTATCTGCGCACGGGTAGTTCCCGCACGTCCCGTATCGTGCCCAGCAGTCGCGCCGCCGCGCACGCCTCACGTCCGTGATGGACCAGGCCGGCTGCCGCCTCGCCGTCGAGAACGATGCCGCAGTCGAAGCCGTCCGCGCTGTGGAGGGACGGCAGCGGGACCACGGCCCGGCGCTCTGAGGCCACGAAGAATCGCTCCAGCGACTCCTCGCCGTCGGCATACCCGATGTTCAAGGTCCGCAGGCCGTTGCGGCGCTCGCGCGGATCCCTAAGTTCCATCAGCCGCACCAGGTGATCGGCCAGCTCCGGGTGACGCGGCGGGCCGTAGAGCACGCGGGTGTGCACCAGGTCTGGGTTCTGCGCGAGGGCCGTCTCGATCGCCCCCAGGTACCCCTTCTCACGGCTTCGGCTGCCCGTCACCACCAGGTGTTCGCGCGCCTCGGTCACCACCGAGGTCATCGCCTCCACCAGCTCGGCCCACCGGGTCACGAGGGTCCCCTGCGCCTGGTGCAGGGCCCGCGCGACACCGGTCTGCCCGTCCTGGTGGGCGAACAGCTCCTCGGTCGGCTTGCCGTACAGCTCGACCAGGCCGCGTCGGTTCCTCAGCCCCGTACGCCGCCGCCCCGACTCCCACGCGCTGAGCTGGCTGGTGTCGCTCGTCCCACCCGTGATCGCGTTCAGCCCTGCGACCGCTTCCTCCAGCGTGAGGTTCTTCTCCAGTCGCGCCCGTTTGAGCGCCGACCCTGCCGGCGTGCTCATCGTGACCGCCTCCTCCTGACTTCGCCGAGCTTCCGCATTCCAGATCGCTGTACCGGTCGTTCAGGTGGTGCCAGGGCGGGCCGCAGCTCATCGGCACGTTCCCGCCCTCGGACCTACGAGGGTGCGTCCCCCACAGGCAGGACGTAGTAGCCAGGTCCATGTGGACCGGCCCAGGAAGCCACGAGCCTGTCTCGGATAACCGCGCGGAGGGCTCGGGGCACCACCTGCACGGTCAGACCATGCTGATGGGCGAGTATCGAGGTAGGAAGCGGTGTCCCCGCCTTGTACCTGCCGTTCCTGATGCCGGCTCGAACTGCCCGGTCGAAGAGGACGTCACGGGGATGCTCCTCCTGTGGCCCCAGGCGACGGTGTACGCCTCCTCGTCCACCCGCCCAGCCGTAGACGACCTCCCCCAGTTCATCAAGGGTCGTCATCGCAGCGGCCACGTCCCTCGACGGCAACTCCAGCTCGGCAGCCAAGGTGGCCACAGGCGGGACCCTTCCGCCCACGGGGTACTTCCCCAGGTGGTGGCGCAGCAGGGCCAGCACCACCGCACGGCGCCTGACGTGTCGCGAGTCGGCCTTCGGTGGCAGCTCGTCTTGGTCCTGGACCTCGACGGTCGGGGTCTCAGACATGAGCGGCTCTCTGAGGGCGGTGTCGCGGCTCGATGATCGTGCCGTCGGGCAGCAGTTCGCCGGTGTCCTCGAAGTGCACGATGCCGTTGCAGAGAAGACTCCAGCCCTGCTCCGGGCGGTGGGCAATCCGGAGGGCGGCTTCCCTGTCGGCGGAGTCAGCGGGCGGACACGGCGTTTGATGCGTGCACACCAGGACCTCCTCAGTAGTCGGTTCGATGGGTAGGTGAACGGTCAGATGTAGGGGCCGCGGAGGACCATGACGGTGATCTCCTCGTGAGCGCCAAGGTCGTACCGCTCCCACTCACGCCACCCGCGGGCAAGTTCGCTGACCTCTTCCTCGCGCATCCCTATGCTCTGGGCGCCCTCGACCCGTTCGGTGACGGCCGTGGTGACGTGCAGGATCCCGTCAGGGCGCAGCCACCGACGTGTGTCGTCGAGAAAACGACGCTCCAAGAAGTTGATGACGTGCCTGCACGTGATGACGTCGACCGAGCCGTGCCGCAGGCGACCGGGGATGGGGTCGGCGTCGAAGTCGTGCACCTCATAGGAGACATTGCCGTGCCCCTCGTGGAGCTGGCGGGCGCGTTCGATCGCGATGGAGCTGTAGTCGTACGCGGTGACGGCCAGCCCGAGTCGGGACATCTGGCAGGCCCACTCACCCAGACCCGTACCCACGTCCACGGCGACCTGCCCCGGAGATGCGTCGGTACGGTCCTGGAAGCGGTACCTCTCCTCGGCATCGATCGGCTGGAAGGACGCATCAGGGGCCGAGTACACGGCGTCCCAGAACGCCGAGCTTCGGTACTTGAGCGGCATGGTCACGACGCGCCCTCCGACGTCTCGACGATGCCGGCCGCACGCGGCCTGCGCGCGGCGACGCGGGCGGGGTCGGAGCAGCGGTCCTGAACGCCACCGGTTCCGGTGGCGAAGAGACTCACCGGCAGCGGTCTCGGAGGCGGGGGAACGATCGCCGCCAGAGCCTGGCCGGGAACACGGGTGCTGAGCGGACCCATGGCGTTTCCTCCTAAGGAGTGGTGCTGAGCAGCAGTAGGGGGACGAGGGTGCCAACGATGAGAACGAGCAGGATCTGAGCGGCGATCTGCCGCCAGCCGACCCCTCGGACCTCAAGCCATCGGAGGGGGCGGGCGACCGTGGAAGCAGTGCCTCTCACCGCCGTGCGGATCGTGGTCATGGATCCATCGCATCGCCTGAACAGGACCTCGACCAGGGGAATCTGACGGGGGGAAAATCTGTCAAGGGGGGAAATTCAAGGAGGAGATGGGGACATGATTGGCTTCCGCCCCCGGACAGAGGTCACACTCATGCCAGTCGATCCGTTCGCCTTATTGCTCCGGAAGCTCCGGAAGGAGGCTGGTCGGACCCAGGAACAGCAGGCCGACGTGATCAACGCTGCCTCCGGCCGGATCACGGTCACGCGGCGCGAGATCAGTCGCTACGAGAAGTCCGAAAACATCCCTACAAACCACACGCTCGAACACATTGCAGTGGCCTGCGGTGTCCCCTTCGATGAGCTACAGCGGGAGGCCATGGCAGCCCGTGCTCGGCGGAGGAAAGCACGCCGCCATGACGAAGAGGACCCGGACGATATGAAGCGCCGCACAGTGCTGGAGGGCGCGCTCATCGGCGCAAGCGCGGCTGCCGAGCCCTGGCAGCGGCTTGCCGCAGTTCTCCAACGAGGAAGCAGAGTCGACGAAGCGTCCGTAGCCGCTCTCATCGACCGCGCCGCCGATCTACATCTCCAAGAGCTCAACCTGAGCCCGCGCCACCTCCAGCACAAGGTCGAGGCACACCTCGACGCGATCACCGCAGTCCTCCCCCAAGCCGGCCAGAACGAGCGCGCCCTCACCATTGCCGCCGGAGAGACAGCGGCGCTCGCCGGCTGGGTGGCGTGGGACCTGGGCGAGCACACGAAGGCAGACGCCTACTACAAGGTCACCGAGAAGTGCGCGGCGGCAGCCGGGCACCCGCCGCTGCGCGCCCTGGCGCTCACGTACGCCAGCTACGGCGATCACGCTCCCGCGAGCAAGCTGACGTACCTGCGCCAGGCAGCTCAAGACGTACGTGGCCGCGGCAACGCCGCCGCCGCCGCGTGGGTGCACGGGAGATACGCCGAAGAAGCGGCACAACTGGGCGACGGCACTCAGGCCCTCCAGGCCCTGGAACGGGCGCAGTTCGCCTACGACTTCGCGGACCACACCAGCGAGCAGGCGTGGGTCCGCTTCGTGACTCCCTACCGAATGGATTCGCTGGCTCTCTCGGTATACGGCCAACTGCGACTGGCGGAGCTGATCACCACGGCGGACGACGCCCTCGCCCGGCTGGGGGATGGTCTGCCCGATAGCGGCGTGGTCGTCCTCGGTGACCTCGCCATCGCCCTCCTGCGCGGAGGTGATGTGGAGCAGGGAGCACACGTTGCCCGGAAGTTCACGAATGCCGCCCAGACCAAGCCCACCACGATGGGCAGGGACCGGGCACACGCCATCGCCGGGTCACTCCCCAGCGATCACCGAGACCTGGCCCACCACCTGCGGCAGCTCGCTTCCTGAGCCCTTGGGCCTCCATCCCACCGACAGGCCCAGGGCTCGGCCGTCACCGTTCAGGCCTGCGTGGTCTCTTCGACCACCCAGGCCAGGTACGCCTCCGACCCGCCGCTCACGGGGAGCGTGATCCACTCCGGTACCTCGTACGAGTGCTTCTCGGCGACCCAGGCGGCCAGCTCCGGAAGCCGCTCCGTCGTCGTCTTGTACGAGATGCGCCACTCCTGAGCAGTCTCGATACTGCCCTTCCAGCGGTAGACCGCAGTGAAGGCGGGGTCGATGTGCGCACAGGCAGCCACGCGGGCCTCAACGGCACCCAGCGCCAGGGCCTTCGCCTTCTCCTCGTCGTCGATGGTCGTCTGCGCGATCACGATCTCGGTCGCCATGCGGCTCTGCTCCTCCTTGGACGGTATGCCTCGACCCTATCCACGCGATCGTGCGCCGGGTCGGCTTCCGGTCGGGACTCCGTCAGACACCGATGGCATCAGGGCGCGGCCCGAATAACCTGTGCGCTGCCGGTGATTGATGGGCCACTCCACTGCGTGTAGCGTCCGGGTGGCCCGGTCCGGTCCCGGTGGGAGGTCCAGTCGCGGTCCAGGCCGTCACTCGGCGGGCTTCCACTCCCCGCAGCCCTCGCTGTTGAAGGAGTAGTCGCTGGCGCGGATCGTCACCTGGACGCGGGCGGCGCCGGCCGTGAAGTAGTTGTCGATCGGGTTGCCGTTTCGGTCGGTGCGTTCCCAGTAGCAGTTCTCGACGTCGGTGGTGACGTAGGTGCCGGGCTGCACGTCCTTGCCGACGTGGAGAACGCCGGATCCGAAGATCTTGCCCTCGGCCGAGAGGCGGTTGTCCTTCTCGGCGCCGGCCAGCAGCTTCGTGATGCGGCCCTTCTGCGGATGGTCGGGACACAGGAGGAGAGCACCTCGTACTTCGGTGATCTGCTCAGGCGATCCGGCGTCCTCGAGGTAGGCGAAGCTGTCGCTCGCGTTCTCCGCGCACATCGAGTACAGGGTGCCGAGCGGGCTGGTGTCGCTTTCGCCGTATGCGGTGGTGAGGGCCTTCTGCTCCGTCGGGCTGAGCTTGTCCCCGGACACGGTGCCTTCGCAGAAGTCGTACATGCCGAACCACGCCTGGGCAGGGGCGCTGAACTCGGGATCAGCGCCGGTGCACTGGATCGACACCGAGATGGGTACGGGCGTGTACTCGATCTCCGGGGTCGCCGTGATCACCGACGGCGGGGCCGCGATGGGCCCGGGCTTCTCCTCCGGCGACGCGTTAGAACACGCGGTCAGCGCCAGCGCCGCCACGGCCGTCGTGACAGCGATCCGTCTCTTCAAAGTCCCCCCAGACTCTTCAGGGCCCCAAATAATGGCCCAGGTTGCTAGAAGCACCGTAGCCCTGGATACGGCCGGGCGTGGAGGTTCGGAGCCCCCCCGTTCACCCCCTCCCCAAGCCACCTTCATTGCTCAAGCGGCGCATCCGGCCTTGCTCCGAAGCCCCGACGACAGCGAGGGTGGCTGATCGGCCACTCTGCCGCCTCCTCCACGGTGCGCAGCGTCCGGGTGGCCTTGTCCGAGTCTTCGTGGGAGGTCCAACCGCGGTCCAGGCCGTCGAAGACCTCGACCATGATGACGCCGGCCTCGCGGGACCGGTTTAGGGTTCCGGCGTTGTAGGCGACGGCGGACTTCGTGAGGGTGGCGGCTTCCGCCCAGGCCCGTACCGGCACTCGGGCGCCGTTGCGGTAGACGACGTGGTTGAGCTGATGCTGGGCGGCGAGACGGCGGGCGAGGTTGCGCGCGGCCTGCTTCGCCGTCATGTTCCCCGCCGCGAGCAGCGGCACCTCGCGGCGGGCGGCCTCGCGCACCGCGCGGTAGAACCGGGCGGCCATCCGCTCGGCCTCCTGGGAGCGGCGCAGGAAGTCGGCGTAGGAGTCGGAGGCGAGTGCCTGGAGGGCGTCGCGGTGGAAAAGGGTCCAGGTGAAGGTGGTGCCCAGGGCGTCTGCTGCGGCCCGCGCGCCTTCTTCGTAGAGGTGCGGGAGTTGTCGCCGGGCGAACTGCCGGGCCTCCTCGTCCACGCGGCGCCGAAAGTCCTCGATCGCCTTCTTGAACTCCTCCAGGGTGGCCGTACTGCGGCCGGCGCGCGGGTTGTCGGCGAGCTGGGTGAGGACGGCGTTCTGCTTGTCGGCGAGGCGCTGCCAGGCGTCGTCCAGGACGGCGGCGACCCGGCGCGCGATCTCGTCCGGGTCGCCGGGCGTCAGCGGTGGCCACTGGTACGGCATCGGCCTACCGTCCTCGGCGGTGGGGCATCAGGGGGGCGGTGACGAGGTCGACGCTCGCTTCGCCGGCGGCCGGGTCGTCGGGGGCGATGAGCTCGGCGAGGCCGGTGAGCTGCCGTTCCAGGCCCGCGAGGTTGTTGCTCTGGTCGATGGTGACCACGCCGTCCACGGTCATGCGCAGGGGCTCGGCCAGCAGGGCGGCGCGGCGTTCGGCGAGGACTTCGGCGACTACCGCACGGGCCCGGCCGAGGCGCGCGTACCGGGCGGCGAGGTCCTGTTCGTCGGTGGTGGCGCCGAGCTGCGCACGCAGCCAAGCCAGAAGGATCGGGTCCATGGGTGCTCCGCTGGATACGGGTGTCCGCCCGTGCCCGGGAAGGGCGCGGGCGGACGGGGAATGGCCTGGGTCTCAGGCGCCGGGCTCGGCGGCCTTCCGTCGTCGGCTGGCCGCGGGCTTCTGCTCCGGCTCCGGCTCCGGCTCCGGCTCCGGCTCCGGCTCCGGCTCCGGCGTAGGATCCCCGCTCGCCGGGTTGTCCGGGGCCTCCGGCTCGGCGGACGGCTCCTCGACGTCCGGTTCGGGGCCGTCCTCCCACGCGTCGGGGTGGGTGATCAGCGCGGCGACCACTTCCTCGGGCTCGTCTCCGGGCAGGAGGACGACCGGCTCATGCGTCTCCGGGTGCGTCAGGTGCACGGCGGCGAGCAGGCGGCGCCCCATCACAGCACCTTCGCCACGAGGTGGGCCCGCGGGTCGTGCATGACGGGCATCGCGGAGGCGTTGACCTTGGTCCAGATGCGGATCGGGTCGGAGTCCACATCCCGGGTGATGATGATGTCCGGCGCCTCCTCCTTCTCGATCTCGGGGTTCTTCCCGGACGACAGGACGATGGAGTCCGCGTTCAGACCCCACTGCACGTTCGCCCACTTCTGCCGCTGCGGCGGGACGTAGATGTAGCGGTCGTCGGGGATCGGCTTGATCCAGGCGCCGTCGACCCGGACCTGCCCCTTGTAGATCCGGAAGGGCGGCAGGCCGTACTCGATGCGCACGGAGTTGACCTGGCTGGGCGTGAGCGAGCTGGTCGGCGTCGTCGAGGGGTTGACCGCGTTGTAGAAGGCGGCGCGGTAGGCGTTGTTGCTCGCCCACGTGTTCACCACCCGGCGGGAGGTGAGCGCGAACTCGGGGAACGGCGAGCCGATGTCCTCCAGGTACTGGAGCCAGGCCAGCTCGTCGCGGATCGGGTCCGACGTCGGGTCCGACCAGACCTTGGCGGCCGTGGGCAGGTTCTCGGCCGGCACACCGAAGTCGACCTCGGTGATGAAGTTGTTCTCGTTGACGGTCAGCTTGCCGTCGAGGAGGACGTCGGCGGCCGCCAGCTCAATGCGCCCCTTGGTCGCCTCGGCGTGCCGCTCGGTGTCGTTGTAGAGGTTGGTCACCAGTCGCTCGGCGTCCGCGCCCCGCTGCATCTCGTCGAGGATGATCTCCTGCTCGCTGACGGTGAGCTTCTGCGAGATGACCGGCAGGCCGCCCTTGCGGGTGGTCTCCCACGCCTCGCGGGTCGCCAGCGGCGCGGACGCGTCGTACGCCCTGAACTTCGCCGCGTTCACGTAGCGGCCGGAGTCCCGGATCTCCCACATGGTGCTCTGGAGCTTGAGGGCGGGGAACACAGGGTTGTCGCCCGTGGTGAGCGTCCACTCGTCCGGCGTCGGCACGGCGCGGGCGAAGACAGTCAGGTCGCGGGTGGTGACGTCCTTGATCAGGTCCTGGAGGGTCATGGGTCAGCGGCTCCTTACACGTACCGGATCAGGGCGGTGGTGGCGGTGACGTCGGCCGGGTTCAGCCCGCCAGGGACCTTCGCGGTGCGCACGGTGCCGTGCCACAGCAGCGCGGCCGGGACCTTGGTGGCGGTGGGCGCGAACAGGGTCTCGGCGACCACGAAGCCGGCGAGAACCTGTCGGCCGTCGGTGGCCGCCTTGTCGAAGGGGCCGTAGAGGCCGGAGGCGGTGATCTTGCCGACCGGGACGCCGGACTTGAACAGGCTGTACGGCTGGCTGGTGTCGGTCGACGGCACGTAGTGCGTGCCGGACGTGAAGCGGGTGATGTCGAGCGTGATCGTGTCGGTGTCGTCGGTGCCGTGTCGGCCGCCGAGCCACTCGATGTTCGCCGTGACGCTGCGCTGCGTCGTGATCGGCTGAAGCATGACGGTGCCCCTCCCAGGGACGCGATGGCGGGTCTCCGCGCGCTCACCTGCTGGTGGCGCCGTCCACGGACTGGGAGGGGCGTGGTCCCCTGGTCCGGCCTTGTCCCGCCGGTGGGAATGGATCGGTCAGGTGGTGATGTAGCCGCGCAGGCGGGCCATGTCGAGCCCGGCCGCCCCCGGCTTCGGCGGCGTCGCGCCGCGCGGCGGTGGGCCGCCGGCGGGCGAGCCGCCCGGCGCGGGCGGGGCGGTCTCCCGTCCGGTACCGAACAGCTCCGGTCGTCTCTCCTTGAGCTGTTCGGCAGCCGCGGCGACGGTCGCCTCGTCGGCGTCGTCCTGCCCGTCCAGGGCGCGGTCGATCAGCAGGACGGCGTCGTCCAGGTCGTCGCCAGTGGCCCCGAGGCCGGCGAGGGCGGCACGCCGGAGTGCAGCGCGCTCGCGGGCAAGGGCCTGCGCCTCGCGGGCCTCGGCCTCGCGCAGCTTCTCCTCAGCGGCCTGCTCGCGGCGCTCGACCTCGGAGAGCGCGGCCCGTTCGGCGTCGCGCTTCGTGGTGACGAACTCGGTCAGGGCATCGGCGTCGTTGAAGCCCAGGTTCTCCAGGAGCTTCTTCACCGCAGCCCGGCCGCCCTGGGTTTTCTCCCTGGCGAGCAGCCGGGACAGGTCCTCCTGCGTGACGCCACCGGTTCCCGGGTCGTCATCGGGCTTGTTCGGATCGTGCTCGGGCGAGGCCCCCAGGATCGGGTAGATGGGCCGCCCGTCACGGCGGTGCCCGACCGGGGCAAGCGGGTTGGGGAGCGAAGGGCGCGTCATGCGTGAACCATCCACAGGTCTCCAGCGCCCCCGCGCCGATGATCAGTCTAGCCCTCCCTGACCACCCTGCCCGATGTCAAGGAAGCCGTTCCGGCCAACAGTGCACGAAATGAGCCGACTTGCCGACCAACTTCACCCCCTCCCAGGAAATCACCTTCGGAAATTGCTTCAATTCTCCCGTGGCAGCTGATGAATTCAATCAGCGCAGCTCACGGCGTCAGGAATTATCCAGAGGTCCGCCGAGAGTCGCGAGTAAGAGTCCTTCACCCTGCCCAAAAATAGAACACCTGCGATTTCCTGCGCTCCTTTTTCGGCGTTTGCCCTGGTCAGAGGCCAGACCCATGCTCATCGGCATGGAACACGTCGCAATCACTGCTGCCCTGGCGATCTTCGGCATCTTGGGCCTGTTGATCACCCTCACGGCTGCCCTTCTCCGTCAGCTCCCTGATTTGTTCGCAGCCTGGCGCGAGGCCCGCGCCGCTCTCCGGCACGGCACACGTAGTACGGAGAGCAGCGACCAGCAGCAGACCTGACCTGACGCCGGCGGGCTACCTCTCCTGGCCACCCCCGACCTCGCGTCCATCGAGACGAATGCTCGGGATCTCCGGACCAGCGGCAGACAGGCCGAGGTAGCCCCGTACGGCCGCGTTGTCGCCGGTGGCGTCGGCCAAGCGGACGGCAGCTTCGAAGGCCCGGGACTGGATCCGCGCGATCTCGTCCTGTGCGTTGCCGATCGGATACCCGGCGTCGATGAGCATCTTCACGCCGGTCTCCACCGAAAGGACTCCGGCGCCAACGCCCTTGGCCACCTCGTCCAGAACGGCGGCACGATCGGTGGGCGTGTGCGGGCCCCACATCAGGCGGGCGGGCACGGACTCCCCTGCGGGCCATCGGTCGGCGTGGCCGGCCTGGTGGAGCCGCTGGACCATCCGCAGGAGGACCGCGTACTTGTGGCTGCGCGCCAGGCGCATGGAGGCGACCAGCGAGTCCAGCGGGCCCAGGGCGAGCTGGAGGGCGTAGCCGGAGGGCAGGGCAGTTGGGTCGAGGGTGCCGAGGCCGGCGGCGGTGAGGCGGGAGTTCGCGGCGACGCGGTCGATGAGGTGGTCGACTCGGGCCCGGAGTTCGGCGAGCTGGGCGGAGGTGTCGAGGACGTCCATGCTGCCGTTGTCGTTGAGCTGCCATACCGTTCCGGCCCGCACCTTCACCGGCAGCGGCTGGCCGGTCGCGCGGTCGATGGGCAGGCGGGCGCCGGACAGGCCGATGATCGGGGAGCCGGTCGTCGCGGAGGCGCCGGAGCTGTCGGTGTCGGTGGCGGACAGCTCGTCGAGGCCCTGGAGGACGGTGGCGATGGTCGGCTTGCCCCAGTGCTCGCCGCTGTTGGGGATCGAGTTGGTGATGTGGATCAGCGGGATGAAGTCGCAGCGCAGGTCGAGCCGGTCGAGGACTTCGCCGTCGGAGCGGACGCGGAAGGTGGCCTTATGTAGCGGCAGGTCGTACAGCAGGTCGGCGTGCGTGAGGTCGTCCAGGTCCCATTCGGCGTCCGTGAGATAGCAGGTCCACGGGCTGGGCCGGTCCGGCGCCCACGGGTAGGTGCGGGTGATGGAGCTGCTGCCCGCGTCGAGCTGGTCGCCGACGACGAGGACCGGCGCCCCGTCCTCGTCATACAGGAACTCGCGGACCGCGCCGCCACCCTTGGCCGCGACCCGACGGCTGGCCGGGCCGACGGGGGCGAGCTCGTAGGTGATCCGCCGCACCCTGGTTTTCAGGCCGCGCCGCTTGTCCTCGGGCAGCTCCCACGCCAGGTGGACCCGCATCGGGAAGTCGGCGCCGTCCTCGCCGTCCTCCGGCCACTCCGGGAAGTACAGGCCCGGATCCCAGGTGCGCAGCAGGACGCGTCCCTTCCCCGGATCCCACGCCAGCGTGTAGACGCCGTCCCCGAGGAGGATCGCGTTCCGCTCGGCCTGCTGGACTCGGAGCGGCAGCAGCTCCTTCTCCGCCCACGCCCGGAGCTGCTCCTGGACGGCGCGGGCCGCGGCGGCTTCCGGAGACGGCTCGTCGCCGGCGTGCTCGGCGCCAGCGACGCTGATGGTCTGCTCGGAGCCTAGAAGGTAGCCGAGGGCGGTGTCGACGATCTTCGAGGCGTCTCCCAGCTCCCGCCGCTCTCCCCCGCGGTCGTCGTCTCCGCTCAGCTGGGCGAGCTGCCCGGCTTGGTTGGAGTCGTACGCGGCCAGCAGCCGGTACGCAGCCAGGCGGCGCAAGTCCTCGTCGGGAATCCACGACGACGTCAGGTCCGCCCAGGCGTTCCGGCCCGGGCGGCGCGGGTCAGCCATGGCCGGCTTGTAGTCCAGCCAGCTCCAGGCGTCGGTGATCAGCTCGCGCAGGCCCACAGTGCCCCTCCAAGCAGTCGGCCCCGCGCCGCCTGATCAGGTTACGGCGTCGTCTTGCCCCCGCGCGCTTCGGTCACGGCCTCGTCGTACCCGGGAAGTCCCAGCGGCGGGAAGGAGGAGCAGGCGGCGAGGAACCCTGCCCTGTCACCTGGGGTCTGCTCGCGCTCGCCAAGCTGGGTCCACCGTGCCGCGCACTCCTCCTCGCTCGGGCTGGAATAGGAAGGCGGGGTGCCGTCGGCGATCTTCTGCTGCTGCAGTTCCAGACCCGCGCTGCGTCCGAGGCGGTAGGCGTCGCGTACACGGTCCAGGTGAGCGGCGCGCTGGTCCTCAGCGGTCGGCGTGGCGCCCTTGGCAGAGCAGCCGGTGAGGCAGGCAGCGGCCAACAGGAAGCTGCACACGATGACCGACCAAATCCCCCAAGGTCTCATGATCGCGAGGCTACCGAGGCCCTTCACTGAACGATGGGCTGTTTCCTCCTGGGGCCGTTTCATCCTGGGCCAGTTCTTCCGGTCGATCATGTGTCGAGTCAGATGAGAGTTCCGGCGGGGTGACGACGGCGAGGTAGCGGTCGGGATGCTTGTTGTAGCGGGTGGCAATGCCGCGCCATTGCTTGAGCCGGTGAAAGCAGCGTTCGACCATGTTGCACCCCCGGTAGGCGGCCTTGTCGGAGATCCAGGGACGTTCACAACGTCGTCTACGACCGGCCAGCAGGTCGACGCGTTTGGGGGTCGTGGCCTTGTTGCCTCGCCAGCGCGGGTAGGCCCGGAAGCTGTGGGCCGAGTAGCCCTTGTCCGCCACGACGTGGTTGCGGACGAAGGCGGACGTCTACGGAGGATGGCAGTCGGAGCGTTCCGGCGGTTCAGCCCCGCGCGGGCGGAGCGGACGCGGCCAACAAGGACCGCGATCTTCTGCTGCCCGGTTCAGTCCCGCGCGGGTAGAGGGAACCGAACCGCCAACCCGCCCGCAGGCGCCCTACGAGCGGAACAGCCGGGCCCAGTTCGACGAGTTTGAACGTACGACGTCGAGGACTCGACCGAGGAGGAGTGCTCGACGGGCGCCCGTCCGGTCCGGTAATCACGGCACGGGCGCCCCCTGCTGCGGCCCAGCCGTGGGCGCCCCCGGCGGCACATAGTCGTCGTTACCGAAGTGGAACGGACCGATCACGGCCGCCCCCCCAGCCCACGACCACTACGAAGGCGCCGGCGCCCGCCGAGGCGCTGGCGGTCGCGGAGAGGTGGAGAACGAAGAACGCGAAGCCGCCGACCAGAGCCGTAGCGACAAGGGCGGCCAGAAAGCAAAACGCCCAGGCCATCATCTTCCGCTGGTTGATGCGCATGGCATCCCCTCTGTCGAAGGTGGCCAGCGAGCACGCATGCGACGGTCTCGACCAGCCACCTGTCTGAACAAGTGACAAACTCCCTGCGCCTTGCGTCACTAGACGCAAGCCTCCAGAGGAGTCGGTCGAGCCCATCGCGCCAGTCCTGCGCAATGGTCTCGGTTCACGGGCCACTGGGCCCGCTTTGTCCCGGCTTTCACCGGGTGAGAGCGAAGGTTTGTCTTCTCCGACGCCTAGTTGGACTGGTGAGCCAGGCGCCTTCAAGCCCCACCGCGAAGCGGCGGAGCTCAAATTTCCGCGTCCAACATAGCATCATTTAGGGCCATTTACGCAAAATCCGATAACTTGTGATTATGTTCAAGATGACCTGGGCGCTGGTCGCCGAGCACGCGGACGAGTGGACCGGAGCGAGCTGCGGGGAAGCAGTCGCGGTCCTGAAGGAGAGGGTCGGCGCGGCCGTCGCAGGGAGCGGGATGAACCTCGACGCACAAGCCCGCTTCCGCGACACCTTCCTCTCCCCCATCCGCGAGAGCATCTCCACGGAGGGCCGGGAGGCGATCGACGCCGGGCGTGAGTGGAGCAAGGCCGCGGGGCCCCTCCTCGTCGCGCTCACCCCCGCTGCCTGACCGGCCGCGAACGCGCACTCCCGGCCCTCTGGCTCTCGCCGACCAGGGGGCCGCTCGCCTCCTGGTCAACAGATAGAAACGTGAGCGCCATGAGGCCGAGGGTGGCGAAACTGAAAAAGCCCCCGCCTCCCCACGCGACACTGGTCGGCACACCTACCCCCAGGAAGGCCGCGACGACTCCGGAGACGAAACCCGCGATGACGGCGGCCATGAAGCACATGACGATGGCGACCGGACGACTGACGTTCACCTACTCAAACCCCTCTTCAGAGGGTGGTCGGTGAATCGCGACAGACTCGACCGACCACCCAAGTGACAACAGGCGGTGTGAGGTGTCCCGCGTTGGCGGACTTGGAACCCCTCGGTCGAGTTCTGTCGAGCAGCCGTCAACAGGAACCCGGTGTGGCGCATTTGGCTCAGGCACTACCGGAGCCTTCTGGTGGATCACCCCGCGAACTTCGAGGGGGTCTGCGCTTGCAGCGTTCGCGTCCGGCTGCTGGTCGCGTTCGCACGAGCCTCCATAGGAGTCACGCAGACGCTTCAAGGTAGCACAGCGCGACAGCTTGAATACAAACTGGCAGCATGACGAAACCCTCGACCAACGCCGGCGACCTGTCGTCGAGTTGGGGCATCTACGGGCGATCGGTCAGCCGGTGTTGCCACCGCAGCGCCGACCCGTCGACGATCCAGTGCGAGGACGTGCGGGTGGTGATCTGCTGCCCGCCAATCCAGTACGTGTGACACCGGTCGGTGAGTGAAGCCGCACAGAGGTGATCCCCCACACTGATCGCCCTCAGTGATTCAGCCCCGTGCACGCGGAGCCCATGTTTGATGACTGTGAGGAGTTGCTCGTTGATGCATCTGGATCCCCGGTTGTGGGGGAAGGAGCGGGGACTGAACAAGCCGTATCCGGTGGGCTGTCACGGCATCGACACCGCTGCGGTGATGGAGGTGCTGTGGGAGCGATACCTGAGTGCCCGGCAACGACGAATGTTGGCCGAGGGGTGGGGACTGACGGAGGAACAGGCACGTCTGCTGCACGTGTGGCTGGGCTTTCTCCATGATCTGGCGAAGATCAGCCCAGTGTTCCAGCAGCAGGAGCCGAAAGCGGATGAGGTGTCCGGGACGGCCGGGTACCCGGTGACGGTGGAGCGGACGCCGTATCACGACCACGGCGTGCACCTGGCGCTGCCCGAACTTCTCCATCGGATTCACGGCCTGCCGCTGGACGGTCGGCCGGCGCGGCTCGTCGCGGAGCAGTTGGGGCAGATCCTCGGTGGTCACCACGGCCAGTACGGAGGGCCGCTCAGTCACCGTGACGGGTCGCTGACGTGTCCGATCGTCGCGGCCCCGGGTCTTGGTGGTGAGGGGTGGGACGAGCAGCGTGAGGCGCTGGTGCGGCTGGCGGGTGAGCTGTTCGGAGTTCCGGTGTGGCCGACGCGGCGGGCGCAGGCGCCGGTGGCGGCGGTGACGACGGGGCTGGTGTCGCTCGCGGACTGGCTGGTGTCGCAGGTGTGGTGGCTGAAAGCGCGGCAGCGTCAGCATCGTAAGAGCCGGTGGGTGGCCGGGGACTGGGCGGAGCATCTGCTGATGGCCCGACGTGCTGCCGTGCGGGTGCCGGCCCGCGCGCAGCTGCTCGCGCCGACGTGGCGTGCGACCCGTTCGTTCGCCGGAATGTTCCCGGGCCTGTCCGACCCGTATCCGTTGCAGGCCAGTATCGAGAAGGAGTTTCCCGGTCTGGTCAACGGGCCGGGCATGCTGCTGGCGACCGCAGCGCCCGGGGACGGGAAGACGGAGATCGCTCTGTTCGCCGAGCGTGTCCTCGGGCAGGCATCGGGGACGAGCGGACTGGCGATGCTGCTGCCGACGATGGCGACCACCGACGCCATGCACCGCCGACTGGTGCGGCACGCAGGACACAACTGCCGGGGAAAGGTACCCGTCGCCCGCCTGCACTCCTTGGCCTGGCTCGACGCCGACTACACCCCGGAGGACCTGACCCCCAGCCTGGACAGCCCGGCACTGGTATCGGAGTGGCTGCGCGGTGCGCACCGCGGGCTGCTGACCGGGATCGCCATCGGCACGTGGGACCAGGCCGTGCGGGCCGTGCTGCCGCACAAGTACATGGCGATGCGGTGGCTGGGCCTGTCGGGCAAGACGGTCATCCTCGACGAGGCGCACGCCTACGACGCGCACGGGCACCAACTGACCGCGATCCTGCTGGAGTGGCTGGGACGGCTCGGCGTGCCCGTGGTGGTGCTGTCCGCGACGCTGACGAGCCGGATCGCGACAAGCCTCTTGAACGCCTACCGGCACGGCGCCGGCCATCCGCCGCTTCAGGAGGTCACGCCCACCTACCCGGGATGGACGTTCACCGACCATGCGACCGGGAAAACGACGAGCCGCGGCCCCTACTCGTCCCCGCGCGCCACCCGGCTGGACATCCGCACCCACCCCTACACGCCCACCCGGCAGGCCACCGGGGCCGGCCAGCGTTCCCGCCGGATCCTCGACATCCTCCAGCCCCTGCACTCCAGCCCCGAGACCCCTGGGGCAGCTCTCATCGTGTGCAACACCGTCGCCGAAGCCCAGGCCACCGAGAGCGCCCTCCAGGACGCATACAAGAACAGCAGCACGCTCGTGCGGATCCTCCACGCCCGCATGCCAGTCCATCAGCGACACGGCGTCACCCGCCGCCTCGAACGCTGGACCGGCCCCATCCGCCCCGCTCACCGCCGCCCTGACGGCACCTGGATCGCGCCGACCGGCAAGCGCCCCGACCGGCCGCTGATCGTCATCACCACCCAGGTCGCCGAGCAGTCCCTAGACGTCGACTTCGACCTCGTCATCAGCGATCTCGCCCCCTTCGCGCTGCTCGCGCAGCGCGCGGGCCGCGGCCACCGCCACCAGGGCCGCACCCGTCCCCCGTACGCGCAGCAGCCGACCCTTCACGTCCTGACCCCGGTCACTCAACAGGGCAAACCGACGATGCCCGCGTACTGGGGAGAGGTGTACGACGCCAGCCTGCTGCGCCGTACCCACGAACACCTGGGCACCCTGACCGGGCCGGTTGCTGTGCCCGAAGATCTCCAGCATCACGTCGACGCCGTCTACAGCGACACCTACACCGCCGACGACGACCTACGGCGCTTGGCTGACGACAACGCCAAGCAGGCCATGGCCGACCTTGCCGCCATACGTCAGCACCGGACCGGAACAGACCTGCACCCGCTAACGAACTCCACGCTTAGCAGCGAGTTTCTGACCACCCGCCTTGGCGACCCCAGCATCCGCGTACTACCCGTATGGACCGGCCCGGACGGCAGCCTCTGGCTCCATCCGTCCCAGCGCACAAGCCGCACTCGGCTTCCTCGGCGCGTGAAGCCGGGCGATCGGGACACGATCCGTCGACTCATGCGACGCACCATCCCCATCCGGCAGCAGTGGATCACCACGAACGGCGCACCGGTCATCGACCCCACCGCTGAGACCCCGGCAGGTTGGAAGAAGACCCCAGCCCTCCGAGACACCGCGCTCCTGCCCCATGCCGCGACTACCGGCACGTACACGAACGGTCGGAGAATCGCCTATCTCGATCCCACCACCGGGCTCACCAGGGCCTAGTAGTGCTTCGTTACGTCGGGTGATCTTGCCTGGTGGTGAACCGTCCCGGTACGTCTGGAGACTCCACTTCGTAAGGAAGTGGAGTCCATGTCACGTCCTTCGAGGAACTACTCGGCCGAGTTACGCGAGCGTGCGGTACGGCTGGTGGCCGAGGTGAGGCCCGAGCATCCGACCGAGTGGGCAGCGATCTGCTCGGTCGCTGGCAAGCTCGGCATCGGCAGCGCGGAGACGCTGCGCAAATGGGTCCGTCAGACCGAGGTCGACGCAGGCGCCCGCCAGGCCGGGGACCAGCACCGCGGAGTCGGCGGAGATGCGCCGGTTGCGGGTTGAGGTGCGGGAGCTGAAGCGGGCAAACGAGATCCTGCGGGCAGCCTCAATTTTCTTCGCGGCCGAGCTCGACCGGCCACGCAGGTCCTCGTGAGCTTCATCAGCGCCCACAGAGACACCACCGGCGAGGTGGGAGCGCGGTGAGGAATCGAGCCGATCTGCCGCACGCTCACCCAGCATGGGGTACCAATCGCGGCGTTCACCTACTACGGCACCACGGCCCAACAGCAGCGCGGCTCCGGCTGGGCGTCCTCGCGGGACGGGGTGCTGAAACGGGAGACCACCCGCGTGTTCGAAAAGAACTTCCGTGCTCTACAGGGCGAGGAAGGTGTGGCTGCAGCTCAGCCGGGAGGATATGCCGGTGGCACGCTGCACCGTCGAGCGGCTGATGCGCGAACTCGGCCTGCGCGACGTGGTCCGGGGTCGAAAGCACCCCGCCACCGTGCTCAACCCGGCCGCCACCTGGCCGGTCGACCTGGTGGACCGCCGCTTCGACTGGCCCGCACAGAACCGGCTGTGGGTCAGCGACTTCACCTATGTGGCCACCGTCTGCGGGACGGCGTACGTGGCGTTCGTCATCGACGTGTACGCCCGCCGGATCATCGGCTGGTCCGCGGCCAGCCACATGCGCACACCCTGGTTTTGGACGCCCTGGAGATAGCCGTCGCGGCCTGGCTCCGCGCCGGCGCCACAGACTTCACCGGCTTCGTTCATCATTCGGACGCCGGGTCGCAATACTTGGCCATTCGCTACACAGACCACCGGCAAGAGGCCAGCATCGCCTCGTCCGTCGGCACGGTCGGCGACGCGCTGGATAACGCCCTCGCCGAGAGCACGATCGACCTGTTCAAGACCGAGGTCAACAAGCCCAACAGGCCGTGGCAGTCCTTGACCAACCTCGAGATCGCCACCCTGACCTGGATCGACTGTTACAACAACCACCATCTGCAAGGCGCCTGCGACGACCTCACCCCCACCGAAGCCGAACAGGCCCACTACGGTCACCACTGCGACCCCATCCGGGCCGCTCATCCAACAAACTGATTCCCCGGATACGCCGGGGCGCTACCGACTGTCGGCCCAGACTTTGCAGTCCAGGCCGACAGTCGGTAGCGAGCCCAGTCCGTTTGTAGGATGCGGCTGTACCAATGGGTGTCGTTCAGCTCTTGCTGGCGGTTGACTTAGGTGAGCTGGAGGAAGGTTCCCCAGGTGTTGGTTCCGCCAAGCAGTGCTGCGCTGGCGGAGGCGATCTGGCCATCGCCAAGGCCCTTGTACTTGTGCATGGTGCCGTTGCTCCAGATGGCCAGGACGTCGGCGATGCGGTCGCCGTCTACGTCGGTGCCGGCCATGAGCTTGACGGTGTCCCAGGTGTCGGCGCCGGTGGTGACGCGCTTGAATCCGGCGAGCTGGCCGTTGCCGAGACCCTTGTAGAAGTTGAGGGTGCCGTCGTTCCAGACGGTCAGGATGTCGGCGAGGCCGTCGTGGTCGAAGTCGCCGGAGACCATCTGCAGGGTGGTGCCCCAGGTGGCGCCGCCGACGGTGACGGTGATGCCGGAGCCGAGCTGACCGTCGCCGAGGCCGGGGTAGAGGTGGGCGGTTCCGTCGGTCCAGACGGCCATGATGTCGGCGATGCCGTCACCGGTGAAGTCGCCGGCGGTCAGCTGCTTGATCGTGCCCCACGTGGCCCCGCCCATGGTCACGGTCTTGTGGGCCAGGGTGCTGCCGTTTCCGGCGCCGGGGTAGACGTGCATGGTGCCGTCGGTCCAGACGGCCATGATGTCGGCGTTACCGTCGTTGGTGAAGTCGCCCTTGGCCAGGTGCTTGGTCGTCTTCCAGGTGGTGGTGCCCGGCTGGGTGTACTGCGTGCCGGACAGACCGTTGGTCTTGTCACCAGCGTAGATGTGAGCGGAGCCGTCGCCCCAGACACCGGCGAGGTCGCCGATGTCGTCGCCAGTGAAGTCGTCCTGGACACGGACCGTCGTCTCCGCGACCCAGGTCGCGATGTCATCGGTCCGGGTGTCGACAGCGGTGGTGCGGGATTCGGCAACGTCGGTGCCGAGGCATCCGCCCTGCCATGAACGAGAACCGATGGAGACGAGTTCGGTCGTCTCGCCGACCGTCCGGAGAGCGGCGCCACCGGCATCGCCCTTGCAGACGACAGCCGTGTCGGAGCCGTTCAGGTCCAGCGAGGTGGCAGTGGCGGAGGCCACAGTGAAGGTGCCCGTGTGGAGCTGGGTGGGAGCCCAGTCCGACTCGGTCCGCCCGAAGCCGACCTTCGTCACCTCGTCACCCGCGACAGCGGGCGCGGTGGCGAGCCGTACAGGGGTTGCGATCGAGCGGAGGATTCCCCCGGCGAGTTTGACCAGGACCAGATCACGGTTGGGGTGAGGAACGAGTTCGACGGCTTCCTGGGTGCTGCCGCCACTCTTCGTCAAGTCGGTGCGGCCGACAACCACGGTCGTCTCGGTCTTGGGCGCACCTGCGGCCACGGTGTTGTCCACGGCCGGGTTGTCCGCGAAGCAGCTCTTGGCCGTGATGACCCACTGAGGAGAAATGAGCGCGCCTGAGCAGGAGCGCGTCCCGTCTCCAATGATGATCTTGCTGCTGAAAGCGAGCTTCGCGGCGTCCGCGGGTTGGCCGTCAGTTGACGGGGGGGTGGCAGAGCCGGTGACTTCCATCCTGAGGAGCACGGCCTGCTTGGGGTCGGCGAGGTTGGCCTCTCCGAAGCCCTTCGAGGTGTTGCGGAGGACGGTCAGATTCTCGGTGGTGCCGTCGATGGAGACGTCTGCCTTGAGGTCCCGGTCGTAGGTCTCTATGCGGTACGCGCGCGGGATGTTGACGGTCAAGAGCCCGGTACTGGCGGCCTGGAAGCAGATCCGAGATTCCTGGGTGTTCAGGTTTCGCGCCCATACCTTGATCTGGTGAGGGCCAGAGCACGGGGTGAAGGTGATGTTGCCGTCGCCGGATATCAGGTCGGCGCCCGTCAGCTCGCGGACGTCGGCACGGTAGGGGTAGGACCCGTCCTCGAGGGCGTACGGGGCGCTGTCGGCCGGCAGCTCATCGACTGCGGTGGCCAGCGGGGCGGGCATCCCTAGGGCCACGGTCATGGCCACGACCGTGGCGGGAACCCATCTGCGTATGCGCACAGCTGTTTTCACTTTCCAATACGAAACCCCCCTGTGAACGCCGGGGGGTCAGCGGAAGAGGGGGACGTGCCACAGAGCTGCGGCAGGTCGTGTTCGCCTGGGGGGCCACCGAGCAATATAGCCACAGGATCCGACAGCGGAGGATCCGGGTCCACTTAGTGGGTCACGCTGAAAAGTTGCAGGTCACGATAGGGTCACGACTGGCTGCAGGTGTACAACCTTCTATGTCGCAGACAGGTCTGCTGTCCGGATCGCAATAGGACCGCGATGGGTTGGAGAACCCTGGTTCGGTCCTGCCGCCTTCGGCCTGGGGTGCCGAACGACAGAGGGCGGCAGGACCGTTTGGCATGCGCTGCCGCAAATCAAACTAGCTACCACTGCCTGGAGCCCGCACGTGCTTCTCGGCGTTTGCAGACCATCGAAGGAACTAGAACAGTGCGTCAACACATAGGCCATCGGCTTCAGGGGAGCGGACGGTGGGTGGCCGGAAGGTCGGCTCGCGGGCTGCTGCCCCTGGCCCTTGTGGCCACCCTCATCTCGGCGACACCGGCCGGCGCCGAAGACCCAATGGTGCCGCCGGTATCCGACCGTGCTCAGGTGCTGCAGTCGTGGAAGTCCGGGGGCCCGGCGGTCAGGGCTTCAGCCGAGACTGCTCTCACGGGCACTGATGAACAAGTCAGGCAGTTCCTGGACGAGGGCCAGAAGGTAGCGGAGGACCTAGATCTGAGGGAAGCAGCCCTCACACTTGTCACCGAGGCCGGCCCTGGGGTGAGCGAGGCCGCGGCCAACGCCCTCAAGGGAACCCCGCTAGAGCTAGCCGCCTTCATGAAGGACGGCTGGAAGCGGCCACTTGAGGATGACGAGCGCGTGGCTGCGGCACGTGCCACCGAAGCCGGTGGAGTGGGTGTCCGCGAGGCCGGCGACGCCGCGATGAACGGAACCATCGACGACGTCCGCGCCTTCCTGAACGAAGGCCAGTTCAAGCGCCGCGACGACGACGCTCGGGTCCGCGTCGCGCAGATCGAAGCGGAGGGAGGCCCTGCCACCAAGCGGGCCGCCGCCGCCGCACTCAACGCGGGCATCGACGAGGTACGGGACTTCCTCGCATACGGTCAGCACATCACCCGCGCCCAGGACCAGGAACACGCCAGCATCAGCGACCTGGCCAAGCAGACCACGGACGCTGCCGCAGCCGCTGACAAAGCCAAGGTGAGCGCCGAGGCGCAGGCAAAGAAGGCCGAGACTGCCGCTGGCCTGGCGAAGAAGGAGGCCGCGACAGCGGCCGCCGAGACCCTCGCGGCGAAGAATGACGCGGACAAGGCCGAGGACGCCGCCCGCCGCGCTGCGGAGTCCTCCCGGCGCGCCGCCGAGGCAGCGAAGGCAGCCATCTCCGCGGCTCGCGCCGCCAACGCCGCCTCACAGACCGCGATCACCGCCGCTGCCAATGCCTCCGCCGCCGCCCAGCGCGCCTCCCAGGCAGCCAGCAACGCATGGTCGGCCGCAGCATCCGGCAAGGTCAACGAGCAGGCAGCCACTGACGCGCTGAACGCCGCCACGGACGCGGAGAAGATCGCCAACACCCTTGACGCGATGCTGAAGACGGCGAAGGCGGCGAGGGACGCGCTGACGGCGTCTCTCGCGTCCATCGACGACATGAACGCGGCTGCGGCAAGCGCCAACGAGGCCGCAGGCTACGCGGCCCAGGCCGGCGCCCACGCAGACCAGGCCAAGGCGGCAGCTGCCGCTGCGCAGCGGCACGCCGCGGAAGCACGACGGGCTTCCCTCGCGGCGCAGGCCCATGCGGACGACGCCATCGAGGCTGCGATCCAGGCCCGCGATGCCGCCCGCTCCTCGGCCGCCCATGCACGCAAGGCCGCCGAGGCGGCACGCAACGCGAACCAACACGCGGGCGATACCCAGGCCGCAGCCGACCAGGCGAAGATCAACGCAGCTGAGGCGCTGAAGGCCGCCCAGGCGGCAACCGCCGCGGTCACCAAGGCCGAAGAGATCCAGGCCACCACCCGCAAGGGCGAGGCCGACGAGATCACCACCCGTAAGGCCTTGCTGGTCAACGAGGCCCGCGACGCCAAGGCGGCCGCTGACGCGACCAAGGCCGAGATCGGCAAAATCAAGGCGGAAGCCCTCAAGCTTCAGGCCGACTTCGAGGCCCTCGCGACCCAGGCCGCCCAGCCGGACGCTGATCCCGGGCAGATCGCCGACAACGGTCGCAAGATGGCGATGGTCGCGCTGCAGATCCGCGGTCCCTGGAGCCGCGCTGCCGCCGAGGCCGCCCTGGCCGGCGACGACAACGCTGTCCTCGCCTACGCGCGTACTAGCTGGAAGCAGGCCGAGGAAGAGGACGAGCGAGAAGCCATTAACGTCCTCGCCACTCAGTCTCCCTACGAAGACGTCCGAGGCGCAGCGACCACGGCGCTCTCTGGAACCCCGGCTCAAATCCACAGTTTCCTCACGGTCGGCCAGTACCAGGCCGCAGCCCCCGACAACCGGATTCAGGTCGCCGGCCTTGCCGAGGTCGGCGGTGTGGGAGTCAAGGAAGCCGCCCAGACCGCACTCAATGACCCTGACCCCAAAGCCCTCGACACGTTCCTGACTCAGGGCCAGCATCAGGCACGCATCGAGGACTACCGCGTCGAGGCGGCCGGGCTCGCCGAAGGCGGAACGCCAGAAGTCAAAGCAGCGGCCGAAGCCGCACTCGCCGGCCCCGACACCGATCTGATCACCTTCATCACCTCCGGCCGGCACAAGGCCACCCGGCGAGACCAGCTCAACACCACCCACGTGGAACAGATCCAAGGCCTGATTGCCACGGCCAGCGCCAACGCCGCCCTGGCCTACAAGTCCGCCTACGAAGCTGCTGCGGCCGCCGAAACGGCCCAGGGCCACGCGGATCTCGCCGCAGGCCAGGCACAGAAAGCCGAAGACTCCGCCGAACAGGCGGCCGCCCACGCAGCCAGGGCCCTGGCGGCCGCCAACCGCGCCAGCGACTCAGCCCGCGCCGCGGCCGCCTCCGCCACCGCCGCTCAAAAAGCCGAAGCCGCCGCCGCCAGCAGCGCCCGCAAGGCCAGGAACGCGGCGATATCCGCCGAGGCCAGCTACAGCGCGGCCCAGGGATATGCAGCGAGTGCCTTCCAGGCAGCGGAACAGGCCCGCCAGTCCTCCCTCAACGCTGGCGAGAGTGCCTCCGACGCCTTCATCAAGTACCGTTCGACGGTTATCCGGTACCAGACCGAGCGTTACAGTGCAGAGCAGCAGGCACTGCTGGACCAGAAGCTGGCCGAACATGAGACCACGCTCAAGTTTGACGCGGAGGCCGGTGGATCATCCGAGGCTCTCGCGTTGCTGCAGGCGATCATTGGCAACGAAATTCCGCCAGGTATGAGCGTGAAGGACTTCATCCATCTAAGGCTTGACGAGCTAGGCCTGGTACCCGGCATCGGTGAGCCCGCCGATGCCGCCAACTGCATCGCCTACGGAGTCGAGACCGGCCTTAACAAGTACGGGCTCGGCGCGGAGGACGCATGGAAGGACGCACTTCTCTCCTGTGCATCCATGGCTCCGATCGCAGGCTGGCTCGCCGCACCGTTCAAGGGCGCGCGGTGGTCGGGGAAGTACGGCGGGGCGGTCGGCGAAATCTTCGAGACGATCGGTAACCTCTTTAAGCGCAGTCCCTGCAGCCCGAAGCACAGCTTTCCTGCCGGAACCCGGGTGCTCATGGCAGATGGGTCTTCGCGGCCCATCGAGCAGGTGCGTGTCGGTGACCTGGTGCACTCCGCTGACCCACTCTCGGGGGATTCTGGATCACGCCGCGTCGTAGCCACGATCTACACGCCGGACGACCGTGATTTCACGGGGATCACCCTTCGGAGCGCAGTGAAGGGAGATGTTCTGGCCGTTACCGACCATCATCCTTTCTGGAACAAGGCGGGTCAGAACTGGACCGACGCGGGAGAGCTGACTGCCGGAGACATTCTGCAAGGAGTAGATGGCAGATCGGTGGAGATCTCCAAGATCGCGCATTGGAAGCAGCTGCAACCAGCGTATAACTTGACGGTTGCGGACCTGCATACATATTTCGTCTTGGCGGGTCGCGTTCCGGTTCTGGTGCACAATGATGTATGTTCGCAGGAAATTGATGAATTCTGGAATCCGGGAACATTCGATACGCCTGCTGATACGTTCAAGTATCATTACGGGAAGCACGGAATGCCGCACGGTAAATCCCCTGAGGAGTATATGAGGGATGCTCGTGAATGGCAAGCGGCAATTCCCGGAAAGCGTTACAATGCGACGCGAATGGATTTCGGAGGCGGGAAATGGGGGGTTAAGTATACGGACCCAAACGGCGGTCCGGGTGGGATTCTAGGGCCAGATAGGAAGTTGGTCTCCTTCTGGTATAGCTGATTCCCTGGCGTTAAGCTGGAGTTCAGTTAGCCGCCGTGATACTTTCGTTCGAGTGATTGCTGCGCTGGGGTCTGATGGAAAATCAGTCGGACCCCGGTGGGGCCATGAACTAACGGAAGTGTTTTTGTTTGAGTGTGGGAGTGATGGTCAAGCATGAGTGAAGCATCCCTGGAAGAGCTGTGGAAGTTGTGGGGAGATTTCAGTCGCCTTTCATTTCCGGGTGATTTCTATAATATAGAGCCCGCAGGTGAGTGCATGGTGTCCATGGACTCCGCCCTCGCCGGCTGTGTCTCGGCAGCCCTTAAAGGCCCACTTGATGGAGAGCGTCGTGAAATTTTGCGTACTCGCATCGCGAGGCTTGGTGATATTCTTCCACTGATAAACGACGACGAGGCTGCGAACCGCTACTTCACGCACCTTCATGAGATGGCTATGCGGGCAGCCGAACTGGACGACGCGCGGCGGGAGACGCTGAACTGATCTATTGATCAGAAACACATGGGGTTCTCGTCGAGGATGTAGCGGACATGCGGGCTGTCGCTGTCGTCTGCGGAAGAAGCGGCGGGTTTCGGCGGCGAGTTCGGCCTGGTCGCGAGTTCGGTGCTGCTTGGGCAGGCTGTGCTTGAGATCCGCGTTGACCAGCAGCTCGTCGGGGTTCAGCTCGGGCGAATACGGCGGCAGGAAGCGCAGCTCGACGTCATCGGGATGGGCGGCGAGCCAGTCGCGGACCTTCTTGGAGCGGTGGGCGGAGTGGCCGTCGACCACGAGATGGACCTTGTGGCCGAAGTGGCCGGCGATCCGCTGAAGGAATCGGCACATCACCTCGGCGGTGAAGCTCTCGGTGAAGACCATGAAGTGCATCCGGCCCTTGGTGCTGATCGCCGACATCGCGTTCACCGAGAACCGGTTCCCGCTCCGCCACACCACGGGTGTCTTCCCCTTCTCGCCCCAGGTACGGCCGGTGGCTTGGTCGGAGCGGATGCCGACCTGGTCGGCGAAGAGGATCTCCCCGCCGTCGGCCTTCATCTTCGCGCGGATCTCTGGCCACGTCTTCTGATGCCAGCGCGCCACAGCCTCGGGATCCTGCTCGACGGCCCGTTTGTCCGGGCGTTGGAAGGACAGTCCCTACCGCTTCAGGTATTTGCCCACCCCCACCTCGGAGCCGCACCCGGTACAGCTTCGCGATCAGCTCGCCCACCAGCCGCCGTGTCCACAACTGGCCGGAAAGCCCCACGTCACAGGGCCGGTGATCGAGCACCGCCGCCGCACCGCTGCCTGCTCGGCCTCCCCGAGCGCCTGGTGCACCCCGACCGGCTTGCCACGCGGACGCATCACCAGCGCCTCCCGCCCGTCGGCCTGCCACTTCGCCCACCAGATGTCGACCGCCTTCAGCGACACTTTGAAGACCGCCGCCACGTCCTCACGGTTCCGTCCCGTTACCAGCGCGGCCACCGCCCGCAGCCGCAAGGCCTCCTGCGCCAACGGCGACAGATGCCGTGCGTCACCCACCAGATCGCTCATACCCACCCAACGACCCGGAACCCAAACCGTTTCGGATCAATAAGGCCCGCGACAGGGTGATCTCGCACTACGACATCTACGTGGACAAGAGAACTGGGTACCTCTTCCTCATGCCACAGGATCAAAAAACCTACATTCCTACCCTGCTGCACAAGAGTGGCGTGTATTGGAGTTGTTGAGAATGGGCCGAAAGCGGTCGGCAATCCTCTCGGTTGAATCTGATGACCTCTCTGTGGACGAAATCTCAGAGATTGTCGGAATGGGCCCGGATCGTTTCCGTCGAAAGGGCGACATCGGATTGAACCCCGGGCGCTCCCTCAAAGTCAGCACCCGGGAAATTCGAGAGGACGTCGCCCGGGATGAGTACATCGGGCTCGCTCTGGAGCGGCTCTGGCCCAGGATCCTTCGCCTGGAGAGTGGATTGACTGAACTCTCGCAGCAGGGAAGCTTTATCCGCCTTGCACTTGTCCAATGGGTATCCAAGGAAGATCCGCACGAATCCGGTTTCGGTATCGGACCCCAGGAGCTCCGGCTCTTGGCCAGAATCGGCGCACTGTTGGATGTGGATCAGTACGCCGAATAATGGCCGGGGTTACAGCTATGGGAAAGCCCTTAAGGGCGAGAACATAACTGCTTAGCGTGATGGCCGCTTTCAGAGCTCCCTCGGGGGTTAACCCTAGACCATCTCGGCACTACGCCATACCGTACGACCGTCGAATGCGAAGAATTATCGCATACCAGCGGGGCCGGACAGGAACATTCTGTTCGGCCCCGCATTCGTCCTTCGTCGCCTGGCTATACGTGGCAGGCAACGGGCCGCAGGATCTCCTTTTCGCGGGGTATCAGGTCCGCATTTACGTCTTCTTCGGCGGCCAAAGCAAGAGCTGGCTGGCCGCGGTGAGATGTGAGCAGTTCCCACCGTAGCCCCCGAGCAAGTGGAAAACTTCAGCGGGACGCAGTACGACCGGTGCCCCCACCCAGTGAGCCTTTTCTGACCTCACGCCGAGGCGTGAGGTCAGAAAAGGCTCACCACTATTGAGGCAATCACCTCTCAGCTATCCGATCTTTACCAAATGCCTTGCTCCAGTTCCTCAAGGGACAGGTTCCAATGAGACTCCTCGTCCTCAAACGGTGTGGGGTCGAAAGCTTCGACGACTTCGCGGAACCGGGCGGCGAGTTCCTCGGGGTCGGCATCGTTCTCGTGGTCGTCCTCGACCTTCCTGAGTTCGATGAGAGCGAAGACAAGTGACTAATGTCGCGGTGGAGCTCGATGTAGTCAACCGCACCTTGGGGAAGGCATAAATCTTGCCGGACTTCGGGTCGAGTGCGAGCAGTGAGGTGAACAGGTATCCCAGGCTCCACCAGGAGCGGCTTTCGAGGGGGCACTGGAGGCCGTAGTGGTCGAACCGGCTGCCGAGCGTGATGGCGTCCACGTCCGGGCCGTAGGGGTCCTCGATGTTCGTGCGCGAGGTGAACAGCTCGGAGGTCGGGAGTCCGACGGTGCTCAGGAAGCTGGCGGTGCGCGCGTCGAAGCCGGCGATCCCGCTGCACGGGAGGTAGGTGACGCCGTCCAGCCCGTAGAGGCTGGTCACACCCTGGGGAGTCACAGTGAAGTGCATTGCCCTGCCGCCCTTGATCCGATCACTTGTGCCCCGTGCAGCTTTTGGAACCGCTCACACCGGAAGACGGCGGTCTGCCGCAGTGAGCGCGTCAGCCCCACATGCCGAGGGCAACCTCTTCAAAGAACCTGCTCCATTCGCCGTCCTCGCTGGCAAACGGTGTCTCGTCGACCCGGGTGATGCTCTCGCGGAGAGTCTCTACGGCTTCCGCGCGTCCCTGGTCGTCGTCACGGGCGAGCCTCTTGAACTCGGCGAGACCAGCCTCAACCACAGTGAGGGTGTGGACGAGCGAGGAGACGTCCTGGTGCATGGGGACGTAGAACTCCTCGCCTTCGGCGAACGAGTAGATCTGGCCGGTCTGGGGGTCGAGAGTGACGGTGGCGTACTGGAACTCCCCGAGGACCTCCCACTGCTCGGCCCCCGCGGGGAGGACGGCGCCATCTGTGTCGAAGGTGGCCTGTAGGGAGGGTCGGTACCCGAGCTGGTCGGGGGAGTCGAGGTCGAGTTTGGTGGAGAACAGCTTGCTCGACGGCAGACCCACGGTGGCCAGGAACCTGGCCGTACCTGAGTGCATGTGGCTCCTGGTGGGGCGGGGGAAATAGGTGACGCCGGTGAGCCCGAACGTGCTCAGAACCTGGTCGGCCCGGATGTCGATCAGCACGGTTCAGCCTTTCTTATGGGTGACCTTGGGCTTTGTGGCGTTTCTCCAATTCTGCCATGTAGTCGCGATGCTCCTTGTCGCGCTTGTAGAGGTTCTTCTCCGACTGGTCATAAGTGTTGGCGTGGCTAACTTCCAGGTCAGGGTTCTTCGATTTGAAGTGGAGGTCTAGCCATTGGTCGCACTTGGGAGAGAGCTGGCATGGCTCGCGTTCGGTGTAGACGGCGGCGAGGTTGGCCTCTTTGCCGTGCTTGAGCAGTGGGTAGCCGAGGGTGCGTTCGGAGTGGGGGCCTTCGCTGTCACCGACGAGGATCATCTCTTTGCCGGTCTCGGGGTCGATGTACCGGCCGGCGGCGAAGTTGGAGCCGGTGTAGTCCTGCTTGGCATAGCGTGCGATCTCTGTGGCGCGGGACAGGTCCGTGCTTCCCGGGTCGATCTTCGTCGAGGTGACCCTGGGGCCCTTACGGCCGGCGGGCAGGTTGAAATCGTGCTTCTCGCGGGGAGCAGGCCGCCAGACGGTGCCGTCCTTCTCCATGATGTCCCAGATGCCGGAACTGTCGGCCTTGGAGACGCTGCTGGTGGTGCCGTCGTAGTGCAGGACCTTCACTGACCCGTCGGCGTTCAGCAAGTACATCGGGACGTCGTCGTCATCGCCGTCGCACTTCTTGAACTTGTCCTTGACGTCGTCGTCGTGGTCCTTGTGGCTGCCCTTGCTCTTGTCGATCTTGCCGCCGTGGTCCTCGAGAGTCTTGACCATCTCGTCGGCCTTCTTGTCGACCGCGTCCTCGGCCTTGTCCATGACGGTGGCGAGCTTGTGGAACCTGCTGTCCTTCTTCACCGAGGACTTGCGGCCGGCGCCGCCGGTCTTGAACTCGCCCTTCTTCTTGTCGAAGTTGGTGGCCGTCTTCTGATAGCCGCCCGCCGCCAGCTCGAACTCGGCGAACTCGATGACGAGGTCCTGAGCCATGTCCGCGCTGCCCGATGCCATCACGTCGTAGGTGCCACCGCCGCCGAGCTGGTCGGAGAACAGCTTCTCGATCTCGGCGAGGATCTTGCCCTCGATCTTGTCGGTGACGATCGAGGTGATCTGCTCGATGGCGTAGTCGATGGCTTCCTGGATGATCAGTCGGGCGGCGGCGATAGCTGCCGCGGACAGCAGTCCGCTGAGTCCGGCGGTGAAGAACATGCCGACGACGCCCGCCGCGGCGGTAGCTGCCGTCGCGGACAGTTTGGCGATGATGGCGACCTTGCAGGTGACGATGAGGTCAGCGCAGTCGTCGAGCGCGCCGCCCAGGTCGTCGCAGCCCTTGGCGAAGGTCGACAGGTCCCTCGTAGTGAGCTTGCCCCAGCGACGGTCGATGGCCTTGACCGTGTCGCCCTTGCTCTTGCCTGCAACGATGTGAGAGCAGGCGTCGTTGCCCTCCTTGACAGCGTCGCGGATGCCCTCGGCCAGTTTCTGGAAGTCCTTGGCCGATGCCTTGACTTCGTCCTCATCGATCTGCGGCCAGTCGACGCCCACCAGGTCGAGAACATCGACCAGGTCGTCAGGCAGCGTCATACCCATCGGTTACCCCCGTCCCCATGCCAACCTCCCCACCCTCCACGTCGACTGAACCTCCGTCAACTTTGCTGGTGTGAGGACATGGCAAAACCGGTCAGCTCCGCTTCGGCATGACGCGGAATGACCGCCGCAACGCTTATTGCCTCGGGGCGAGGCAGGTCAGAGCCTCGTCCATGCCGACGAAGACCCGGCCACTTGCCTCGAAGGCCACCGCGCGAACCGGCGGACCCGGCCTGAACGTTTGCTGCGCACCGGTTTCCCAGTCGATCCACTCCACCAGCCCGTCGGCCCACGCCACCACAGCCGCCGGCCCGCTCGTGGTCCATGCGGCATCCATGGCCACCACCGGACACGACCGCCGCATGAGCGTCCCCGCCATGGGCCTGCTGCCAGGAGACCACGCCCGGACAGTGCCGTCCTGCCCGCCGCTGTAGACGAGCGGCACAGTTGTCACCTCGTCTTGCACGGGGAGGGTGACAGCCGCCAGAGCGGTCACCGCCCCCTCATGCAAGAACACCGAATCGGTGATGTCACCGAAGGCCCGCACCGCACCAGTGCCGTCCCCCAGAATTACCGTGCCCAGGCCGACGCTCTCGGCATAGGCAAGGCTCGTGCCTCTGTGCCCCCGCAGCATGTCTGCCAGGCGCTGGGCACTGGCGGGACTGTCATCGAGGAGCCCTGCAATCCCTGAACGCTCCGGTCTCACAGCCCAGGCCGACTCCAGCTGGAGACGACCGTGCTCATCGAGGTGCACCACCGTGCCGTCCGCCAAGGCCGCCAGTGCCCCAGGCCGACCCTCTGTCAGGGTCACACGACCGTGCGCCGCCGCATCCGCGCTCTGCACCGTCCGCACCGTGCCGTCGACTCCGGCCACCAGGAGGCAGCCGGCCAGGGGGCCCCTGCCCGTCGCCAGCGCGGTGACAGGCCCTGGCCAGGGCGGTGCCATATCCCCTCGGGCGCGACTCCACTCGAGATCCCAAGCAGCACCATCAGCCAGCCCTTGCAAGGCGGGGGCATACCGGGGATCCGCACGATCCCCCAGAACACTGAGCAGGATCAAAGCTCGGGACGCCGGAGACGGTTCCCTACACAAGGCCTGCCCCGCCCGCAGCCATGCTGCCCGCAGCCCGCCGTGCTCACCGGCCTGGTCCTTCTCGTAGGCGGCGGTGACCATCCACGGATCGGCCTGGCAGACAGCCACCGGGTCGGACAGCTCCACGTCTTCCCCCTGAACCGAGGACGCGATGACCTCCGTTTCCTCGGACAGCGACGCCCGCCACTGCTGGAAACGCTCCTGGTCCCGCCACTGCTCCAGATCCAGATCCAGCTCCGCGCAGCTACTCCCGGCTATACGCTGATATGCGCCGCTGGTCGTCCGGGACTCCACGATCAGCCGAGCATGCTCCACACGGGCCAGGTCCAGGACCAGCTCGGCCACCTCCGCTTCGTGAAGATCAGGCAGCACGATCACCGTGCGCCGCGGGTCACGGGCCAGGGCCGCCACCAGCTCAGCCGGTGACCGGGCCACCACGCCGAGCTGGTCGGCAAGCGACCACACGGTGCCCCGCACGCTCCTTCCCTCCGAGGGAACGACAGCATGTACGGCGCGCTCCGGCGCCGTACCGCTCTGCGTGCCGTGATGCACGAGCCAGGCCAGCAGCCCCGACTTCCCACACCCTTGTGATCCGGACACCAGACACAGACGAGGAGCATGCGGGTCGGCCAGCCAGCCCAACAGCGCCGCTGCCGCCGGCTCCCTCCCCGCGGCAGGCCGGTCCCAGCGCATCAACCGCGCCCCGCCTGTCCGGCAGCGTGGACGATCAGTTCCTTGATGCCCTCTTCGCGGGATTCAGCGGAACTTCCGTAGTCGAAGCTGTGAGTGAACCGCGCCCGAGGAAACGTCTCCTGCATCCAGACAGCACAGTAGTGACCGGGCATGAGACACGGCTCCAGCTCGCAATGAATGCGAACCACCTGCTCCGGCTTCACACCCTGAGCGGACAAGTCACGCCAGATGATCTCCTCCGGGTGTGCCCGGCCGGGCCCGGTGACATCCGTGACCACCTGCTTCGCACCCGCGGCATCGACGTACTCGAACGCAGCGGAGAACGGAAAGTTCAGTGTGTGCCGCAGATCGTCCAAAACCCGCGGCCACCACGACTCCCGCTCCTCGAACGCGACAGGATCGATCCGACGCAGCTCCGCATTCAGATCACGCAGGGCCCCCGCAGCTTCTGCCAGCCCTGAAGCCACCGCCATCAACGGCAGCGCACGATCCAGTGCCAGCAGAGCCGCACTCAGCCTAGGCACATCCGTGTTGACGAACATGTCTTCCGCGACATCCTGCAGGAACACCGCCTGAACAGCACCGTCAGGACGCACACACAAGTGCGCCAGACCGTCACCGCCGATACGCGGCCAGTCCTCCATCGCCTCATGCGGCCTCGGCAACGAGGAGCGCACAGCCACAACTCCAAGTGTCACCGGGTCCTGGTCGCCCGAAGCCCTGAAGTAGCGGGCCACACCCCGAGGCACGCCGGTTTCCTGCAGGAAGGCCTGAGCCGTGTCAGGCAGTCGCGCTCCGAGCACGCTCGCCCGCTCGAAACGACGAAGACCCTCACGGCCGAAGTGCTGGGCCAACTCGTCGTGGCGCTCCGGAACGGAAGGCGACATGGGAACCTCGCAGTATAAACAGGCAAAGAATCGTCACACACGACCATAGCCCCGGTCGACGGACCACTCGCAGCCCTTACCGAGCTCCACGGGCGGTCGTTGGCTCGGCTCCCCATCCGGTCGTTTCCGCGTGCGACCCGGTTTCAGTCACCGGCACCCCGGCCTTTGGCAACGGTCGGGCGATAGAAGGCGAGCCCTTCATCCAGGCCCCGGTGATGTCGCTCCCGGGAGACGCCCGCACACAGGGGCGCTCGCTTCTCAGGCAGCTCGACGATAAGCCGAGATCCGAGTGCTCCTGACCGCGGACGCTGGCACGTTTCTGCGGTGAACCGCTTCGCCCACCCGGCTGATCTGCACGCGACACACCCACCCGACGCCAGGCCGGGGCCTGTATGTCTGCGTTCGTGATCAAGAACATTGTCCGCGGCTTCGCCGCGCTCTCCCTTGCCCTGACCCCGCTCGCCGTCCCGGCCTCGGCCCATGCCGCCCCGGCCGCCTCGGCTTCCGCGCAGACCTTCCCGCTCTCCTATGCGATCGGCCAGATCCCGGTCGCCGAGGAGAGCCGGGCCGGCTACAGCCGGACCAAATTCCGCCACTGGAACACCGGACTCGACCCCGCCGACGGCTGCAACACCCGCGCCGAGGTCCTCCTGGCCGAGGCGACCGAGGCGCCGTCGGTCGCGGCCGGCTGCAAGATCGGCGAGGGCGAGTGGCTGTCGTACTACGACGAGCAGGAAGTCACCGACCCGGCGAAGCTCGACATCGACCACATGGTCCCCCTCGCCGAGGCCTGGGACTCAGGCGCCTCCGCCTGGGACGCCAAGCGGCGCGAGGCCTACGCCAACGACCAGGACGCGGCCACCAGCCTCGTCGCCGTGACCGCGCGCACCAACCGCCAGAAGGCCGACCAGGACCCGGCCACCTGGATGCCGCCGGCCCCGAACGCCACCTGCCGCTACCTCGCCGAGTGGACCGCGACCAAACTCCGCTGGGGCCTTGCCGCCGACCGGAGCGAGATCGACGCCATCAATGTCTACGCCGGCGGCCCGTGCGAGACGACCGTCGTCCACTACACCCCGGCTCCGTAGGACTCCGGGAACGCATTGTGCCGCCCGTGACCGGGGTCACCGGTACGGGCGGCACGTGGGAGGCGGATCAACGACCAGTCGGCCCGACCTCCCACGGTTCACCGTAGCGGCCGGGCGGGGCATCGTTGGTGTCTCGTCCCCCGGCGGAGGCATTTCACCACGCGGACGAGTGACCCGGCCCTGGTGCGGGTGACAAGGCGCACTCAACCCGCCTCGGCATAGATGACGATAAGAATGCTGCCGAGGGCCGTCGCGTGGAAGATGACATCCCGATCACCGAGGAGGACATGACGGACCTAGAGCTGTTCGCCACCATCATCTTCGTCCGTCGAAGCGGTCGTCGTCGGAGCCTGGCGGGAGGGTGTCAAGCTGGTCGGGGTCGGCGAGTTCGGTGAGGCCGTGCACGGCAGCGTCCATGCGGTCAGGGCTGTCCATGCCTTCGACCCAGGTGACCATCTGGTCCTCCAAATCGGTGTACTCGCCGACGTGGTGTACAAGCTGCTGCTCGTATAGCTGGGCCACCGGTGCGGCGCGCAGTCGTTTGCCGACCTTCGCCGTGACCTCCAGGATCATCGGCATGAGCAGGCCCTTGGTGACGCTGTCCCTGCGCAGCTGCTCCCATGCCTGGGTGACCACCTGTTTCGCCATGTCTCCGCCGTAGTTCTTCTCCACCACGATGGCGTCGGCCTTGAGCTCCAGGGCCAGGCGGCAGGCGGTCAGGCCCCAGTCGTTGGCGCCCATCGATCCGGACCGGTCGGCGAGGACGTAGAGCTGCCGGTCGAAGTCGCGGGCGACGCCGACGATGCCGGTCTCGTCGCCGACGGTGCTTTCTCCGCCGGCGGGGTCGACGGCGACGATGATGCGCGCCATGTCGAGGCCGGAGAACTGGACGGCGTTGATGCGGGCGTTGTCGATCCAGTCGCGCTGCCACACGCCACCCTCGGGCGGGCGGGGCTTCTGCATATATAAGGCGCCCCACACGCGTTCGCCGACGCGCTTGCGAGTCTTGGCGTGGTGGGCGGTGTCGAAGCGTTCGGGCCACAGGGCCTCCCCGGGTGCGCGGCCTAGGGGGTCGTTCGGGCTGTCGGCGATGGCGGGGAGGTCGATGACCCGCCAGGCGTCGCGTTCGGTGGCGAGGATGCGTCCGGCGAGGTCGTCTTCATGCCAGCGGGTCTGGATCAGGCAGATGGCGCCGGTGGGTTCGAGTCGGGTCTGGATGACGGAGGTCCACCAGTCCCAGGCCCGCCTTCGCATGGTCGGGGAGTCGGCGTCCGCCATGTCCTTGACCGGGTCGTCGACGATGGCGATGTGCGCGCCGCGTCCGGTCAGGCCGCCGACGAGGCCCGCCGCGAGGAGTCCGCCTTCGCCGCCGACGATGTCGAAGCGGTTGGCGGCCTGGCTGCCGGGCTTGAGCTGGAGGCCGAGGTCGTCGCCCCAGGTGAGGATGGCGTCTCGGATCCACCGGCCGTGGTCGTCGGCGAGGTCGGCGGAGTAGCTCGCGATCATCAGGCGGTGGCCGGGGTTGCGCCGCAGATACCACAGCGGCGCCCAGCGCGAGGCGCGTCGGCTCTTGCCATGCCGCGGGGGCATGGTGAGCATGACGCGATCGCACCGGCCCTCGGCCATGTCGATGAACGCCTGGTCGATCAGGTCGAGATGAGGGGCCTGCGTCTCGCGGCCGCCGGTGAGCACGGCGGCGAGCGCCCCCGGGGAGCGGTCCATCGCGAGCTGCCGTTCGGCGCGAACGAGCTCGGCCCGGAGCTCCGGGGAGGCGGACCGGGCTATGGAGCGGCGCTGCGCCGGTGGCAGCGTCTTGTAGCGGGCGACGACGCTCGCGGTGTCCCGGGCCCTCATTCGGTGTCCGGGTCGGTCAGCGCGATCAGCTTCTCCAGCTCGTCCACGGTCGCGGTCTCGACCTGGACCGGTCCGCCGTCCGGGCCGGACAGCTCGGTGCGGACGGGCATGTCGAGCCCGAGAAGCCGGGCACGGCGCTCCATGATCCGCAGGGTGCGGTCGACGGCCGCGAGGTCCTGGTCGCGGACGGCCTTCTTGTAGGCGACGAAGAACAGCCGGTCGAGCCGGTCGGCTTCCAGGGCCCGAAGTTCGTCGACGTCGTCGGCGAGCTCGGCGCGCCGGTCGGCGAGGGCCTGGCGGACGTCGCGGCACGCGGCGTGGATCAGGGCCTCGTCGCTCGGCGGGTCCTGCTTCTTTCGGTACCGGTCGATGCCGTACCCCTGCGGGTAGGCGATGCCGTCGCTGTTGACGGCGGGGTCGGCGGCGAGCTTGCGGGCGATCGTCAGCCAGTCCACGCCGGCGAGGCGGAGGTCGATGGCGTCCGAGCGGCGGCGCGCGATGGCCGCACGCGCGGCCTTGTCGGGGCGTCCCACGTCGGGGTCCTTCACAGCTCGGGTGCGCCCCCGCGCCCAAACTCATGATCCCTCATCCTGCCGAACCGGCCACGACGCCTCGGGGCTACCGCTAGCCTTTCCTCGTGCGCATTGACTCAGCGGACGGTCCCCAAGCGCCGTACAGGTACACCCCCATGGGGGTGGTGCCCGAGTTCATCAATGCGCGGATCCTCGACCGCAAGCCGATTGAACCGCAGGGAGTCCTGGTCGGAACGAACTCCTCCGGGAAGACCGCGCTCCTCCAGGCTCTCCAAGTCGCAACGAACTCCTCCGGGAAGACCGCAGTCCTCCAGGCTCTCGAAGTGGCCATGGTGGCCGCGCGGTTCGCTGACCATTGGGATGCCCGAAAAGTCCATCGGGCTTTCCAGGAGATCGTCGTCGCTCCTGTGCGACTCCGCTGGTCTATGGGTGAGCCAGCGTGGTTGTCCGCCGAGCCCAAAGTGCCGCCGCTCGATCACTCCGGTCGTGAAGCTACGCCATCTATCAGGTCCGGTTTGATCTCAGGTGGGTACGAGTTCGCGCGGTACGACGACAGGGACTACTGCTCGGAGCAGTTGGCCTCCCTTGAAGCGGCCTGGCGTGCGGTCGCTGCACTGGCTCTGCTGTACCTCGCCTCTCTTCTCGGCGTCCAGCCGATCCCGGCCGGACGCGAGCCGGTTCACCGGGCTAACGCCCCGTGCGGCGTGGCACGCCTTGCCGCATCAACCGTGCCACGCGCACCTGGAGTGGGCTTCGTGCCTTCGCCCACTCCAACTCCCTGCCCTGCCTGAGGTTCGAGGCGGGGCAGCATCCCGTCTCGAAAGGTGCGTCAGTGGACGCGTACATCATCTGGGCACTCGCACTCGCGGGGGCCCTCAGCCTCACGTTCTGGGCCGTCACCAAGCTTGCCACCGAGTTTGAGCAGCTGGTCGTGACCTTGGTCGAGGTCGCCGAGCGGATTCGTGAGGCTATTCGTCGGTTCCGCAACCACGACTGACGGCGCGCCCGCGCCTCAGGATTCTGAGGCGCGGGCTCTCGTGTCGCATCAGTGCCATTTGCTCACCCTCGCCGGGTCTTCTGGGCGGGACCCGGCGGCGCATCGGCGCCGTGGTTCGCGCGGAGCTCATCGACGTCGTCGTCCAGCTTGGCACGACCAGCGACGTCCTGACGAACGTCCCGGCGGCCCGCCTGAATCAGGGCCTCATCGCTCGGCGGGTTTCGGTTCTTCGTGTACCGCTTGATGCCGTACCCCTGCGGGTAGGCGATGCCGTCGCTGTTGACGGCGGGGTCGGCGGCGAGCTTGCGGGCGATCGTCAGCCAGTCCACGCCGGCGAGGCGGAGGTCGACGGCGTCCAAGCGGCGGCGCGCGATCGCCGCACGCTGAACCTTGTGGGGGCGTCCCACGTCGGGGTCCTCCATAGCTCGGGTGCGCCCCCGCGCCCTGGGCTTCATGATGTCATCCGTGAGATGAGTCAAGCATTCGGGTTGCGCTCGCGATCTGGCGTGGCCAGTCTGGAAGTGGGCCGTTTTTCATGCATCGTCACCTAGTGGCGTTTCATGATTCACACATTGCAACATTTGGGGGATTTAGAGGAATCCCATGAACAGCATCCCTATGGGAATGACGATGTCCAGTAGGTCCGATTTCTACAACCCAGACGTCGGGCGCCGAGTGGGGCTCCTCTGGCTTACGCGACCCGCGTGGATCCACAGGAGAGTCGACACCTTTGAATTCGTCGACACCGACACCATACGGCAGAATATAGGGTTCCACCTAACGGTTCCCGAGTATGCGCCGGCACTCACCGAGGTAAACGGGGAACAGCGTTGCTTGATACCCCTGATGGTACTGGATAAGGCTGGGCTTTCTTACCGGTTCCACCTATACGACTCGGAAGGTCGACCGGTGCCGCGCCTAACGAGCAAGGAATGCGGTGTTCTCGAGTTCAATTTTCTAACCCTCCTCACCGAGAAACTCCTGGACAGCCCCATACCGAAGACGCCTTGGCTTGGCAACGGCCTACCAGATGGATTGACGTCGGCTTTCCGGCGCATTACTACTTCACTACCGCGCGACGGAAGCTCCATTTATGAAGAAATGCGTGAAACTGGCTGGGGCCTCAACCAAAATCAGCTGATGCAGCTGTTCGGTGACCCGAACTCCGCAGCCACCGAGGTATTTAGGCTCTGCGTGAAAGTTCTAGCTGAAAGTCACCTACTGTGCGTCCTTACCCCTGGACCGCCTGGCACTGAAGCCATCATCAAACTGGATTGCGACGTCGGCCATAAATGGGAGACGGCACGGGGCAAGCCCTGGCGAGGTGGGATGCGGCTAATCGGATGGGAGCCATGGCGATTTGAGGTCCCCGTCCCAGCAGGAGACCCCAGCAGTTACCACTTCGAATTTTGGTCACCGACGGGCGTGCTAATCGACCCCTCCTCCCCGGGGCTACGGCCTGCGCCAACCAAGCCGCACATCGGCTACTTGGGCGGCCACGGATTCCACATGGCCGCCCACAACTTCCCTCTGGGACGCGACTATCACCTTGAACTACGACTCAGGTCAAAGCTTACTGGATGGGTGTCCGCAACCCTTGCAATCGGCTTGGCAGTGCTTTCCCTGATTTTGATCGCACAGCGTCAAGTCGGAGACCTCATAGCAGCCAAATCTCCACCAACCCCAGGACCACTCGCTCAGCCTCTGAACCTGATCGTAGTTCTGACCACGATATTCCTCGCGGTGGGGGCAGCGGCGATAACGGTCCTCGCGAAGTCATCATCCAAACCGCACGCCCTGGAAGACAAAATGCTCAGTGGACTGCGCGCGATATCGTGGTGCATTCCGATTGTGTGCCTCGCATCGGTGCTAGTACTCTTCTGCGCAGAGACTATAAGCGGAATGGAATCGTGGTTCGTCGGGCTACTTTGGGCCCAGTGCAGCATTCTGGCCATCGTCTCGATTCCGCCACTACTACGGGGTGTCTCCAGGGCTAAACGGAAGGTAGTCGCGGCTCGGGCGGCGGGACAAGCACCTCCTGGTCTTTCGCAGGACGAGTGAACGTGGGAGTGTGGTCAGTAGAGAGGAGGCCTATCGTGCCTCAACGTATCGACGGCCAAGGCGAAGACAGGTTCATGTGGGTGCAAACCTTGGACGGACGACAGGCTTGGCCGGATGATGGCCTCAGCGACCAGGGCAGGGCGCTGGCAATAAAGCTTCTAAGCACTGGCCACGAGAGCCCGTTGTGGAGCGAGGCGCCAGCCTCAACGGCCAACCCCGCAGACTCTGCGACCGTGGGGCCGGAAGTCACCATGTGACGCTGCCCACCGACGTAGGGCCTGCAACAGAACGAGTTGCAAGCCCTGTCGCTCACATTAGCGGGATTTGCTGCTGCCCCTCACCCCGCCGTTTCGCCATGGATGCAGCTTGCACTTCTGGCGCGGCGCGGTTCTGCCTCAGCCACCAGGCGAACTGGTAGTTACGGCAGGTCCGGAAGCGAGCGGAGTTGCGCCGGGGCTCGGTAACGGGGATGTCACGCTCGCCCCATCCGGTGATGGGGCGAGCGTTCTCCAGCCGGACGTGGAGGCCGGGGACGAGGGCAGACCCTTCCCAGTCCTCCCCCGGCGCGGCCTCGAAGGCGAGATGGGCGTTGTCGCTCCACCTCCAGGAGTTGGGCAGCGCGCACAGGTACCAGGCGAGCGGCTGGTTAGCCGCCGGCAGCTCGACGAGCTGATGCCGGCGCTTCGGGTCGACCCGCGGGCGGTCCGGCTGCCCAAAGGCCCGCAGGCAGTGCTGGTCGAGGGCCACGTGTCGCACTCCGGCGAGCCACATGATGTGGTACAGAGAGCGCGACTCGATTCCCACCCTTATCCGTTCCGACATGAATTCCCCACTGGATTCTCAATTCCCGAGAGAATTATTCCTCTCTATAACCAATTTTATCAAATTTCCCACCAATTCCAGATGCCTATCATGCCGGAAGCCATTCGGGTAAGGCATGTTGAATTCCTCCTCAAAGGCCCTTTCGTACTCCTCTTTCGGGAGGGGGATAGGGCGACGGCAGGTGGCCTTGAGGTTGGACCCGCTGAGGTCGGTGACCTTGACGTCCTCGAAGTAGCGCCGGAGCAGGGGTTCGAGGCTTTCGGGGGTGTGGAAGCGGAGCTTCTGCCACTTACCCTTGACGAAGTTCATCTCGACGTTGTTCTCGTCAAGGAAGCTCATCTTCGTGGTGGCCGTCTGCGAGGTGACTCGCTTGGCCTGCTCGTCGCGGAGTTCCCGGCCAAGGCTGCGGGTGCCGAGGCAGACGACACCGTCGGCCGCGCACAGGGCGTTGACGGTGGCCAGCACCCAGTGCTGGTAGTCAAGGCTGGTGGTCGCGTTGATGACGGAGTCGAGGACGACGACGTCGTACAGGCCGTTGGCCTGTATGTCCTGGCCGATGTCGCGGAGCATGCCAACGACGGCCCGGATGTCGACGGCGTACGAGCCGTCCTTGCAGCGGTAGGGCTCGTAGTCGTGGATGTTGAAGCCCTTGGCCCGCAGGTGCTTGGCGTAGTCGCCGTACCCAGCGCCGAAGTCGACTACGCGGTGGCTGGGCTTGAGCCAGGGGGTGACGAGCTGGTCCCAGGTCTCCGAGCCATAGGCGAGCTTCCCGGCCTTGGCCTTGGAAGAGAACTGCCGGAGCCGCTTGGGCTGGACGATGTGCTGGTTCCACACAGGTGCCTTGCCCTCAATGGCGGTCCAGTCGTAGACGCCGTACTCGCCGGTTAGGTCGGCGTGGAGCTGCGCGGCCTCGGACGAGGGGACGGTCCAGGCGAGGAGGTCGAAGCGGTTGATAGCGGCGACGACGGCGTACTCCGCGTTGAGGACGATGCGGCCCTGGTCGTCGATGACGACGCTGCCCCAGGGGCCGTGGCCGGCGGTCATGTGTCCGATGGCGTTGACGAAGGAGAGGTTCTTGCGTTCGGCAACGCGGATGGATTGCCACGGGATCCACGACCAGGTGCCGAGCTCGCCGGGGTCGGCGTAGACGACGCTGGCTTCGGTCTCGACGCGGTTGTGGAGGAGGTTGAACTGGATCTCGTCCTGAAGGCGGACCTTGGTGCCGAGCATGACCGCGGGCGTGTGGGTGAGGCCGATCGCCTTGAGTCCCTTGGTTCTCTGGTGACCGGCGACCAGGGTGCCGTCGGCGTTGAGGATGACCGGCTTGACGACGCCGTGCCGGCGCAGGGATGCCTGGAGCCGGATGAAGGCGCTCTCGCTGAGGCGGCGCGGGTTGTAGTCGGCGGGGCGGAGCTGGTCGAGCGGGTACGCCTCGTGGAACGTGGTGGTGGGCGCCTTACTCATGCGGTCTCGTCCTCCTGGTGGGCCTGCTGGAGGACGTGCCACCCGAAGCCCATGTCGCTGTTGGTGTCGTCCACGAACTTCGTGTAGATGGCGTTCAGGGCTTCGACCTCTTCGGAGGTGATCCGGACGCGCTTGGACTCCCACTGGAGGTAGCCCCACTGGAGGTAGTCGACGGTGGCAACCGCGCCAGTGCCCGCGCCGTCGGAGGTGAGCTCCAGAGTCTCGGGCAGGGAGGTGTCGTCGAGGAGGCGGTCGACGCTCTCGCGGTCGTAGCCGGTTCCCCCGAGGTCGGGGATCTCGGAGAGGACTTCGGCGAGCAGGGCGGTGTCGTAGCCGGCGAGGTCGTTGGTCCGGTTGTCGACCACGACGATGCGCGCGGCGGCCTCGTCGTCGACGTCGACCCAGGTGGCGGCGATCTGCTCCCAGCCGAGCTGCTGCGCGGCGGCGACGGTGTGGTTGCCCGCCAGGATCTCGTTCGATCGGCCGGTGTGCGTGCCCTTGTTGACGACGACGGCCCGGTACTGGCCGTTCACAGTCAGAGACTCGGCGATAGCCGGAAGGTCGCCCGTGCGGGGGTTGCGGTAGTAGGGCGTCAGCTCCGAGATGGGGACGGCGAGCGGGAGAAGCTGTTCGGGGATGTTAGCGAGCGCGGTCACGGGCGTCCTCTGTGTAGGCCGTTCCCCGCGCCCTACCAGAAATCCAGCCTAGACGGTCGACGACTGTCTGCCAGCCTGTACTTCATGAGCGCAGGGGACGAGAAGACTGCAGCGGAGCTGGCTGCCGCACATCTGACGATCAAGGAACTGGCCGACGCCTTCGACACGGTGGCGGGTGGCACCGTGGAAGTGAAGGCCGAACATGAGCTCGCCTTCCTCGCGGGCTTCGGCTGGTGGGGAAAGATCGCCCGTACGGCGCGCGGGGTATCCCTGCTCGCCCACAACAACATGACGAGCGAAGCCTCACCCCTTGCTCGGGTGATCATCGAGCACACGCTCGCCCTGCAGTGGCTGGTGGAGGGCGCTCCTGAGACCGTCCAGGCATTGGAGGAGGAGGGTCTGCACAACCAGCGTCAACTGATCAAGGAAGCGGGAGAGGCCGAATGGGACCTGCCCGACTGGGTCAGCGTTCCAGAACTTCCAGCGAAGGGAGACGAGCATCCCCTCCGGGCGGAGTACTCATCGTTCCGGCGCCTCACCCAGCTGTACGACGAAAAGGACACCTATATTGCCTATCGGGTGTTGTCTGCCGACGTACACCCCTCCGCGATCGGCTCGAAGGCCTTCCTGCGCGAAGAGGACGGCGTGATCAGCATTCGCCTGCCCCAGGCGGACCACGCTCAGCTGACTCACGCCGCGTACTGCCTCATCCAAGCCACGAAGGTGATGGACCCGCTCTTGGTCGGCGCCCCGCTAAAGCCCTTCATCAGCCGGGCCGAACTACTCTTCGGTCGCCCCCCGCACACACCCGAGCGGGTACCAGGGAAGCAGCTTCCGGCCCGCAAGGCACCAACTCGCGTACAGGTCTCCGCTGATGACCTGACCGACGCTCAGACTTTGGCCTCGATCGTGCTCGAAGGCCTGCGCCAGTCAGGAGTAGAGCTCGGCCAAGAGAGCGTGTCGCAGCGCAGGAAACAAGTGACGGTGGATGTGACCTCCCTGCCGGCGAGGAGCCGACAGGCGGATTGACGACGCCCGCACCGTAGCGGGCGCCAAGGTGGCGCTCGCTACGGTGCGCGCAGGATCAGCGGTTGTTGCAGCGGCAGATCCCGGAGGGCAAGCACCAGGAGTCACACGACTTGCACCACACTGCCCCGGGCACGGGCGAGGTGGGCTCGCTCTTCTCGGTCGCCTGCTGCTCGTTCATGCTGCTCTGCTTCCTATGCGCGTGTAGAGGGCTGCTTCGAGTTCCGCTCGATGCCGGGCGGCGTCCGGGTCGGGCTCACGGCTCCAGCAGGCGTCGGGCCCGTGGTCGCAGATGGGCGCGGCTGGCCTGCCATCGCGTTCTGTGATGAGGCGGCGGTACAGGTCGTACTCGTCGGCGTGGCCGCGAAAGTCCTGCGAGGTCATAGCACTCCCGGGTACAAGTGGACCCGCCGTCGGCCTGGGCCGGGGCGGGTCTGCTCGCGTGCGTGGATGTGGTGCGGCAGGTGGCTTCGGTGCGGAGCCGGTGCCTGACGGGTAGGGCGCGGGGGATTGGCCACCCGTCAGGCACCGAGGGGATGCCGCATGCCACGGCAGTCGGTGGGCCGGTTCCTCGGCTGTGGCCGTTCCCTCCAACGAGATAGACCGTACCACTCTTAAGCGTTGGGATCTATTTTGAGGGGCGGCCCGCTGGCGAGCCGCCCCCTGGGCGGGTGGGTCAGGCGGCGAGGTCGACCGGCTCGGCCTCGGCACTCACGTCGGCGTCGTCCCACTCCGGCTCGACGGCGGTCTCGGCGTCCTGCGCGTTCTCCTGCCGCGGGCTGGCGTTCGTCTCGACGGCGGCCACGTTCTGGTCCTCCTCCGGCGCGGCGGGCTCCTCCGGCGCGGCGGGCTCGTCCTGTGCGGGGGCGTCGACCTGCTCGGGGGCGTCGTCGCCCGCGGGCTCCAGTCGCGCGAGCGCGGCGGCCGCGTCGCCGACGAGGTCCGGCGCAGCGGCGTCGGGGCTGACCATCAGTTCGCTGGCGTCGGCGTGGGCCTTGGCCTGCTTGAGCCGCCAGCGGGCCTTCTGGACGAAGTCGGCGACCCTGTCGATCTGCTCCAGCCGCCTGCCGACCTGACCCTCCAGCATCCGGGCGAGCTCCATCGGGTCGGTCTTGGCGATGCCGTCCAGCAGCGCACACATGCGCTCGATGGCGTCGAGGTCGCTCTTGGTCTTGGCCTGGGCGCGGCTGACCTCGGCCTTCTTCTCGGGGGTCAGCTCCTCGACGTCGACCATGGAGTCCTGCTTCGCCGCCTTCTCCTGCTTCCGCATGGCGTACGCGACGTGGAGGAGCTGGTTGTCGCTCTTGTCACTCTTCCTCCAGTCGTCGAAGACGGCCTTCTGGTTGGCGGGCGAGAGCGCGGCGATCTGGACGGCGGCCTGGGTGCCGATGTGCTTGGCGTCCACGGCGGCCTGGATCTCGGGGCGCAGGTTGAGGAGGGTCAGCCGCTGAGTGACGAAGGCGACCGACTTGGAGAAGGTCTCGGCGACCGCGGGCACCATGTCGGGGTCGCCGTCGTGCTCATCGTCCAGGACCCGCTTGAAGCCGCGGGCCTCCTCCAGGGGGAGCATGTCCTCGCGGTTGAGGTTCTCAGCCATGGCCTTCTTGAAAGAGTCGAGGTCGCTGATTCCGGCATCGCCGTCGGCGAGGAGGATCTTGGCCTCGATGGTGATGTTGCCCGCGATCTCGTTGGCGCGGAAGCGCCGCTCGCCGGCGACGAGCTCGTAGCCCTGCTCGACCTTGCGGACGACGACCGGCTGGATCAGACCGTGCTGCTTGATCGAGGCGGCCAGCTCGTTCAGCGCCTCCTCGTTGAAGGTCTCGCGCGGCTGGCCCTCGTTGCGGGTGATCTGGCGCATCTTGAGGGTCTGGTACTTGTGCTGCGGCATGTCGTCTCCAAGAGGTCAGTGGGTGGGGCCTCTCCCCCCTTCATGCTTTTATTCTATATGCCTTCAGGGCGAGAGTCCACAAATTTTCGAAGTTTTCGCAGGTCAGAGGCGTGGGACGCGAACCTGAAGGTTCACGCCCCACGCCTCACTTCCCGCAGCCGTCCACCCCGCCCGGACGCGCCTGTCGATCGATCTCCTCGACGTCCACGATCGCCAGCGCGCCCAGCACCTCACGCGCCAGCCCGTCATCAAGGGCGACATGCGCTTTACCCCCGGACTCCGTCAGCCGAGCCAGCACTCGCCCCACTTCGATCCCCACCCGTACCTCTTTGCGTCGTGACGCCGTACCGCCCAGGCATGCCCAACCATTAGATCCCCACACAGCAGAGACCCCGGCACACCTTAGGCCCGAAGAAAGGCGCCACCCCGACCCACTCCCCAGGGGGCGGTGCCCGCACGCTAGGTAAGCGTTCGTTTCTCACCCGTTATAGATCTTGCTTCGGGGCGCCCGGTATTGTCAACAAACAAAGACATTGAACACCTCCATCTGCCGCACACCGGCCGGAGTTGACAGACTCAGAGGAGTTACGACCAGATGCCGCTCGGCCCGCACGTACCTCTCGCCAGCAAGCTGGCTTTGCTGCTCGGCAGGAAGCGCGACCAGGCCGGGAAGACGCCCAGCACACGCGCCATCGCCACGGCGACCACCCAAGATGTCGGCGGGAAGCCGGCCATGACCCACCAGGTCGTCAACGAGCTGCTGACTGGGGAGAAGACGGACCCGAAGCTGTCTCAGCTCCTTGGACTCGCACGGGCTTTCGAGACTCCGGTAAGTTTCCTGCTCCCCGGATACAACGGCTTGACCTCTCTGACGGTCTACGAGGAATACCCAGAGGTCCGTGAAGCTCTACGCCTGATTCACGACCTGGGGCCGGAAGGGGCCAATGAGCTGCTGGAGGCCGCCCGTGAGATCCGCTCACGGCACGGCCACAGCAACCTCACAGTCCCGGAAATCCCCGAAGCCCTGCCCTCCGTCCCCGAGGCCCCTCGGCCCGGTAGGCGGCGCCGGCTCAGTTTCGACGAGGCAGCCCAACGGGCCGCCTCCGACCTGGAAGGACCCTAGAACAACATGGACGGCATAGTCTTCGGCCTGTGCACCCTCTTCGGCTTGACGGGCACCGTGCTCTCCGCCCGCGAAGCCTGGCGCCAGCGGGACCGAGCCGACTACCGCATCGCACGGGCCGCACGAGCTGTCGCGTTCGGCGTGTGCACCCTCGGGGTTCTCCTCGCCGTTCCGGCGGTCGAGTCTGCGGTCGAGTCCGCGACCGGCATGAACAACGCGGCCAAGATCGGCGCCCACGTCTGCGCAGTCCTGTGGTGCGGCAGCCTCCAGCTCATGATGGTGGACTGGTCGTACACCCGGGAAGTCCTCAAGGCCAGCCTCTACGCGCGGTGCGCCTTCGCGGCCGTCGTGCTCGCCGCCATGCTCCCGCTGTTCGTCGCGACCACGGACGAGACCATCGAGTTCACCACCGCGCACGCCGCCGCGCCCGGCGTCACCGTGTACCTCATGGTCTACCTGGCCTACGTCGCGGTGACCTGCGGCGAGATCGTCTTCCTGTGCTCGGGAATGGCCCTGTCCATGCGTCGAGGCGGTCACCTCTGGACCGCGCGAGGGCTCACCATGTCGGCTGTCGCAGCGATGCTGGGTGTCGCGTACGCGCTGAGCAAGGGCTCCTACTTGGTCACGCGCTACCTCGGCCATCCGTGGCCGCTGGAAACCGAGGAGATCGTCTCCCCGGTCCTGGCCGGCCTGGCGGTGGTCGCCCTCATCACCGGCCTGACGATGTCGATGGTCGGACGGCGGATCGCCGCCCGGAAGGTGACCCCCTCAGCCGCGTGACGCGGCGCCCAGCTTCCGCCAGCGCAGCACGACACGACCAGGCTCGATCGTGCGGACACCCCGCGCGCGCGCCGGGTACACCACGACGGCCTCCAGAAGGAGCAGAGTGATCGCCCTCTTGGAGGCCGTCGGCGCACTGTTCCACCAGCGCACCAAATCGGTGGCGCCGCCCAGCTTGAAGTTCGCCATCTGCTCGGCATACCGCAGCCGCTTTCGCGTCTCCTTGAGGGTCTTCGTCAGCTCGCCCTCGGCGATGACGAGGGCCTCGCTGCTGATCTGCCGCTTCCCGTAGAGCGTGGCCGCCTCCGTCCGCCGCCCCTCAAGGTCGGCGATGTCAGCCGTCAGCTGCTTGACCTGCTCCTTGACGGCCTCCTGCGCGCGGAGGAGCTGCTCACGAATACCGGGCTTGAGGAGTTCGGCCACTACGTACTCGCCGACGTAGGTCTCCAGCAGCTCGCCGTCGATCCGAACCTCTCCGCACCCACCGCGCCCGTTCTTGTCCTTCGGGCGGCAGCGGTACCCAGGGGTCCCCGCGTTCGTACGGGCCCCCTGGAGGGCCTGCGTGCAGTTGCCACACGTACTCGCCTCATCGTTGAGGAGGTAGTCGTGCACATCGTCCGGCGGGGCGGTCTTCCTCGCCTTCTCGCGCTCCTCCAAGGCGTGGAACTCCTCGGGCGTGATCGCGCCAGGGTGGCCAGCGTCCACCAGCGTGCCATCCTCCTCACGGCGGAGCCCAGCGATGGCCGGAGTGCGGAGGAGACGACCGATCGAGGCGTCCTTCCACTCCCCTCCGAGCGTCCCCCGGTACCCCTCGCCGTTGGCCCAAGCGGCGATGTCAGCGTTCGAAGCGCCGGCCAGAGCCCGGCTGACCATCTGGCGAGTCGGTTCCACCTCGTCGTCGCGAAGCCGACGACGCGACTGGTCGTCAAAACCGTAGAGCCGAGGCATTCGATGGTCGTCCGTTCTTCTCGTACGCGTGTAGCCGCCCGATCCTAGGCCACAGCCCTGTACTGGGGCTGCGGCCTAGGAGAGTTACTCGGGTCGACGGGCGATCATCAGCGCGCCGGGGGCGTCACCCCCAACACGCTCCACAACGCAGCGGTCGGAACCTTCACCGTGCTCCCCAGCGGGAGCGTTCGCACAGGGAAGGTCCCGTCCTTGATCAGGGCGTATGCCTTGTGGACTCCGATCCCGAGCGCCCGTGCGGCCGTGGTGACGTTCACCGTGGGCGGCAGCGCGAGCAGTTCGTCCAGGGTCATCTGACTGGCCCTGGCACCTGCAGCATTTTCCGTTGTCATCCCGTTGTCGCGTTCTCCCCCACGCCAACGTCACTTAAGGATACGCCAACACTGAAGTGTTGGGGCAAGATGTCCTCACGGTTCACCGTGAACCGTCATAGAAGGACAAGGAGCGAGGACCCAAGAGTGACGGAGAAGTTCAACCCCTCCTACGCGCGCTACTGCGTCTGCCAGGAGCCGGTGATCGGTGAGGACGGCGCCCCGGTCCTGGATGAGGCAGGCAAGCCGAAACAGCGCAACGTCGGTGCCACCTGCCCCAAGCTCAAGGAGAAGAAGCACGGGAAGTGGAGCCTCTACTTCGAGCTGGAGGCCGGCGAGAACGGCGACCGGCGCCGTGTCCGCAGGTTCGGGTTCGCCACCAAGGACGCGGCGATGAAGAAGGCGGCTGAGCTCTACCGGGAGGCCGTCAAGGGCACCGACATCCTCAGCGACGCCACCGTGGCCGAGGACCTGGACGCGTGGATCGCTCGCAAGAAGCGGCTCGCCCGCACGACGACTCACGGATATGAGGATCACATCCGCCTGTACCTCAGGCCCCACCTCGGGCACGTCAAGCGGCGCGACCTCAAGCTCCGGCACATCGAGGCGATGTTCGCGGCCATCGAGCGGGAGAACGCCGAGCGGCTTCTGCACCACGCACGCATAGTCGAGCTGACGGAGGCGCGCGACGCGGCACACACGGCGTGGGTCAGGGCCTCCGGGAAGACGGAGGAGCGTCGCGTCAGGCGCAGCGCGTACCTGGAGGCGAACGCGGCGCTCCGCGAGGGCAGCAAGGGACGGCGGAAGATTACTTCGGTCAACACGATGCACCGCATCCTCGCGACCTTGAAATCCTTCATGTCGGACGTCATCAAGCGCGGCGACTACACCACCAACTGGGCCAAGATGGTGGAGCTTCCGCCGGTGAAGAAGCCCACGGCGCTGGTCTGGACGCCGGAACGCGTCGACGAGTGGAAGCGGACGGGCCAGAAGCCGTCCCCGGTGATGGTGTGGACTCCGGAGCAGACGGCCGACTTCCTGGCCTTCATCGCGGCCGACCGGTTCGTTGGGCTGTGGAACGGGCTCATCTTCAGGGGACCGCGCCGCGGGGAGATGTGCGCGCTGCCCCTGTCGGAGGTCAGCCTGTACTCGCCGGTGCAGTACTTCCGGATCTCGGCACAGGTCGTCGAGGTCGCCTACCGGGTGTACGACGAAGCGCCGAAGCAGGACAGCGTCCGCACCGTCACCCTCGACGCCGATACCGCCGAGCTCTGGGTGGGGTTCGACACGACGCGCAGGAAGGAGCGCGAGGCATGGAGTGATGTCCACGCCTACGTCGAGAGCGACCGCTTCTGGGTGCATGAGGACGGCACACCGCTCCACCCGGACTGGATGAGCCGGCGGTTCAACCGGCTCGTCGAGCTTTCCGGGCTGCCCCCGATCCGATTGCACGACACCCGGCACCTGTCAGCGGCACTGGCCTTGCTCGGCGGGGCGAAGATGAAGGTCGTCCAGGTGCGACTGGGCCACAAGTCGTTCCAGGTGACGTCCGACACCTACACGGCGGTCCTCCCGCAGCTCCTGGACAACGAGGCCGAGACCACCAGCTCGGTCGTCCCCCGGCCGCAGCCTTGCTCGACGCCGGCCTCCGCGAACGACAGCTCACGCAGTCCGGGGAAGCGTGCCGCTGATCACGCGGCTCTGGACCCTGCCGAGGGGCCGCAGGTGACGCGGGACGGGCTCACCGATGCGCCGAACGAGGGGTTCGAGCGCGTCGCGTGACCAGCGTCCAATCTCTGTCCAATCAGGTGTGCTTTCCTGCTTAGGACGGGCCGCCAAGACCCTTCGTGCTCACGCCTGACCGGCTAAGTGCCTGGTCACGACGTTTCTTCTCTGTGGGGCGGGTGGGACTCGAACCCACGGCCGACGGATTATGAGTCCGCTGCTCTAACCGGCTGAGCTACCGCCCCGATCGGTGAGGCGCGTACATGTGTGCGCGCCGTCTGCCGCAGCATAGCCGCTCATACGATCTCCTGCTCCGGAAGATCGGCTCTGCTGACCTTGAAGACCCCACAGGACCGCGCCCGGTTCCCGTAGACGCGAAAAAGGACCCCGAAGGGTCCTTCTCCGTGTGGCTCCCCCGACTGGACTCGAACCAGTAACCCTCCGGTTAACAGCCGAATGCTCTGCCAATTGAGCTACAGGGGATCGCGCTCCCCCGACTGGACTCGAACCAGTAACCTGCCGGTTAACAGCCGGCTGCTCTGCCAATTGAGCTACAGGGGATTGCTGCGTTGCACCGAACGGACCCCGTCCGGCTGACCGGGAGGGCGCTCGCTCGCTGCGAGACATACATTAGCGCAAGCAGGGGGGTGCTCCGCCAATCGGTATCCCCAGGGCCTCCAGGGAAGGATCCAGCCGTGCGGTACAAGCTGACGTTCGTCGTGGGACTAGCCCTCGGTTACGTGGTCGGGACACGGGCCGGACGCGAGCGCTACGAGCAGATGAAGAAGTCCGCGCAGGACTTCGCCCAGAACCCGGCCGTGCGCAACGCCGCCGAGTCGGCCGCGCAGACCGGACGCCAGGTCGCGGGCAAGGCGGCCCACGTCGTGGGCGACAAGGTGGGCGACCGGCTGCCCACCGCCGTGACCGACCGGGTGCACGCGCTGCGCGGGCGCGCCGGGGCCAACGGCAAGGTCGAGGAGGACGACTGGGGCACCAGCAACACCTGAACGCCTCCGGGACGCCCGCAGCGCGCCCGCGTGCGGCAGAATCATGTGTCATGGGGATAGTCGCCGGACTGGACAGCTCTGCTGAGTTCACACGCATCGTCGTCTGTGACACGGACACGGGTGCCGTACTGCGCCAGGGGTACGCCGCGCACCCCGGCGAACCGAAGGCCGTCGACGTCGATCCGCAGTCGTGGCTGCTCTCCCTCGGGGAGGCCGCCACCGGCGGGATCCTGGAGGGCGTGGAGGCCATCGGCGTCTCGGCGCAGCAGCACGGCCTCGTGCCCCTCGACGCGCAGGGCGGCCTGGTGCGGCCCGCGCTCGTCCGCAACGACAAGCGCGCCCAGGTCGCCGCCGCCGACCTCGTCGAGTCGCTGGGCGGACGCCAGGCGTGGGCCGAGGCCGTCGGCTGCGTCCCCGGCCCCGGCCAGGCGGTCGCCAAGCTGCGCTGGCTGGCCCGCACCGAACCCGACCACGCCCGCCGGATCGCGATGATCCTCCAGCCCCACGACTGGCTGGTCTGGCAGCTCCTCGGCCGGCCCGCCCGCCGCACCACGGACCGCGGCGCGGCCTCAGGCACCGGCTACTGGTCCGCCCGCACCGGCGCCTACCGCCCCGACCTGGTGGAACTGGCGCTCGGCCACCAGGCCGTACTGCCCGAGGTCCTCGGCCCGGCCGAGGCCGCCGGCACCACCCCCGAGGGCCTGCTGATCTCCGCGGGCACGGGCGAGACGATGGCCGCCGCCCTCGGTCTCGGCCTGGGGCCCGGCGACGCGGTGGTCTCGCTCGGCGCGTCCGGCTCCGTGATGGCCGTTCACCACGAGGCCCTGGCCGACCCGGACGGCATGATCACCTCCTTCGCCGACGCCACCGGCATGCACCTGCCGGTCGTCCACACCTCCAACGCGGTGCGGGCGCTGCGCGGCACCGCCGAGATGCTGGGCACCGAATCCCTCGAAGAGCTCTCCGCGCTCGCCCTGAAGTCGACGCCGGGCGCCTCCGGGCTCGTGCTGCTGCCCTACCTGGAGGGCGAGCGGACCCCGAGCCTGCCGCACGCCGCGGGGACGCTCAGCGGGCTGCGGCGCGAGTCCATGAAGCCGGAGCACCTGGCGCGGGCCGCGTTCGAGGGGATGCTCTGCGCCCTCGGCGACGCCCTGGACGTGCTGCGCGGGCGGGGCGTCGAGGTGCGGCGGATCTTCCTGCTCGGCGCCGCCGCCGCCCTGCCGGCCGTACAGGCGCTCGCACCGGCGCTGTTCGGCGCCCAGGTCGTCGTCCCCCAGCCGGCGGACTACGCGGCGCTCGGCGCGGCCCGTCAGGCCGCCTGGGCCCTCGGCGCGGCGCGCGGCACCCTGTCGCCGTCCACTCCCCCGGCCTGGCAGGGCGCGGCCGCGCAGATCCTGGAGCCGGGCGACGAGCTGTCGGCGGGCCAGGCGGTGCGGCAGCAGTACGGGGCCACCCGCGAGCAGATCCACCCGGGAGCGTTCGGCGGGTAGCCGGCGGGAGCGGCGCCCGGTCCGGGCCGTTCGTCCCCGGGCACCGGGTTGGGGCGGTTCGTCCCCCGGGCTCCGGCCCGGCCGGGGGCACGGTTCGTAAAGTCTTCGCCAGGGTTCGCCGCGGACCCCCGGACACGCGCGAAACCGAGTCGTAACGCCACAGGGACGCGGGCGATAGTGGAGCCGTGCTCATAAGACTTCTCCGAACCCATCTGCGGCCCTACCGAAAACCCATCGCGCTGCTCGTCCTGCTCCAGTTCCTCCAGACGTGCGCGAGCCTCTACCTGCCGACCCTGAACGCCGACATCATCGACAACGGTGTCGTGACCGGGGACACCGGCTACATCCTGCGGTTCGGCGCGCTGATGATAGGCGTGTCCGTCGTGCAGGTCGTCTGCAACATCGGGGCCGTGTTCCACGGCGCCAGGACGGCGTCCGCGGTCGGCCGCGACATCCGCGGCGCGGTCTTCGACCGCGTCCAGTCGTTCTCCGCGCGGGAGCTCGGGCAGTTCGGCGCGCCCTCGCTGATCACCCGTACGACCAATGACGTGCAGCAGGTCCAGATGCTGGTCCTGATGGCGTTCACCCTGATGGTCTCCGCGCCGATCATGTGCGTCGGCGGCATCGTGATGGCGCTCGGCCAGGACGTGCCCCTCTCGGGCGTGCTGCTCGCGGTGGTGCCGGTCCTCGCCGTCTCCGTCTCCCTGATCGTGCGGCGGATGCGGCCGCTCTTCCGGACCATGCAGGAGCGCCTCGACACGGTGAACCGGGTGCTGCGCGAGCAGATCACCGGCAACCGGGTGATCCGGGCCTTCGTGAAGGACGGGTACGAGGAGGAGCGGTTCCGCGGGGCGAACGCCGAGCTGACGGACGTGTCGATGGCGACCGGCCGGCTGATGGCGCTGATGTTCCCGGTCGTGATGACCGTCGTGAACGTCTCCAGCGTGGCCGTGGTCTGGTTCGGCGCGCACCGCATCGACAGCGGCGGGATGGAGATCGGCGCGCTGACCGCCTTCCTCGCCTATCTGATGCAGATCGTGATGGCCGTCATGATGGCCACCTTCATGTTCATGATGGTGCCGCGGGCCGAGGTGTGCGCGGAGCGCATCGAGGAGGTCCTCGCGACCGAGTCGAGCGTCGTGCCGCCGGCCGAGCCGGTGACGACCCTGGACCGCCGCGGACACCTGGAGGTCCGGAGCGCGGACTTCCGGTATCCGGGTGCGGAGGAGCCGGTCCTGACGGACGTGGAGCTCGTGGCCCGGCCCGGTGAGACCACCGCGGTCATCGGCTCCACCGGCAGCGGCAAGTCGACCCTCCTCGGACTCGTGCCCCGGCTCTTCGACGCCACCGGCGGCGAGGTCCTCGTCGACGGCGTCGACGTCCGCGAGCTCGACCCGAAGCTGATGGCCAGGACGGTGGGACTCGTCCCGCAGAAGCCGTACCTCTTCTCGGGGACCGTCGCGACCAACCTGCGGTACGGGAAGCCCGACGCGAGCGACGAGGAGCTGTGGCACGCCCTGGAGGTCGCCCAGGCCGCCGACTTCGTGCGCGGCCTCGACGCCGGTCTGAACGCCCCGATCGCACAGGGCGGCACCAACGTCTCCGGCGGACAGCGCCAGCGGCTCGCCATCGCGCGGACGCTGGTGCAGCGGCCCGAGATCTACCTCTTCGACGACTCGTTCTCGGCACTCGACTACGAGACGGACGCCCTGCTCCGGGCCGCGCTGCGCGAGGAGACCGCCGACTCGACCGTGGTGATCGTCGCCCAGCGCGTCTCCACCATCCGGGACGCCGACCGGATCGTCGTCCTCGACGCGGGTCGTGTCGTGGGCACCGGACGGCACCAGGAGCTGATGGCGGACAACGAGACGTACCGGGAGATCGTGCTCTCCCAGCTGACCGAGGCGGAGGCAGCCTGATGGCCGGTCCTGGTGGACGCATGATGGCCGGAGGCGGCCCCGACCAGCGGTCGATGGACTTCAAGGGCTCGGGCAAGCGGCTGCTGAGGCAGCTGGCACCCGAGCGCGGCACGCTCTGGGTGATGCTGATCGCGGGCGTGCTGTCGGTGGCGGCCTCGGTGGTCGGCCCGAAGATCCTCGGCAAGGCGACCGACCTCGTCTTCGCCGGCGTCGTCGGGCGGCAGATCGAGACCGGGACGAAGGCGGAGGCGATCGACCGGCTGCGCGCCTCCGGCGACTCCGGCATGGCGGACATGCTGTCCGGGGTCGACTTCACGCCGGGGCAGGGCATCGACTTCACCGCCGTCGGCCAGGTCCTGCTCCTGGTCCTCGGGGTGTACGTGGCGGCGGGCCTGCTCATGCTGGTCTCCACCCGCATGTCGATCAAGGTGATCAACCGGACGGTCTACCGGATGCGGGAGGACGTCCAGACGAAGCTCGCGCGACTGCCCCTGTCGTACTTCGACAAGGCGAAGCGCGGCGAGGTGCTGTCCCGGGCGACCAACGACATCGACAACATCTCGCAGACGCTCCAGCAGTCGATGGGCCAGCTGATCAACTCGCTGCTCACCATCGTCGGCGTGCTCGCCATGATGTTCTGGATCTCGCCGCTGCTCGCCCTGGTGGCGCTGGTGACGGTGCCCGTGTCGGTGTTCGTCGCGGCGAAGATCGGCAAGCGCTCGCAGCCGCACTTCGTCCAGCAGTGGAAGTCCACGGGCGCGCTCAACGCGCACGTGGAGGAGATGTACACCGGGCACGCCCTGGTGAAGGTCTTCGGGCGCCAGGAGGAGTCCGCGAAGGACTTCCGCGAGCAGAACGAGGCGCTGTACGAGGCCGGGTTCAAGGCCCAGTTCAACAGCGGCGTGATGCAGCCGGTGATGGTCTTCATCTCCAACCTCAACTACGTCCTGGTGGCCGTCGTCGGCGGTCTGAAGGTGGCGAGCGGCACGCTCTCCATCGGTGACGTGCAGGCGTTCATCCAGTACTCGCGCCAGTTCTCCATGCCGCTGACCCAGGTCGCGTCGATGGCGAACCTGGTCCAGTCGGGCGTCGCCTCGGCCGAGCGGATCTTCGAGCTGCTCGACGCCGAGGAGCAGGCGCCGGACGCGCCGAGGAGCGAACGGCCGGCCGACCTCGAGCCGGCGGCCGTCAAGGGCAGGGTCGCGCTGGAGGACGTCGCCTTCCGCTACGAGGCCGACAAGCCGCTCATCGAGGGCCTGTCGCTCACCGTGGAACCAGGCCAGACGGTCGCGATCGTCGGCCCGACCGGCGCCGGCAAGACGACCCTGGTCAACCTGCTCATGCGGTTCTACGAGGTGACCGGCGGCCGCATCACCCTCGACGGTGTCGACATCGCGTCGATGCCCCGCGAGGAGCTGCGGACCGACATCGGCATGGTCCTCCAGGACACCTGGCTCTTCGGCGGCACCATCGCGGAGAACATCGCGTACGGCGCCACCCGGAAGGTGACCCGGGAGGAGATCGAGGAGGCCGCGCGGGCCGCGCACGCCGACCGCTTCGTCCGCACCCTGCCCGACGGGTACGACACGGTCATCGACGACGACGGCGCCGGGGTCAGCGCGGGCGAGAAGCAGCTGATCACCATCGCCCGGGCGTTCCTGTCCGACCCGGTGATCCTCGTCCTCGACGAGGCCACCAGCTCCGTCGACACCCGCACCGAGGTCCTCATCCAGAAGGCGATGGCGCGCCTGGCCCACGGCCGGACGAGCTTCGTCATCGCCCACCGGCTCTCCACGATCCGCGACGCGGACGTGATCCTGGTGATGGAGAACGGCTCGATCGTCGAACAGGGCACGCACGAGGAGCTGTTGGCGTCCGGCGGGGCCTACGCCCGGTTGTACGCCGCGCAGTTCGCGCAGGCGGTCGCCGAGGTCGACTGACCCGGCGGGTGGCCCGTGCCGCATGCCGTGCGGCACGGGCCGACCGTCGAGGTGCAGGCCCTAGTCCAGATAGCCGCGCAGCTGGTCCGCGTAGGCGTGGTCCCGCAGTTTGGTGAGGGTCTTGGACTCGATCTGGCGGATGCGTTCGCGGGTGACGCCGAAGATGCGCCCTATCTCCTCCAGGGTGCGGGGGCGGCCGTCGTCGAGGCCGTAGCGGAGCTGGACGACCTTGCGTTCGCGTTCGCCGAGGGTGGAGAGGACGTCCTCCAGGTGGCGGCGGAGGAGCAGGAAGGCGGCGGACTCGACGGGCGAGGCGGCGTCGCCGTCCTCGATGAGGTCGCCGAGGGCGACGTCGTCCTCCTCGCCGACGGGGGCGTGCAGGGACACCGGCTCCTGGGCGAGGCGGAGGACCTCGCCGACCCGCTCGGGGGCCAGGTCCAGCTGGGCGGCGACCTCTTCGGCGGTGGGTTCGTAGCCGCGCTCCTGGAGCATGCGGCGCTGGACGCGGATGACGCGGTTGATGAGTTCGACGACGTGCACGGGGACGCGGATGGTCCGGGCCTGGTCGGCGAGGGCCCGGGACATGGCCTGGCGGATCCACCAGGTGGCGTACGTGGAGAACTTGTAGCCGCGCGCGTAGTCGAACTTCTCCACGGCCCTGATGAGGCCGAGGTTCCCCTCCTGGACGAGGTCGAGCATGGTGAGGCCGCGGCCCACGTACCGCTTGGCGACGGAGACGACGAGGCGCAGGTTGGCCTCGATCAGCTTCCGTTTGGCGATCCGGCCGAGGACGACGATCCGGTCCAGGTCGATCGCCAGCCGCGTTTCCAGGTCAGGGGTGTTGGCGAGCTTCTCCTCGGCGAAGAGGCCGGCCTCGACACGGCGGGCGAGTTCGACCTCCTCCTCGGCGGTGAGCAGCGGGATGCGGCCGATCTCGCGGAGGTACTGGCGGAAGAGGTCGGAGGAGGGACCGTTGCCGCCGAGGTCGGTCCGGCGCCGCTGGACCGGGACCTCGGGGAGTTCGGCCTGCTCGTCCGGCTCGGTGGTCTGGATCTCGGTCTGCACGGCGGGCGACCTCCAGGAGGGGCGGAACGACACCGTCACCCAGTGTGGGGTACGACTCATCGCCGCCACGAGGGGCGTGCGGTGACTTTTTGAGTCCGTTCCGTGACCGAGGGTCAGAGTGCGGCGGCGCCGTTGTTCCGCAGGGACTGCCCGTACTGGGTGAGGACCCACAGCTCGTTCTGGACGGCCGCGAGCCGCTCCGGGTCGCCGTTCGCGCCGAGCCGGGCCAGGGTGCCCTGGACGTCGCGGATGCGGCGGTCGACGGCGCGGAGCCGGACGGTGACGAGCTGGTCGCCGGCATAGGCCTCGTCGACGTTCTTGGCGAAGATCACCTCGACGGCGAGTTCGGTGACGAGGGAGCGGACGCCGTCGTTGGGCGCGGCTTCGCGGACGGCGTCGAGGTAGTCGGAGGGGGCGCCGGTGGCGCCCCCGGCGTCCTGGATGCACTGGCGGACGGCGGCGTACGGCGGGGCGGTGAACTCGTCGATGCCGTACGCGTCGAAGGCCGGGGAGACCAGTTCGGGGCGCTGGAGGGCGAGCTTGAGGAGCTCGCGCTCGGTGCGGTGGGCGGGGCTGCGCAGGTTGAGCGCGGGCCCGGAGGGGGCGGCCGTCGGGGCGGGGGTGTCGTAGCCGCGCTGCGGGGCGGGCTGCGCGGGGCCCTTGCCGCCGCGGTCGCGGGCCCAGCGGGCGAGCTGGGCGACCCGCTTGACGACGAACTGGGTGTCGAGGATGCCGAGCATGCCGGCGAGCTGGACGGCGACCTCGTGCTGGGCGCCGATGTTCTTGATGCGGGCGACGACGGGGGCGGCCTCGTCGAGGGCGGCGGCGCGCCCCGCGGGGGTCTCCAGGTCGTAGCGCTTCACGATCTGGCGGAGCGCGAACTCGAAGAGCGGGGTGCGGGGCTGGACGAGTTCGGCGACGGCCGCGTCGCCCTTGGCGAGCCGCAGTTCGCAGGGGTCCATGCCGTCGGGGGCGATGGCGATGTACGTCTCGGCGGCGAACTTCTGGTCGTCCTCGAAGGCGCGCAGGGCGGCCTTCTGGCCGGCGGAGTCGCCGTCGAAGGTGAAGATGACGCGGGCCGAGCCGTTGTCCATCAGGAGGCGGCGGAGGATCTTGATGTGGTCGCCGCCGAAGGCGGTGCCGCAGGTGGCGATGGCGGTGGTGACGCCGGCGAGGTGGCAGGCCATGACGTCGGTGTAGCCCTCGACGACGACGGCCCGGCTGACCTTGGCGATGTCCTTCTTGGCCAGGTCGATGCCGTAGAGCACCTGGGACTTCTTGTAGATCGGCGTCTCGGGTGTGTTGAGGTACTTGGGGCCGTTGTCGTCGTCGCGGAGCTTGCGCGCGCCGAAGCCGACGACCTCGCCGCCGACGTCCCTGATCGGCCACATGAGGCGGCCGCGGAAGCGGTCGATGGGGCCGCGGCGGCCGTCCTGGGAGAGGCCGGAGAGGACGAGTTCCTTGTCGGAGAAGCCCTTGCCGCGCAGGAAGCGGGTGAGGTGGTCCCAGCCGGCCGGGGAGTAGCCGACGCCGAAGTGCTCGGCGGCGGCCTGGTCGAAGCCCCGCTCGGCGAGGAACTTCCGGCCGATCTCGGCCTCGGGCGAGCCGAGTTGGTCGGCGTAGAACTGGGCGGCGACCTTGTGCGCCTCGATCAGGCGGATGCGCTCGCCCCGCTGGTGGCCCGGGTTGTAGCCGCCCTCCTCGTACCGCAGGGTGATGCCCGCCTTCGCGGCGAGGCGCTCGACCGTCTCCGAGAAGGAGAGGTGGTCGATCTTCATCACGAAGGCGATGGTGTCGCCGCCTTCCTGGCAGCCGAAGCAGTGGAAGAGTCCCTTGCTGGGGCTGACCTGGAAGGAGGGCGACTTCTCGTCGTGGAAGGGGCACAGGCCCTTGAGGTTTCCGCCGCCCGCGTTGCGCAGCTGGAGGTACTCGGACACGACGGCGTCGATCGGGACCGCGTCCCGTACCGCCTTCACGTCGTCATCGTTGATCCTGCCTGCCACGCGTGAAGTCTACGTGGGGGCGGGGGTGGTCAGAGCAGGCTCTCCAGGGGTACGGAGGGGTCGGCGAGGGCCTCCGGATCCACGGTCGTACGGGCGCGGATGAGGTCCTGGATCGGCTCTGTGACGTCCCACACATTCACGTTCATGCCGGCGAGGACCCGTCCCTCCTTGAGCCAGAAGGCGATGAACTCGCGCTTGCCGGTGTCGCCGCGGACCACGACCTGGTCGTACGAGCCGGGGGGCGCCCAGCCCGAGTACTCCATGCCCAGGTCGTACTGGTCGGTGAAGAAGTAGGGCACGCGGTCGTACGTGACGTGCTGCCCGAGCATGGCGCGGGCGGCGGCGGGTCCGCCGTTGAGGGCGTTGGCCCAGTGCTCGACGCGGAGCCGGGTGTGCAGGCGCGGGTGGAGGGCGGCGGCCACGTCGCCGGCCGCGTAGATGTCGGGGTCGGAGGTGCGCAGGGACTCGTCGACGGCGATCCCGCCGCCGTCGGCGCGGTCGACGAGGGCGAGCCCGGAGTTCTCGGCGAGGGCGGTGCGGGGTGCGGCGCCGATCGCGGCGAGGACGGCGTGCGCCGGGTGCTCCTCGCCGTCGTCGGTGCGGACGGCGAGGACCATGCCGTCCTGGCCGACGATCTCGGTGAGCCGGGCGCCGAAGTGGAAGCGGACGCCGTGGTCGGCGTGCAGGTCGGCGAAGAGCTGGCCGAGCTCGGGGCCAAGGACGCGGTGGAGCGGGGTGGGGTCGGCCTCGACGACGGTGACCTCGGCGCCGTAGCCGCGGGCGGCCGCGGCGACCTCGAGGCCGATCCAGCCGCCGCCGGCGATCACCAGGTGGCCGTTGTCCCGGCCGAGGCCGGCGAGGACCTGGCGGAGCCGGTCGGCGTGGGCGAGCCGGCGCAGGTGGTGGACGCCGGCGAGCTCGGTTCCGGGGACGTCGAGGCGGCGCGGCTCGGCGCCGGTGGCGAGGAGCAGCTTGTCGTAGCGGATGACGGTGCCGTCGCCGAGGCGCACGGTGCGGGCCTCGCGGTCGACGGCGGTGACGGACTGCCCGAGGTGCAGTTCGATGTCGTTCGCCGCGTACCAGGCGGCCTCGTGGACGAAGACGCCGTCGCGCTCCTTGGCGCCCGTGAGGTAGCCCTTGGACAGGGGTGGACGCTCGTAGGGGTGGTCGCGTTCGTCGCCGATGAGGATCACCCGGCCGTTGAACCCCTCGGCGCGCAGGGTCTCCGCCGCCTTGGCCCCTGCCAGGCCCCCGCCGACGATGACAAAGGTCTGATCTGCGTCGACCACGTCGTTTCCTCCTCTTTGCGACCGGTTCCAACCTACGCCCCCGGGCGTTCGTCGGGCCGTTCCGGCTCGGGGCGCGCATGCGAGCGTCCCGCACCGCGGGGGGTGAGGGAAGAGGACCTACGCGTGGTGGGGGCGGAGGTGGGCGTGGAGGGCGCGGGCGGAGGCGTCGGTGAGACCGGCGATCTGGTCGACGATGACGCGCTTGCGGGCGCGGTCGTCGCGGGCCGCGTCGAACGCGGCCCGGAACTGCGGTTCGAGGCCGTCGGGGGCGCGGGTGACGAGCGCCTCGGCGAGCTCGGCGACGACGATCCGCTGGTCGGCACGGAGGGCCTCCTGCTCGGCGCGCTGCATCACGTACCGGTCGGCGACGGCCTTGAGGACCGCGCACTCGTTGCGCGCCTCGCGGGGGACGACGAGCTCGGCGGCGTAGCGGGTGAGGCGGCCCGAACCCCACTCCTGCCGGGTGGCGCCCTCGGCTGCGAGGCAGAAGCGGCCGATGAGCTGGCTGGTGGCGTCCTTGAGGCGGGCCTGGGCGACGGCCGAGCCGTCGTAGCCGTGCGGCCACCACTCCTGGGCGACGAGCCGGTCGAGGGCCTCGGCGAGCTCCTGCGGGTCGGTGTCCTGCGGTACGTAGCGGCCGACGGCGACCGCGAAGACGTCGGCGCGCTCGGGCTCGGCGAGCAGCAGGTTGGGGTCGATGTGCCCGGCGTGCAGACCGTCCTCGAAGTCGTGGACCGAGTAGGCCACGTCGTCGGACCAGTCCATGACCTGGGCCTCGAAGCACTTGCGGTGGGCGGGGGCGCCCTGCCGGATCCACTCGAAGACGGGCAGGTCGTCCTCGTACACGCCGAACTTGGGCGAGCCGGGGTCCTCGGGGTGGCCGCCGCGCGCCCAGGGGTACTTGGTGGCGGCGTCGAGCGTGGCCCGGGTGAGGTTGAGCCCGACGCTGACGAGGTCGCCGTCGGCGTCCTTCACGAAGCGCTTGGGCTCGATGCGGGTGAGGAGCCGGAGCGACTGGGCGTTCCCCTCGAAGCCGCCGCAGTCCTTGGCGACGTCGTTGAGCGCCTGCTCGCCGTTGTGCCCGAACGGCGGGTGCCCCATGTCGTGCGAGAGGCAGGCGGCCTCGACGAGGTCGGGATCGCAGCCGAGGGCGGCGCCCAGCTCGCGGCCGACCTGCGCGCACTCCAGGGAGTGGGTGAGCCGGGTGCGGGGGCTGGCGTCCCAGGCGTGGGTCCGGGTGCCGGGCGTGACGACCTGCGTCTTGCCCGCGAGCCTGCGCAGCGCGGCGGAGTGCAGCACGCGGGCGCGGTCGCGCTGGAAGGCGGTGCGGCCGGGGCGTTTGTCGGGCTCCGCGGCCCAGCGGTCGGTCGCGGCGGAGTCGTAGCCGGGGGTGTCCGTGAGGTCTGCGCTGTCCTTGGTGTCCTCGATGCCTTCCATGTCTCGACGGTAACCGGAGGGACCGACAGAAGACCTCAGATGGCGGCGAGTTCCCGCGCGGGGGTGGCGGTGCGGGCCGCGCGGGCGCGGTCGTAGCGGTGCAGGACGAGGCGGGCGAGGGCCGGGTGGGCGCCGAGCGGGTCGGCGGCGATCCACGGGGCGTGGGCGGCGGCCCGGGTGGCGAAGAGGCCGGGTGCGGTGAAGCAGGAGGCGACGGCGACCCGGTGCCGGCCCCGGGCGGTCAGCGCCCGGACGGCCTCGGGGACGGTGGGCGCGGCGGCGGACGCGTACGCGGGGATGACGGGGACGCCCCCGAGGCGCTCGCCGAGCAGGGCGGCGATCCGGCGCGTCTCGGCCCCGGACCGGGGGTCGCGGGAGCCGGCGGAGGCGAGGACGACGCCGGTGTCGCGCGCGGTCCCGTCCTGCGGTGTCCAGCCCGCCTCGGCGAGCCGGCCGGCGAGCGCCTCGACGAGCAGTGGGTGCGCGCCGAGGGGTCCGGCGACCCGCGCGCGGAGCGCGGGCGCGGCGGCGACGGCCGCCGGCAGGTCGTGCGTGACGTGGTGCCCGGGGGCGAGGAGCAGGGGGACGAGTACGGCGTCCCGGCCGTCGGCCGCGACCTCGGCGAGCGTGTCGTCGAGCAGCGGGGCGTTCAGCTCGATGTGGGCGAGGCGCACGTCGAGCCCCGGGCGCAGCTCGCGGACCCGGTCGAGGAGACGGGCCAGGGTGGCCCGGGCCCGGGGGTCACGGCTGCCGTGGCCCACGGCGACGAGGACGGGGGCGGGCGGAGCGGGCGCGGCCGGGGCGGGGGTGGCGCGGATCTGCCGGGCGAGGGCGGGAACGTTCATCGGTGGGCATACCTCCTCGTCGTGCTTCCGCTGCCGACGGTCGTACGGACGCACCTGGGCCAGTCGGGCCCCGAGCTGTCCGGCGATCCTCGCGAGCAGCTCCGCGGTGCCGGCGAGCGTGCTGTCTGGTTCCGTCATGCGCCGATCCTGGCGGGGGTGCGTTGCCTCGCCGTTTCCGGCGCGTGACGTGTCCTCGCCGCCCTCCTCACGCGCCCCTGGCCCCGTCTGCCAGGCCGTCCGCGTGACCGCCGGGCCGGTCGTCCCGTGGGCGCCGATGTGGCGCCCCGTGGGGAGGGCGCCGAGAATGGGAGGGCCGGACGGCGCGCACGACGGCGCCCGCGGACCCGGCAGGGAGTCAGGTGATCGCGCATGTGCCGATGGCTCGCTTATTCGGGAACGCCGGTGCTGCTCGACAGCATCCTGTACAGACCGGCCCACTCCCTGATCGACCAGAGCCTGCACTCCAAGCTCGGCGTGGAGACCACCAACGGCGACGGGTTCGGCGTCGGCTGGTACTCGGAGCACGACGACACGCCGGCGCTGCTGAGGGACGTCGGCCCCGCCTGGAACAACCGCAATCTGCGGGAGCTGGCGGATCACGTCCGGTCCCCGCTGTTCTTCGCCCACATCCGGGCGTCGACCGGGACGGCCGTGCAGCAGTCGAACTGCCACCCGTTCCGGCACGGCCGCTGGATGTTCATGCACAACGGCGCCATCGCCGGGTTCCACCTCGTGCGCCGTGACCTCACCCTGCTCGTCGATCCCGCGCTCTACGCCGACATCGAGGGCACGACGGACTCCGAGGTGATGTTCTACCTGGCCCTCACCTACGGCCTGGACCGGGACCCGCCCGCCGCCGTGGCGCGCATGGCGGGCGTCGTGGAACGGGTCGGCCGTGAGCACGGGGTGGAGTTCCCGCTCCAGATGACGCTCGCCCTCACCGACGGCGAGAGCCTCTGGGCCTTCCGGTACTCCAGCGCGCACACCTCGCGCTCGCTGTTCTACAGCAGCCGGGTGGAGACCCTGCGCAGGCTGCATCCCGACGTCGCCTTCCTGCGGGAGGTCTCCGACGAGACCCGTCTCGTCGTGTCCGAGCCCCTCGGCGACCTGCCGGGGGCCTGGAACGAGGTCCCGGAGAGCAGCTACGGCGTCGTCCGGCCCGGCGCCGACGAGCTCCACCGGTTCGTCCCCGCGGCGGCGTGACGCCGGGTGGTGGTCATGCCGGACTCCAGACGTAGCGGACGTCCGGCTCGCGCTCCTCGTTGCCCGCGCCGTCCGTGTGCTCGGCGGCGACGAAGCCGTGCCGTTCGTAGAAGCGCCGCGCCGGGCCGTTGACCTGGAACGTCCACAGCGACAGGCCGGTGGTGCGGCGCTCCTTGGCCAGGTCGACGAGGCGGTCGCCGATGCCCCGGCCGCGCCAGGGGGGATCGACGTAGAGCTGGTCGAGGTCGTCGCCGTCCAGGACCATCATGGCGACGACCGTGTCGTCGACCGTCGCCACCCAGGTCTCGAGGCCGGGTACGACCCACTCCCGGAACCAGTGGCGGACCTCGTCGTCCGTGTGCGCTCGGCGCACGTCCGGAAGCGCCGCCGTGTACGAGCGCAGCCAGACCTCGGCCACCGCGGGGGCGTCGGAGTCGACCGCTCGGCGGAGGCGACAGTCGTCGATCTTCATGGGCCGGATCGTACGGCCCGCCCGCGTTTTCCTCCCCCTCTTTTTTCGTTCCGGATCACGGAATATCTTTTCCGTTATGAGAATGTCCCCGCCCGCGCTTCCCCGGCGCGCCGCCGCCGAGTTCATCGGGACCGCCGCCCTCGTCGCCGTCGTCGTCGGCTCCGGCCTCCGCGCCGACTCCCTCAGCCAGGACATCGGCGTCCGGCTGCTCGCCAACGCCGCCGCGTCCGCGGTCGGCCTCGGGCTGCTGATCGCGCTGATCGGACCGCTGTCCGGGGCGCACTTCAACCCCGTCGTGACGCTCTCGGAGTGGTGGTCGCTGCGGCCGGAGCGCGGCGGCCGGGAGGCCCTCGTCTACATCGCCGCGCAGCTCGCCGGGGCCGTGGCGGGCGCGCTGCTCGCCGAGGCCATGTTCGGGCGGGCGCCCGGCGGCTGGGCGACCGAGCCGCGTTCGGCGCTGCACCTGCTGCTCGGGGAGGCCGTCGCCACCGCGGGTCTGGTCCTCGTCGTGCAGGGCCTGCGGCACATCGGGCGGCCGGGCCTCGCGCCGGTCGCCGTCGCGGGCTACATCGGCGCGGCGATCTGGTTCACCTCCTCCGGTTCCTTCGCCAACCCGGCGGCCACGCTCGGCCGCGCGTTCTCCGACTCGTTCACCGGCATCGCCCCCGCGTCGGTGCCGGCGTTCGCGGCCGCCCAGCTGACCGGGATGCTGATCGGCCTGCTCCTGGCCGGTGTGTTGTACGGAACACACCGGGCGTCCGGTGAACCGAACGCCGCCGGGGCGCGTCGGACGGGGTGACAGACCGGCACCGTCCCCCGCACCACCGGGCCGACGGCGCCGCCCGACTCCCGCACCCCGGAGGTTCCCGCATGCCGGCTCGGCTCTCGCGGCTGGTCCCCCGCACCACCCGGGCCCGCCGCCGTACCGTCCAGGCCGTGATGCTGGGCGCCGTCCTCGCGCTGGCCCCCGTCACCTGGATGCACACGGCGGCCGCCGGGAAGCTCCGTACCACCGGGGACGTGCCCGCCCGGGACGTCGCCGTCGTCTTCGGCGCGGGCCTGTGGAAGGGGCGCCCGACGCCGTACCTCGCGCACCGGCTGGACACGGCGGCCGAGCTGTACCGCACGGGCAAGGTGCGGGTCCTGCTGGTCACCGGCGACAACAGCAGGACCGCGTACGACGAGCCGAGCGCCATGCGGACCTACCTCACCGCGCGCGGGGTGCCGGACGGCCGGATCGTCAGCGACTACGCGGGCTTCGACACCTGGGACTCCTGCGTCCGGGCCCGGAAGGTGTTCGGCGTCGACCGGGCCGTCCTCGTCACCCAGGACTTCCACGTCAAGCGGGCCGTCGCGCTGTGCGGCCGGGCGGGCGTGGACGCGTACGGCGTGGGGGTCGCCGAGCCCCACGACCGCACCTGGTACTACGGCACCACCCGGGAGCTGTTCGCGGCGGGCAAGGCCGCCCTGGACGCCGGACTGCGGCCCGACCCGCACTTCCTCGGGCCGAGGGAGGACGGGGTCGCCGAGGCCCTCTCCTCACCTCGCGACCTGCCGTGAGCTGAGCGGAGAGCACCGCGCCCGTAATACGCGGCGCCGCCCCGCGTAACACTCCGGACGCATGCTGGCCGCATGTCCGACACCACCGCGGTTCCCACCCACTGCCCCTACTGCGCCCTGCAGTGCGGCATGTCGCTCCGCCCCACCGGCGACCCGGAACTGCCCGCCGAGGTGGTCGAGCGGACCGGGTTCCCCGTCAACCGGGGCGCGCTGTGCGGCAAGGGCCGCACCGCCCCCTCCGTACTCTCCTCCCGGGTCCGGCTCACCGAGCCCCTGGTCCGATGCCCTGACACGGGGGCCCTGCGGCCCGCGAGCTGGGAGGAGGCGCTCTCCGCCGTCGCCGAGGGCCTGTCCGGGGCCCGCGCCGACCACGGTCCCGATGCCGTGGGGGTCTTCGGCGGCGGCGGCCTCACCAACGAGAAGGCGTACACCCTGGGCAAGTTCGCCCGGCTCGTCCTCGGCACCTCGCAGATCGACTACAACGGCCGCTTCTGCATGTCGTCCGCGGCCGCCGCGCACCAGCGGGCCTTCGGCCTCGACCGGGGTCTTCCCTTCCCGCTGGAGGACATCCCGAAGACGGGCTGCGTGATCCTCGTCGGCTCCAACCTGGCCGAGACCATGCCGCCCGCGCTGCGCTACCTCACCGAGCTGCGGGAGAACGGCGGCAAGCTGATCGTCGTCGACCCGCGCCGCACCCGCACCGCCGAGCAGGCCGACCTGCACCTCGCCCCGCGCCCCGGCACCGACCTCGCGCTCGCCCTCGGCATGCTGCACCTCGTGGTGGCCGAAGGACGCGTGGACGAGGAGTTCGTGGCGACGCGCACCGACGGCTGGGCGGCCGCCCGCGCCGGGGCCATGTCGCACTGGCCCGAGCAGGTCGAGCGGATCACCGGCGTGTCCCTGCCGCTGCTGCGCGAGGCGGTGGCGATGTTCTGCGACGCGGAGACCGGCATGGTCCTCACCGCGCGCGGCCCCGAGCAGCAGTCCAAGGGGACCGACACCGTCGGCGCCTGGATCAACCTCTGCCTGGCCACCGGCAGGGCGGGCCGGCCGCTGAGCGGTTACGGCTGCCTCACCGGCCAGGGCAACGGCCAGGGCGGCCGCGAGCACGGCCAGAAGGCCGACCAGCTGCCCGGCTACCGCAAGCTCGACGACCCGGCCGCCCGCGAGCACGTCGCCGGGGTCTGGGGCGTCGACCCGGAGACGCTGCCCGGGCCCGGGCGGAGCGCGTACGAGCTCCTCGACGCGCTCGGCGGCGACGTGAAGGCGCTGCTCCTGATGGGCTCCAACCCGGTGGTCTCGGCGCCCCGCGCCGCGCACGTGGAGGGGCGGCTGCGGTCGCTGGACTTCCTCGCCGTCGCGGACGTGGTGCTCTCCGAGACCGCCGAACTCGCCGACGTCGTCCTGCCCGTGACCCAGTGGGCGGAGGAGACCGGCACCATGACCAACCTGGAGGGCCGGGTGCTGCTGCGCCGCCGCGCCCTCACCCCGCCCGGGGGCGTGCGCAGCGACCTGGAGGTGCTGCACGCGCTGGCCGCGCTGCTCGGCTGGGAGAAGGGCTTCCCGACGGACCCGGAGGAGGTCTTCGACGAGCTGCGGCGCGCCTCGGCGGGCGGCCCCGCCGACTACGCGGGCATCAGCTACCGCCGCATCGAGGAGGAGCAGGGCGTCTTCTGGCCCTGCCCGGAGCCCGGGCACGCGGGGACGCCCCGGCTCTTCCTCGACCGGTTCGCGACGCCCGACGGGCGCGCCCGGTTCGTGCCGGTCGTCCACCGGGCGGCGGCCGAGGAGACGGACGCCGAGTACCCCGTGGTCCTCACCACCGGCCGGGTCGTGTCCCAGTACCAGTCGGGGGCGCAGACGCGGCGGGTCGACGAGCTGAACGCGGCGGCGCCCGGTCCCTTCGTGGAGCTCCACCCGCGGCTCGCGGAGCGGCTCGGGGTCACCGAGGGCGAGCGGCTCGCGGTGGTCTCGCGGCGCGGCCGGGCGGTCGCGCCCGCCCGGATCACCGCGGCCATCCGTCCGGACACGGTCTTCATGCCGTTCCACTGGTACGGCGAGGGGCGGGTGAACACCCTGGTGAACCCGGCGCTCGACCCGGTCTCCCGGATGCCCGAGTTCAAGGTGTGCGCGGTCCGTCTGGAGCGCGCCGGGGACGTGGCGGCTACGGCCGGCTGAACCAGTCGCCGCTCTCGATGACGGGGCCGAGGGGCGCGTCCGGCGCCGCCAGGAACACCCAGGCGGAGACCCGGGCCCCGTCCCGGGTCCGGACGACGTCCATCGCCACCCGCTCGTAGCCGACGGGCAGTTCGAGGCGGTCGAGCAGCCCGAACAGCTCGCCGTAGGAGCCGGGCGAGGGCGTGAGGAGGGTGCCGACGACCTGGCCGCCGTCCGCCGGGACGACGTACGGATAGCCGGGTCCGTCGTGCAGGACGGCCCCGTACAGCACGGCGTCCGCCTCGGTGCCGATGCGGCCGGCGAGGAACCGGTCGTGGTTGTACGCGCCGGGGCGCAGCGTCCCGTAGACGAAGAACGGCCGCTCGTCGTTCACCGGTGCGAGGCCCTCGATCGACGGAACCGCCTCGGTCTCGCGCTGGACCCAGCGGGCGTAGCCCTCGGCGACCCGGGTCACCCGGGTGGCGATGATCTCGGGCGTCTCGTAGTCGTGGGCGGCGAGCAGGTGGGACTCCAGGGCCGGGTAGCGGGCCTCGGTGGTCTTGAAGACGACCTCCCACTCCTCGGTGGTCTCGATCGCGCCCTGCCAGTGGTAGACGGAGGTGACGGGCCCCGAGATCTGCGCGCAGGCGGCGAGCCGGGCCTCGACGGCGCCGCGCGCCAGGGCGTCGGCCTTGGCGCGCGCGTCGGTGGTGGTGCGGACGGTGACGATCACGCCTTCACCGTACGGGCGAACTGGGCGGCGTGCAGCCGGGCGTACGCGCCGCCCGCGGCGAGGAGCTCCTCGTGGGTGCCCTGTTCGGCGATCGACCCGCCGTCCATCACCAGGATGGTGTCGGCGTCCCGGACGGTGGAGAGCCGGTGGGCGACGACGAAGCTGGTGCGGCCCGCGCGGAGCGAGGTCATGGCCTGCTGGACGAGGAGCTCGGTGCGGGTGTCGACGGAGCTGGTGGCCTCGTCGAGGACGAGGATCACCGGGTCGGACAGGAAGGCGCGGGCCAGGGTGACCAGCTGCTTCTCGCCGGCGCTGAGCCCTCCCCCGTCCTCGTCGAGGACGGTGTCGTACCCGCCGGGCAGGGTGCGGACGAAGCGGTCGGCGTGCGCGGCCCGCGCGGCCGCGACGATCCGCTCCCGTGACACCTCGCCGGGCACCCCGTAGGCGATGTTGTCGGCGATGGTGCCGCCGAAGAGCCAGGTGTCCTGGAGGACCATGCCGATGCCCGAGCGCAGCTCCTCGCGGGTCATCCTCGCGATGTCCACCCCGTCGAGGGTGATGCGGCCCCCGGTCACCTCGTGGAAGCGGAGGAGGAGGTTGACCAGGGTCGTCTTGCCGGCGCCGGTCGGGCCGACGATGGCGACGGTCCGGCCCGGTTCCACGGTCAGGGACAGGTCCTCGATGAGCGGCCTGTCGGCCTCGTAGCGGAAGGCGGCCTTCTCGAAGGAGACCCGGCCGCGGAGCCGTACGGGCTTCTCCGGCCGGGCCGGCTCGGGGGACTCCTCCTCGGCGTCGAGGAGGTCGAAGACCCGCTCGGCGGAGGCCACCCCGGACTGGAGGAGGTTGGCCATGGCGGCGACCTGGTTGATCGGGCCGTTGAAGTCGTACGAATACTGGACGAACGCCTGGACGTCGCCGACGGTGAGGCCGCCGCTCGCCACCCGCAGGCCGCCGACCACCGCGACCGCGACGTAGTTGAGGTTCCCGACCAGGGTCAGGGCCGGCTGGATGAAGCCGGACACGAACTGGGCGCGGAAGCTCGCCCGGTACAGCTCGTCGCCGAGCTCGTCGAAGCGGCGGACGGCCTCGGCGCGGCGGCCGAAGGCGACGACCTCGGTGTGGCCGGTGATCATCTCCTCGACGTGGCTGCCGAGCCGGCCGGTGACCGCCCACTGCTTCACGAACTGCGGCTGGGCCCGCTTGCCGACGAAGGCGGCCACGGCGACCGAGACGGGCACGGTGGCGAGGGCGACGAGGGCGAGCAGCGGGGAGATCCAGAACATCATCAGGAGGACGCCGACCAGGCTGAGCAGGGCGCGCGTCATCTGGCTGAAGGCCTGCTGGAGGGTCTGCGTGATGTTGTCGATGTCGTTGGTGGTGCGGGAGAGGACCTCGCCGCGCGGCTGCCCGTCCAGGTAGGTCAGGGGCAGCCGGGCCAGCTTGTGCTGGGCCCGCTCCCGGAGCCGGTGGCCGGCCCGCTGGACGACGGTGGTGGCGATCCGGAGCTGGACCCAGGTGAGCAGCGACGAGCCGGCGACGACGGCGACGGAGAGGGCGAGGATCCGGCCGACGGCGGCGAAGTCGACGCCGCCGGCCCCGGTGGCCCCGCCGACGACGAGGTCGGTGGCGCGGCCGAGGAGCAGCGGGCCGAGGACGGACAGGGCGACGGCCGTGGCGCCGGCGGCGACGACGGCGGCCAGGCGGGCCCGGTCGGGGGCGAGGGTGCGCAGCAGGCGGAGGCCGGAGGAGCGGAAGGACAGCGACCGTTCGAGCGACGGGGTGGCGAGGCCGGGGCCGCGCTGCGGCGGGGGTCCGGTGCGGGCGGGTGCGGCGGCGGGGGCCGGGGGGCGGGTCGTCGTGGCCGTGCTCATGCGGCTTCCTCCTCGGTGAGCTGGGAGAGGACGATCTCCCGGTAGGTGGCGTTGTCCCGCATGAGGGACGTGTGGGTGCCGGTGCCGACGGTCCGGCCCCGGTCGAGGACGACGATCCGGTCGGCGTGCCGGATGGTGGAGACGCGCTGGGCGACGATCACCACGGTCGAGTCGGCGGTCTCCTCGCGCAGCGCGGACCGCAGCAGGGCGTCCGTCCTCGGGTCCAGGGCGGAGAAGGAGTCGTCGAAGAGGTAGAGGCGGGGGCGGGCGACGAGGACCCGCGCGATGGCGAGCCGCTGGCGCTGTCCGCCGGAGAGGTTCGTGCCGCCCTGGGAGACGGGGGCGTCGAGCTGCCCGTCGAGGCCGCGTACGAAGTCGGCGGCCTGGGCGACCTCCAGGGCGTGCCACAGCTCCTCGTCGGTGGCGTCGGGCCTGCCGTAGCGGAGGTTGGTGGCGACGGTGCCGGAGAAGAGGTAGGGCTTCTGGGGGACGAGGCCGACGGTCCTGGCCATCAGCGCCGGGTCGAGGCCGCGGACGTCGACGCCGTCGACGAGGACCTCGCCGCCGGTGGCGTCGAAGAGCCGGGGCACGAGTCCGAGGAGGGTCGACTTGCCGCTGCCGGTGGAGCCGATGATCGCGGTGGTCTCACCGGGCCGGGCCACGAGCTCCACGTCCGTCAGGACCGGCTCCTCCGCACCCGGATACCGGAAGCCGACGCCCGCGATGTCCAGCCGGCCGGTGCCGGGCAGCTCCCGGACGGGGTCGGCGGGCGGGGCGACGGACGGCACGGTGTCGAGGACCTCGCGGACCCGTTCGGCGCCCGCCTCGGCCCTCGGCATGTGCATGAGCAGGAAGAGGACCATCATCACGGACATGGAGGTCTGGAGCAGGTAGCCGAGGAAGGCGAAGAGCCCGCCGGGCTGCAGGGCGCCGGAGTCGATGCGGTGGGCGCCGACGTAGACGAGGGCGACGGTGGTCAGCTGCCAGACGACCAGCACCGTCGGGAACATGAGGGCCTGGAGCCGGCCGGCCCGGAGGCCGACGGAGAGGAGTTCGTCGTTGGCGGCGGCGAACCGCCGTCGCTCGTAACGGTCGCGGACGAAGGCGCGGACCACCCGGACGCCGGTGATCTGCTCGCGCAGCACCCGGTTGGCGCGGTCGACGCGCTCCTGCATGCCGCGGAAGAGCGGCCGCATCCGCAGGACGACGGTGCCGACGGCGCCGGTCATCACCGGCACGAACAGGAGCAGGACGAGGGCGAGCGGCACGTCCTGGCGCAGGGCCATGGCGATCCCGCCGGCGCACAGCAGGGGCGCGGCGACCAGCATCGTCAGGGCGAGCACGGCGAACGTCTGGATCTGCTGGACGTCGTTGGTGGTACGGGTGATCAGGGAGGCGGCGCCGAAGCGGCCGCGCTCCCGGGCGGAGAAGTCCTGGACCCGGCGGAAGACCTCGGAGCGCAGGTCACGGGCGACGCCCATGGCGATCCTGGCCCCCAGGTAGGTGGCCGCCGCGGCGGCCACCGCCTGGAGCAGGGTGACGGCGATCATCAGGGCGCCGCCGGAGAGGACGCGGTCGGTGTCCCCGCGCAGGACGCCGTGGTCGATGACGCCGGCGTTGAGGGTGGGCAGGGCGAGGGAGGCCAGGGACTGGACGAGCTGGAGGGCGACGAGGAGGACGAGGAGGGGCCGGTAGGGCCTGAGGCGGGGGGCGAGGAGACGCAGCAGCATGGCGGGGTGTCCTCACGAGCCGTACGGGCGGACGGACTTGGCGTCCCTCAGGGCGTGCCCCCACCAGCCGAGCTGGTCGAGGAGTACCTTGGCCGCGCCGTCGGCGGCGGCGGGGTCCCGGTGCCGGCCGTCCTCGTCGAACTGCCCGTAAGCGTGGTGGAAGGAGACGGTGTCGCGGACGGTGACGGAGTGCATCTCGGCGAAGACCTGGCGGAGTTGCTCGACGGCGCGCAGGCCGCCGGAGATCCCGCCGTAGGAGACGAAGCCGACGGGCTTGGCCTGCCACTCGGTGTAGTGCCGGTCGATGAGGTTCTTGAGGGAGGCGGGGAAGGAGTGGTTGTACTCGGGGGTGAGGACGACGAAGGCGTCGGCGGCGGCCAGCACCGGGGACACCTTGGCGAGTTCGGCGCGGACGGCCGGCGACGGGTCGTGGGAGAGGGAGGTCGGGAGGTCGACCTCGGCGAGGTCGACGACGGTCACGGCGAAGTCCTCGCGCTCGGCGAGCCGGGAGCGGAACCAGTCGGCGACGACGGGGCCGAAGCGGCCTTCGCGGTCGCTCGCGACGATCAGGGCGAGGGTCAGGGGGGCCGAAGCGACGGCGGGCGAGGTGGAGTTCGTGAGGTCCATGCGGATGATCGTGGTACCTCAAGTTTGGTTGAGGTCAAGCGCCGCTCCCGGGCTCTTCCGAGGACCCGGTCGCGCACCCTTCCGGGGCCCCGGTGGCGCGCCCTTCCGAAGCCCCCCGGCCCTTCCCGGAAGCCCGCTCCCGCCCTCCGAGCAGCCTCCTCCCGGCCCGTACGGTGAGGGCATGACGACACCTCCCGCGCACATCGAGATCGACGGCGTCCCCGCGGCCGACCCCGGCCTCCTCGCCACCCTCATGAGCGGCTACGGCCACTTCACGGCGATGCAGGTGCGCGGCGGGCGCGTGAAGGGCCTCGGCGCGCACCTCGAGCGGCTCGACCGGTCGACCCGCGAGCTCTTCGGCGCCCCCCTGGACGGCGACCGCGTCCGCGCCCTGGTCGCCGGGGCCGTGGCGGCCTCGGGGCGGCGGGACTCCTCGACGCGGGTGTACGTGTACGAGGGGCCCCGCGTCGTCGTGACCGTCCGCGAACCGGCCCCCGACGGCCCGGGGGACCCACAGCGCCTCATGAGCGTCGACTACCTGCGCCCCGCGCCGCACATCAAGCACCTCGGCGGCTTCGGTCAGGGCTACCACCGCGAGGCGGCCGCGCGCGCCGGCTACGACGAGGCCCTCCTGACGTCCCCGTACGGCGACATCGCGGAGGGGGCGATCACCAACATCGCCTTCTGGGACGGCGCTTCGGTGGTGTGGCCGGCGGCGCCGTGCCTGGAGGGCATCACGATGGCCCTGCTCGCACCCCGCCTGGAGTCGGTCCGCCGTCCGGTGACCCTCGCGGACCTGCCGGGCTACCGCGCCGCCTTCGTGACCAACTCCCGGACGATCGCCCCCGTCACCGCGATCGACGGGACCGCGTTCGCGGTGGACGAGGAGCTGATGAAGCGGGTGCACGCGGCGTACGGGGCGGTGGCGGGAGAGGCCCTCTGACGGGACGGCCGGGGGTGGGCGGGGGTGGGCGACCGGCACGTCACCCGTTCGGCACGGCGTGTCAGCCGACACCTCAGAAGCGGCTCTGACCTGCGAAGACGCGGGGATTCCAGTCGACACACCGTATCGAACGGCCCAATCCTGATGCCCCATCAGCAGGCGGTGGGCGGGGCGGGGCCTTTATCTCGGTCACAGAAGGTCCGTCTCCGGGTGTCCCTCCCGGAAGGACCGCCCGGCATGACCGTACGCGCGCCCCGGAGGATCCCCATGCGCACCACTGCCCGCCTGTTCACCGGTACCGCGCTGACGGTCGTCGCGCTCGGGGCGTTCGCCGCCCCGGGGGCGTACGCGAACAACGAGAACTCCGAGTCGCTGGAGATCTTCCCGTCATCCGCCTCGCCCGGCACCACCGTCACCGTCAACACCCTCGCCTGCGGCAAGCACGGGCACGGGGTCGGGGACGCGAACTCGCTCGGCGCGGGCGAGTTCCAGCTGAACCCGAGCACGCACAAGGAGGTCGTGGTCGGGCAGTTCACCGTGCCGCATCACGTCAAGCCGGGTTCCTACTGGATCAGCGTCGCCTGTGACAACGGCCGGACGGCCCGCGGCGACCTGATCGTCAAGCACCCGAGCCCGAGCGGGCACGTGCAGACCGGTGTCGGGGGCAGTGTGGGCCCCGACACCGCCCAGGTCACGGCGGGCGCGGCGGTGCTGGCCGCGGCTGCCGTGGGCGGGGTCTGGCTCCTGCGTCGCCGGGCGAGCGGCGCGCAGGGGTAACCGGGACCACCGCCCGTCCTGCCCCCGCCGCGTGCCCGCACAACGGCCCGCCGGGGGCAGGACCACATCCGCGAACCGACCGAGGGAACCCAGGTGAGCAACAGGAGCAAGGGCTGGGGCATAGCCGTGGCCGCCTTCGCCGGGCTCTGGCTCGTCCAGAACGGCTCGGAGGACGTCACCCCGCCCGTGCCGTCCGCCGCCCAGGCCTTCGCCGCCGGGCCGAGCGTGCACACGGACGCGGCCGCCGACCCGCTGCCGCCGTCGGCGCCGGTCCGGCTGCGCATCCCGGAGACCGACGTGGACGCCCCGATGATGGGGCTCGGCCTCGGCGCGAACGGCACCCTGGACGTGCCGCCGGCCGGCAACCGGAACATGGCCGGCTGGTACGAGGACGGCACCGCGCCCGGGGCCAAGGGCACGGCGATCGTCGCCGGCCACGTCGACAACGCCGACGGCCCCGCCGTGTTCTACACGCTGGGCGCGCTCAAGAAGGGGCACCGGATCGAGGTGGACCGGCAGGACGGCCGCACCGCCGTCTTCACGGTCGACGCGGTCGAGGTGTACGACAACAAGAGCTTCCCGGACCGGAAGGTGTACGACGAGGCCGACCGGGCCGAGATCCGGGTGATCACCTGCGGCGGCGGCTTCTCGAAGAAGAACGGCTACCAGGGCAACGTGGTCGCCTTCGGCCATCTGATCGGGGTGCGTTAGGCCCTGCCAACCGGGCCCGTCACGATCGGCGGGACACCCTCTCGGCCGAGCCCGTCACGATCGGCGGGACACCCTCTCGGCCGGGCCCGTCACGATCGGCGGGACACCCTCTCGGCCGGGCCCGTCACGATCGGCGGGACACCCTCTCGGCCGCCGGGCGTCACGCCCACTGGTCGAAGGCGAGCTTCGCGACCAGCGAGAGGACCACGACGAGCAGCACGCCGCGGACGAACTCGGCGCCCTTGCTCAGCGCCATCCGGGCCCCGACCATGCCGCCCGTCAGGTTGAAGACCGCCATGACGGCGGCGAGCTGCCAGTACACGCTGCCCTGGTAGGCGAACATGGCGAGCGCGCCCGCGTTGGTGCAGACGTTGACGATCTTGGCGGTGGCGGAGGCGGTCACCAGGTCGAGGTGGAGCACGGCGGTGAGCGCGAGGACGAGGAAGGTGCCGGTGCCCGGGCCGAACAGACCGTCGTAGAAGCCGATGCCGCCGCCGACCACGACGATCGCGGTGGCGATCCGGGCCCGGGTCAGCGGTGCCCGGTCCGCCCCGTCGGACTTCGCGCCGAACGACGGCCGCAGCATCACGAACGCCGCGACCGCCAGCAGCACCACCATGATCACCGGGCGCAGGACGTCGCTGCTGATGCCGGCCGCGAAGAAGGCGCCGCACATGGAGCCGGTGAGGGCCGCGAGGCCGATCCGCACCGCCGTCCACACCTGGACCGGTGCCTTGCGGACGTAGGTGACGGCGGCGCCGCTGGTTCCGACGATCGCGACCGCCTTGTTCGTGCCGAGGATGTGCGCGGCCGGCACGTGCGGGATCCCGAGCAGCAGGGCGGGCAGCAGGAGCAGTCCTCCGCCGCCGACCACGGCGTCGATCCAGCCCGCCACGAGCGCGGCGAGGCAGAGCAGGACAAGGGTGGTCAGCGATATCTCGGGCATGGCCGTGACCCTAACGGAGCGGATCGTCACCCCGTCCATCGATCACTTGATCGTTGAGCTGGTTCTGAGGTTGCGGAGCCCGGTTCCCCGCCCGCTGCGGGTGTATACGGGGGCCCGCGGCCCGGCCCGTGGGTCCCGTCCCCCGCGCCGGGCCCCGGCCGACGCCGATCGCGGGCCGTGCTTCCGGACCCTCACAGCTGTCCCGGGCCGGGGCTGAGATCAGCGTTCCGTACGGGAAACAGTCGGGATGCCGTCGGGTAACACCGGCGACGCACTCTTCCGGGTATGAGTACACGGATCGTGGTGGTCGGGGGCGGAACGGCGGGCGCCCGGCTCGCCCAGCGCCTGCCCGTCACCCTCCTCGGCGAGGAGCCGCACGCCCCGTACAACAGGGTGCTGCTCGCCGACGTCCTCGCCGGGCGGTACGCCCCCGAGGTCATCTCCCTGCCCGAGGTCCGCGAGCCGGCCCGGCTCGGGGTGCGGGCGGTGCGGATCGACCGGGCGGCGCGGACGGTGGAGTGCGCGGACGGCTCCCTCGTCGGCTACGACCGGCTGGTCCTGGCCACCGGCTCCAACCCGGTGCTGCCGCCGCTGCGCGGCCTGCGCGGGGCGGCCCTGCCGGACGGCGTCCACCCCTTCCGCACCCTCGACGACTGCCTGGAGCTGCGCTCCGTCGTCCGGCCCGGGGTGCGGGCGGTGGTCATCGGCGGCGGCCTCCTCGGGGTCTCGGCGGCGCGCGCCCTCGCCTCGCTCGGCGCGGAGGTGGTGCTGACCCAGCAGGGCGAGCGGCTGATGGAACGGCAACTCGACTCCCACGCCTCGGCCCTGCTCCGGGAGCACGTCGAGTCCCTCGGCGTCGAGGTGCACACGGAGTGCCGCGTGAGCGGCCTCCGGCAGCGCGACGGGGCCGTCACGGCGGTCGAACTCGCCGACGGCTTCGTCCTCGACGCCCAGGTCGTCGTCCTCGCCTGCGGGGTGCGGCCCCGTGTCTCCCTCGCCCGCGAGGCGGGGCTCGACGTCGCCACCGGCATCGTCGTCGACGACGAGCTCCGCACCTCCGACCCGTACATCCACGCGATCGGCGACTGCGCGGAGCACGACGGCCGGAGCTACGGCCTCGCCGGCCCGGCGCTCGAACAGGCCGACGTCCTGGCGGACGTGCTCACGGCCGAGCTCTCCGGCGCCCGCTACACCGGCACCCGTGCCCTCACCCGGCTCACCCTCGGCGGCGCGCAGCCGCTCGACCTCGCCGCGTTCGGCGAGGTCACGGCCCGGCCGGGCGACGACGTCGTCCAGTTGACCGACGCGACGCGCAGTGCCTATCGGAAGGTCGTCGTCCGTGGTGACCGGCTCGTCGGGGGCGTCCTCCTCGGCGATCTGGCCGCGGTCGGCTCGCTCGCCCAGGCGTGGGAGGGCGACGAAGCCCTCCCCGACGCCCCCCTGCTCCACCTGCTCACCCACGACGGAGGCTCCTGACATGAGCGCTGACATGACCGCGCACACCCCGACGATCGTCCTGGTCGGCCACGGAATGGTCGGCCAGCGGTTCCTGGAGGCGCTCGCCGACCGTGGCGTCACCGAGCGGGCCCGGATCGTGGTCCTCTGCGAGGAGCCGCGTCCGGCGTACGACCGCGTGCAGCTGACCTCGTACTTCTCGGGCAGGACGCCCGACGACCTGTCGATGGTCGAGGCCGGCTTCATGGAGAAGCACGGCATCGAGCTGTACGTGGGCGATCCGGCCGAGTCGGTGGACCGGGAGGCCCGTACGGTCACCGCCCGCTCCGGGCGGGTCTTCGCGTACGACTCGCTCGTCCTGGCCACCGGCTCGTACCCCTTCGTCCCGCCGGTGCCCGGCAAGGACGCCCGCGGCTGCTTCGTCTACCGCACGATCGAGGACCTGCTCGCGATCGAGGAGTACGCGAAGACGGCGACGACCGGCGCGGTCGTCGGCGGCGGTCTGCTGGGTCTGGAGGCGGCGGGCGCCCTGAAGGGGCTCGGTCTCGACACGCACGTCGTGGAGTTCGCGCCGCGCCTGATGCCGGTGCAGGTCGACGAGGGCGGCGGCGCGGCCCTGCTCCGCACGATCGAGAGGATGGGCCTGTCCGTCCACACGGGGACGGGCACCCAGGAGGTCGTGACGTCCGACGGCGCCGTGACCGGGATGAAGCTCTCGGACGGCTCCGAACTCGCCACGGACATGGTGGTGTTCTCGGCGGGCGTGCGGCCCCGCGACCAGCTGGCCCGCGACTGCGGCCTCACCGTCGGCGAGCGCGGCGGCATCGCGGTCGACGAGCTGTGCCGTACGTCCGACCCGGCGGTCTTCGCCATCGGCGAGTGCGCCCTGGCCTCGGACGGCCGGGTGTACGGCCTGGTGGCGCCGGGTTACGAGATGGCGCAGACGGCGGCGTCGGCGATCGCCGACGAGACGGTCGACGGCTTCACCGGCGCCGACATGTCGACGAAGCTGAAGCTGCTCGGCGTGGACGTGGCCTCGTTCGGCGACGCGCACGGCACGGCCGAGGGCTGCCTGGACGTCGTCTACTCGGACTCCCGCTCGGGCGTCTACAAGAAGCTGGTGATCTCCGGCGAGGGCGTGCTGCTCGGCGGTGTCCTGGTCGGCGACGCCGAGCAGTACGGACTCCTCCGGCCGCTCACCGGTACCGTGCCGCCGGTCTCCCCCGAGCAGCTGGTGCTCCCGGCGGGCGCGGGGGCTCCGGTGGCGCTCGGCCCGTCGGCGCTGCCGGACGACGCGGTGATCTGCTCCTGCCACAACGTCACCAAGCACGCGATCGGCCAGTGCTCCTCGCTGCCCGAGGTGAAGAAGTGCACCAAGGCCGGTACGGGCTGCGGCAGTTGCGTGAAGGTGATCGAGAAGCTGCTGCCGGCCGCCAAGGACAAGGGGCTCTGCGGCTGCTTCTCGTACACCCGCAGCGAGCTCTACGAGATCGCCCGCACCCTGCGCGTGACCTCCTTCGCGGCGCTGCTCGACTCGCACGGCCGGGACGAGGCCAAGGGCGGCGAGGGCTGCGAGGTCTGCAAGCCGACCGTCGGCTCGATCATGGCCTCCCTCGCCCCGACGCTCGGCATCGGCGGCTACATCCTGGACGGCGAGCAGGCCTCCCTCCAGGACACCAACGACCACTTCCTCGCCAACATGCAGCGCAACGGCTCCTACTCGGTCGTGCCGCGCATCCCCGGCGGTGAGATCACCCCCGAGAAGCTGATCGTGATCGGCGAGGTGGCCCGGGACTTCGGCCTCTACACGAAGATCACCGGCGGCCAGCGGATCGACCTCTTCGGCGCGCGGGTGGACCAGCTCCCCTCGATCTGGACGCGGCTGGTCGACGCGGGCTTCGAGTCGGGGCACGCCTACGGCAAGTCGCTGCGCACGGTGAAGTCCTGCGTCGGGCAGACCTGGTGCCGGTACGGCGTCCAGGACTCCGTGAAGATGGCGATCCAGCTGGAGCTGCGCTACCGGGGCCTGCGCGCCCCGCACAAGCTGAAGTCGGCGGTCTCGGGGTGCGCCCGCGAGTGCGCGGAGGCCCAGTCGAAGGACTTCGGGATCATCGCGACGGCGAACGGCTGGAACCTGTACGTCGGCGGCAACGGCGGCGCGACCCCGCGGCACGCGGACCTGCTCGCCCAGGACCTGTCGGACGCCGAACTGGTGAGGCTCATCGACCGGTTCCTGATGTTCTACATCCGGACGGCGGACCGCCTCGAGCGGACGTCCACCTGGCTGGAGCGCCTGGAGGGCGGGCTCGACCACCTCAAGGACGTGGTGGTGCACGACTCGCTCGGCCTCTGCGACGAGCTGGAGGCGCTGATGGCCGCCCACGTCGAGGACTACCAGGACGAGTGGGCGCAGACCCTGGACGACCCGGACCGGCTGCGGCGCTTCGTCTCCTTCGTGAACGCCCCGGACGCGCCGGACCCCTCGGTCCGGTTCGTGCCGGAGCGCGACCAGATCAAGCCGGACCTCACGATCCTGACGCTCGGACCGACGATCAGCACGCTGGAAGGGGCCTCCTCCCGATGACGACACTCACCGAAACCTCCGCACGCGCCACGACGATGCTGGAGCTCTCCCCCTCCCCCGACGCCTGGATGGCGGTCTGCGAGGAGGCCCGGCTGACCCCGGGCCGGGGCATGGCCGCGCTCCTCCCGGACGGCCGGCAGGCCGCGGTCTTCCGTGACCGCGCGGGGCGGTCGTACGCGATCGACAACCGCGACCCGTTCACCGGGGCGCAGGTCCTGGCCCGGGGGCTCGTGGGCTCGGCGGACGGGCGTCCGTTCGTGGCCTCGCCGCTCCTGAAGCAGCGCTTCGACCTGGAGACGGGCCGCTGCCTCGACGACGACGAGGTCGCGGTGGCGGTCTACCCGGTGCGCACCGTCTAGCGTGACCGAGCCTCCTGCTTGACCGAGCGTTCCAGAAAGACGTACGGTCCTCTCGTGGCCAGGACCAAGGAATTCGATCCGGACGCCGCGCTCCAGGCAGCCCTCGAGCTGTTCTGGGCGCGCGGCTACGAGGCGACGACGATGTCGGACCTCGTGGAGCACCTGGGGATCGGCCGCGCGAGCATCTACGCGACCTTCGGGAACAAGCACGAGCTGTATCTGAGGTCGATGGACCGCTACCTGGAGACCCGGGACCCCCGGATCGTCGAGGAGCTGTCCGCGCCGGGCCCGGCCCTGCCGGCCGTCCGCGCGCTCGTCCGCCGCTTCGCCGCCGAGGCGACGACCGAAGGTGAGCGGCTGAACGGCTGCTTCGTCACCAACTCGGCGGCGGAGCTGGGCCCGCACGACACGGCCGTCGCCCGCCGGGTCGAACTCAGCTGGGAGCAGATCGAGACGCTCCTCCACGGGGCGCTCACCCGGGCCCGCGCCGGAGGCGAACTCCCGGCGGACCGCGACCCCCGGGCCCTGGCCCGGATGCTGCTCGTCCTGCTGCAGGGCGTCCGGGTGGTGGGCAAGGCGTCGAGCGACCCGGGCCGGGTCAGGGACGCGGCGGAACAGGCACTGAGACTGCTGGACTGAGGAGCAGGGCACCCATGGGGTGCCCTTTCCTGGGGCCTTTTTTTGGAATGTACGGTCAAGTTCATGGCCGGTGGGGACGGAGGGGGTACGGGCATGACGACGACGACAGAGGCGCGGGCGGTCTCGGGAGACCCGCCCGGCGGGGCCGTGCGCCCCGCCTTCGTGCTGCTCGGCGGCGTGCAGGCGACGCTCGTCTTCACGCTCGCCTCGCTCGCCGTGCCCCTCCCCCGCATCGGCGCCGCGTTCCGGCTCGACCGCGCCGAACTGATCCTGCTGAGCTCCGCGTACGGGCTGACCTTCGCCGGGCTGCTCCTCCTCGGCGGCCGGCTCGCCGACCGCTTCGGCGGACGCCGGGCCCTCACCGCCGGGCTCCTGGTGTTCGGCGCCGCCTCCGTCGCCGCACCGCTCGCCCCCGGGTACGAGGCACTGCTCGCCGCCCGGTTCGGCCAGGGCGCCGGCGCGGCCCTGGTCGCCCCCGCCGCGATGGCGCTCCTGCGGACGCTGTTCCCCCAACCGGCCGCTTACGGAAGGGCGATGGCCACCTGGGGAGGCCTCTCCGTCCTCGGTGCCACCGCCGGCAACCTGCTCTCCGGCGTGATCGCGGCCGCCTCCTCCTGGCGCGGCACCTTCGCCGTGCCCGTCGCCGTCACCCTCGCCGCCCTCCTCCTCGCGCCACGCCTGCTGCCCGCCACGGACCGGCCCCTCGACGCGCCGGACACCGGCCGGTCCCCCGAACTGCCGGGCACCAGCCGGTCACCCGACGCGGGCCGGGCGCACGGCCCGGCACGCGGCAGCCGGTCCCTCGACCTGCCGGGCGCGCTGCTCGCCACCGGCGGGATCACGCTGGCCAGTTACGGGCTCGTCCTCACCGACGCCCACCCGTGGGGGTCCGCGCCGGTCCTCGTGCCGCTCTCCACCGGCCTCGTCCTGCTCGTCGCCTTCGGGGCCGTCGAGCGGCGGACCGCCGACCCGCTCCTGCCACCGGGCTTCCTGCGCGACGGCCGCCGCGCGCTGGGCCTTTCGGCGATCGGGCTGACGGCGGCCGGGACGGCGACGGTGTTCGTGCTGCTCTCCCTGGCGCTCCAGCAGCAGCGCGGCTGGTCCGCCCTCCTGACGTCCGCCGCCTTCGTGCCCTTCGCGGTCGCGCTGCTCGGCGCGGGCCGGCTCGCGGGCCCGCTGATCGGCCGGTACGGCCCCGGGCCGGTCACCGGCGCCGGGCTCGGCACGGCCGCCGCCGGGCTCGGGCTGCTGGCCGCGACCGGCTTCGAGACCTCCGTCCCGTACGCGTACGGCCTGCTGCCCGGCCTGCTCCTGCTGCCGGCCGGCGGCGCGCTGTCCTTCGCGGGCGCCGCCGTCCTGGCCACGGAGGGGGTGCCGGCCGACCGCGCCGGGCTCGCGGGCGGCGCCCTGAACACGGCGATGGAGCTCGGGCCGACGGTGGTCTTCGCCGCGCTCCTCACCCTCGGCGGCGACGCGGTGTCGCTGGCGGCCGCGGCCGCCCTGTTCGCCGCCCTCGCGACCCTCGCACTCCGCGCCCGCTAGCCACGCCCGACCCCGCCCCCTCGGCCACCGCCCCTCGCACCCCCGCTTTCCTCACCTCACCTGGGAGTCAGTCATGTCCGCACGCTTCACCGGCCGCACCGTCCTCGTCACCGGCGCCGGTTCCGGGCTCGGCCGGGCCATCGCGCTCGCCTTCGCCGCCGAGGGCGCCGACGTCGTGGCCGCCGGCCGCACCGTCGAGCCTCTCGACGAGACGGTCGCCCTGATCGAGGCGGCCGGGGGCACCGGGGCCGCGGTCACCGCCGACGTGGCGAGCGCGGGGTCGACCCGGGACCTCGTGCGCCGTACGGTCGAGCTGTTCGGCGGCCTGGACGTCGCCGTGAACAACGCCGGTGTCTTCCGGGGCGGTCACAGCGCCGCCGACTTCCCGCTGGAGGACTGGCGGACGCTGCTCGACATCAACGTGACGGGGGTGCTGCACGCCCTCCAGGCCGAGGTGGCGCACATGCGGGCGCACGGCGGCGGGGCGATCGTGAACATCGCGTCCAACCTGGGCCCGCACGTCCGGATCCCCGGGGTGTTCGGCTACCAGGTGTCCAAGGCGGCCGTCTCGGCGATCACCCGGGCCGCCGCCCTGGACCACATCGCCGACGGGGTCCGGATCAACGCGGTCAGCCCCGGCGCCTCGGAGTCCACGATGTCGCTGCTGCCCGGCGAGTCCGAGGCCGAGCGGGAGGTCCGGATGAAGGAGCAGTCGCCGCTCGGCCGCATCTCGTCCGCCGCGGAGGTGGCGGCGGCGGTGCTGTACCTCGCCTCGGACGACGCGGCCTCCGCCGTCGGCACGGACCTGGTGATCGACGGCGGCGTCTCGGCCTGAGCGCGCCCCGGCCGCCCGGCCGCACCTCCCGGCGGCTCAGCCCTGGGGGACGGCGGCCGGGTCCATCCAGAAGACCTCCCAGTGGTGGCCGTCCAGGTCGGTGAAGGACCGGCCGTACATGGAGCCGAGGTCCATCGGGTCCTTCACCGGGCCGCCGCCGGCCGCGAGGGCGGCGTCGGCCAGCCGGTCGACCTCCGCCCGGCTCCCGGCGCTCAGCGTGACCATGACCTCGGTGGTCTTGGTCGCGTCGGGGATCTCCTTGCCGGGCGCCATGAAGGACTCGAACTTGGGCGCTTCGAGGAGCATCGCGAAGATGGTGTCGCTGATGACCACACAGGCGGTGGTCTCGTCGCTGAAGTGGGGGTTCGCCGAGAAGCCGAGCTTCTCGAAGAAGGCCTTGCTCGCCTCGACGCTCGTGACGGGCAGGTTCACGAAGATCATCTGCGGGGCCATGGTGCTCTCTCCTCCGTCGTGCGGTGCTGTCGAGAGGTAGGACGGACCCACCGCCCGGAACTCATCGCCCTCCGGAGAATTCCTTTCGCTCAGGCGACCGAACGCAGCCGGAGCGCCGCCAGCGGCACGAACCCGCCGCCTCCCCCGGCGGTCGTCCCCGGTCCGGCCAGCCTCCGCAGCATGGCCACGGCGATCCGCTCCCCCTGCCCCTTCGCCCGCTCGGCCAGCGGCCCCCGGTGCAGTCCGTCCACGGTCGCGTGCCACAGCTGCACCCAGCGGCCGAAGTGGGCGGCCGTGAGCGGCCGGGCCGAGTGCAGCGCCGCGTGCGGCGCGAAGGCGTCCCGCCCGTACTCCGCGCTCCTGAGCAGCGCCCGCTCCCAGAAGTCGGTGATCCCGGGCAGGTGGACCTCCAGGTCGGTCCCGGCGATCTCGGTGAAGAACGGCCCGATCAAGGGGTCCTCGAACGCGGCGCCGTAGAACCTGCGCAGCAGCACGTCGAGGTCGTCTCGGTCGCGGATGTCCCGGGTGGCACGCATGCCCCCAGTGTCCCCGACGGCTCCCGCTCCCCCCAGTGCCGAAGGTCCCGGTGGACGCCGCTTCCCCTTCACCGGTTGTTGCTGCACTGTCAATTCGGGAGTTCTAGGTTCCGGAAGCGCGCGACCCCGCCGCCGACCGGCCGGCGGGGCGGTTGACACCCTTCTCAGGAGTGAGACGTGGAGCGACGCAGTTTCCTGCGTGGAGCGGTCATCGGCACGTCGGCCGCGGCCTTCGGCGGCAGCCTGTGGCAGAGCGCGGCCTTCGCCGCCCCAGCCCAGCCCGGCGCCGGCCCCTACGGCGCGCTCGGCGCGGCGGACGCGAACGGCATCCAGCTGCCGGCCGGGTTCACCAGCCGCGTGATCGCCCGGTCCGGACAGACCGTGCCGGGCACCTCGTACGCCTGGCACAACGCCCCCGACGGCGGCGCCTGCTTCGCCGACGGCACGGGCTGGATCTACGTGTCGAACTCGGAGATCAACCCGAGCGGCGGCGCGAGCGCGGTGAGGTTCGACGCGGCCGGCACGATCACCGGCGCGTACCGCATCCTCTCCGGCACCCGCCAGAACTGCGCCGGCGGCAAGACCCCGTGGAACACCTGGCTGTCCTGCGAGGAGGTGTCCCTCGGCTACGTCTACGAGACGAACCCGTGGGGCGGCACCGCCACGCGCCGGGACGCGATGGGCAAGTTCAAGCACGAGGCGGCGGCGGCCGACCCGGTGCGCCGGGTGATCTACCTGACCGAGGACGAGACGGACGGCTGCTTCTACCGGTTCGTCCCCACCACCTGGGGCGACCTGTCCTCGGGCACCCTCCAGGTCTTCAAGGCCGGCACGGCCACCTCGGGCACGTTCACCTGGCAGAACGTGCCGGACCCGGACGGCGCGCCGACCACCACCCGCAACCAGGTCTCCGGCGCGAAGCGCTTCAGCGGCGGCGAGGGCTGCTACTACGCGAACGACACCGTCTGGTTCACCACCAAGGGCGACAACCGGGTCTGGCAGGTGAATCTCGCCGCCGGCACGTACGAGCTGGCCTACGACGACTCGCTGGTCTCGGGCGGCGGCGCACCGCTCACCGGCGTCGACAACATCACCGGCACGTCCTCGGGCGACCTGTTCGTCGCCGAGGACGGCGGCAACATGGAAATCTGCGTCATCACGCCGGACGACGTCGTGGCGCCGTTCCTGCGGATCACCGGCCAGTCCGGCTCCGAGATCACCGGACCGGCCTTCTCCCCCGACGGCAGCCGGCTGTACTTCTCCAGCCAGCGCGGCACCACCGGCAGCTCGTCGGGCGGCATCACCTACGAGGTGAAGGGGCCGTTCCGGGCGTAGTGCCCCGCGTAGCACCGCAGGTCCACCGCTCGTTGGGCGCCGCCGAGGAGGGCGGCGCCCAACGGCGTCAGGGTGTGCAGGACCGCGTTGCCGTTGCGGAGGGTCGCGATGAGCCCGGCCTCCCGGAGGACACCCGCGTGCTGACTGGCCGAGGCGAGGGAGACTCCGGCCCGGCGGGCGAGCTCGCTCGTCGTACCGCCGTCGCCGATGGCGTGCAGGACCGCCGAGCGGGTCTGGCCGACCAGCTTGGCGAGCGAGGAGCCGCCCGGCGAGCGGACGGTCGGCGCCTCGCCGTGCGTGACGGGGTAGACGAGCACCGGCGGCAGCGCGGGGTCGCGCAGTACCACCGGGGTCCCCCGGCAGAAGTACGACGGCTGGAGCAGGAGCCCCCGGCCGTCGAGGTGGACGTCCCGGTCGACCGGGTAGTCGGCCTCCAGGACGGGCGCGCGCCAGCGCAGCATCGGCGGCAGCGAGGCCAGCAGTTCGTCGGCGCCGCCGTCGAGGAGGGCCCGGCCGCGGCGGGCCCGGTCGGCCTCGACCCGGGCCCGGATGTGCGGCCAGTACGGCTCCACGGCGGCCCGGTGATAGCTCCGCAGGGCCCCCACGAGCCGGTCGAAGGGCTCCGCGCCGCCGTCGGCGAGGGCGCGCAGCGAGTGCGGCACGGTCCGGGCCCCCGAACGGTCCGCGGCGAGCAGTGAGAGCTCTCCGCGGAGCCGTCCGGCGTCGGTCGCGCGGATCGCCTGGAGGCCCTCGTCGAGCCCGTGCACGCCCTCCGCGGGCGTCAGGAAGTCGGGAAAATAGCCGCGGCTGGGCACCAGCGCGGCGAGGAGGCGGGTCTCACCGCCGAGCCTCATCCGCGTTTCCGAGCGCCATTCCCCGTAGACCACGGGGCCGCGCCGGTCCCTTAAACGGTGAAAGCTGAGAATCGTTTCCCACAGAACGTCAGGCCGGGCGGCCGTCCGCACCCCCGCCAAGTCGTTTCCGGTGAAATGAATCCGCAGCATGACGTCCCCACCTGTGCACTCGCAACCACCCCCGACGACGAGTATGCACAGCATCACTGCACGTTACCAGGGTGTTTCAGCCACAGTTGAAAAGCATCGCGGCAATCGGGGCAGAACCGAAAAGCTGTACGGGTCGGGCAGGAAACCTTCAGGACCGAGGTGACGTGGCGAAGACCGTGGGGGGCTTTGCGCGTCTGGCGGCGGTCGGCGAGGGTTGCGGCTCACCTGCCCGGCATCGGTAAAGGGCGCGGCCTCCGGGTGGGGATCCGGGGGTCGCGCCCGACCTGTTCTTTGCGGCAAGGAAACAGAAAAGTTCAATGGCCAATAATTCAATCGGCCGTAATTGAACACGAACTCACATCCGGTCGACGACCACGCGAAATGAGCGGGACGAAAGACGACGGGACGGACACCTCCGCACAAAGGTGTCCGTCCCGTCTCTGTGTTTCCGAGGCCTCCGCCCGCCGGTGAGGGTCGAAGAATGACCGGCGTCGGCCCCGGTGGTCGCGGGTTCCCGCTGCTGAACCGGGGGTCAGGAGGGCCCGACCGCCACTCCTGAACCCCGGTTCAGCAGGACTCGGTGGCCGCTGCTGAACGCCCGTTCAGCACGGCTCAGCGGCTGTCGCTGCCCTTCGCCTCGGCGGCCGCGCGGCCCGCCTCCAGGCGCGCCACCGGGATCCGGAAGGGCGAGCAGGAGACGTAGTCGAGGCCGACCTCGTGGAAGAAGTGCACCGACTCCGGGTCGCCGCCGTGCTCGCCGCAGACACCGAGCTTGATGTCGGGGCGGGTGGCCCGGCCGGCCTGGACGGCGCTGCGCACGAGGGCGCCGACGCCGTCCTTGTCGATGGTCTCGAAGGGGCTGACGCCGAAGATGCCCTTCTCCAGGTACGCGGTGAAGAACGAGGCCTCCACGTCGTCGCGGGAGAAGCCCCAGACCGTCTGGGTCAGGTCGTTGGTGCCGAAGGAGAAGAACTCCGCGGCCTCGGCGATCTGACCGGCGGTCACGGCGGCGCGCGGCAGCTCGATCATGGTGCCGAGCGCGAGCTTCAGATCGACGCCGGTCTGCGCCCGGACCTCGGCGATGACCTGCTCGGCCTCCTCGCGGACGATCTCCAGCTCCTGGACGGTGCCGACGAGCGGGATCATGATCTCGGCGCGCGGGTCGCCCTTGGCGTCGATGCGGTGGGCCGCGGCCTCCGCGATCGCCCGGACCTGCATGGTGAACAGGCCGGGGATGACCAGGCCGAGGCGGACACCGCGCAGACCCAGCATCGGGTTCTGCTCGTGCAGCCGGTGCACGGCCTGGAGCAGGCGCAGGTCGTTCTCGTGCGGCTCCTTGCGGGACTCGGCGAGGGCCACGCGGACCGACAGCTCGGTGATGTCGGGCAGGAACTCGTGCAGCGGCGGGTCGAGCAGGCGGACCGTGACGGGCAGCCCGTCCATGGCCTCGAAGAGCTCGATGAAGTCCTGCTTCTGCAGCGGGAGCAGCGCCTTCAGCGACTCCTCGCGCTCGGTGTCCGTGTCGGCGAGGATGAGCCGCTCGACGTACTGACGGCGCTCGCCGAGGAACATGTGCTCGGTGCGGCACAGGCCGATGCCCTGGGCGCCGAAGCGGCGGGCACGCGAGGCGTCCTCGGCGTTGTCGGCGTTGGCGCGGACGCGCAGGCGGCGGACGCGGTCCGCGTAGGCCATGATCCGGTGCACGGCGGCGACGAGCTCGTCGGCGTCGTCGGCGCCGGCGTGCATGCGGCCCTCGAAGTACTCGACGACCGGGGACGGTACGACGGGTACCTCACCGATGTAGACCTTGCCGGTGGAGCCGTCGATGGAGACGACGTCACCCTCCTCGACGACCTGGCCGTCGGCCGTGGTCATCCGGCGGCGCTTGGTGTCGACCTCGAGCTCCTCGGCGCCGCAGACACAGGTCTTGCCCATGCCGCGGGCGACGACGGCGGCGTGCGAGGTCTTGCCGCCGCGGGAGGTGAGGATGCCCTCGGCGGCGATCATGCCGTCCAGGTCGTCCGGGTTGGTCTCCCGGCGGATCAGGATGACCTTCTCGCCGGAGCGGGACCACTTGACCGCGGTGTACGAGTCGAAGACGGCCTTGCCGACGGCGGCACCCGGGGAGGCGGCGATGCCGCGGCCGATCTGCTCGACCTTCGCGGTCTCGTCGAACTTCGGGAACATGAGCTGGGCGAGCTGGGCGCCGGTGACGCGCTGGAGCGCCTCGGCCTCGTCGATCAGGCCCTGGTCCACGAGCTGGGTGGCGATGCGGAAGGCGGCACCGGCGGTGCGCTTGCCGACGCGGGTCTGGAGCATCCAGAGCTGGCCGCGCTCGATGGTGAACTCGATGTCGCAGAGATCCTTGTAGTGGGTCTCCAGGGTGCTCATGATGTGCATGAGCTGGTCGTACGACTTCTTGTCGATCGACTCGAGGTCGGCCAGCGGCACGGTGTTGCGGATGCCGGCGACGACGTCCTCGCCCTGCGCGTTCTGCAGGTAGTCGCCGTAGACGCCGGCGTGGCCGGAGGCGGGGTCGCGGGTGAAGGCGACGCCGGTGCCGGAGTCGGGGCCGAGGTTGCCGAAGACCATCGAGCAGACGTTGACGGCGGTGCCGAGGTCGCCCGGGATGCGCTCCTGGCGGCGGTACAGCTTGGCGCGGTCCGTGTTCCAGGAGTTGAAGACGGCCTCGATGGCGAGGTCCATCTGCTCGCGCGGGTCCTGCGGGAAGTCGCGGCCGGTCTGGGCCTTCACGATCTTCTTGAAGTGCTTGACGACCTTCTTGAGGTCGGCGGCGTCCAGGTCCGTGTCGCTGGCGACCTTCTTCGCGGTCTTGGCCTCGTCGAGGGCCTCCTCGAAGAGCTCGCCGTCGACACCGAGGACGGTCTTGCCGAACATCTGGATCAGGCGGCGGTACGAGTCCCACGCGAAGCGGTCGTTGTCGGCCTGGCGGGCGAGGCCGACGACGGACTCGTCGGAGAGGCCGATGTTGAGGACGGTGTCCATCATGCCCGGCATGGAGAACTTCGCGCCCGAGCGGACGGAGACCAGCAGCGGGTCGTCGGCCTGGCCGAGCTTCTTGCCCATCCGGTGCTCGAGGGCCTCGAGGTGGGCGGTCACCTCGTCGCGGAGCTCGACCGGCTCCGAGCCGCTCTCGAGGTAGACCTTGCACGCCTCGGTGGTGATCGTGAAGCCCGGAGGCACCGGCAGACCGAGGTTGGTCATCTCGGCGAGGTTGGCGCCCTTGCCACCGAGCAGGTCCTTCAGGTCCCTGTTGCCCTCGGTGAAGTCGTACACGAACTTCTGATCAATGTTTCCCGACACGGGTCTCGACTCCTCGACGACTCGGTTGGCTGCCCTGACGGCGAGGAACATACCCAGATCGAAGGCTTCTGGGGAGGTACGCCTACCGGACACTCGGTCTTAACCACCCGTCCGCCAGCACTTCGAAAGTTACCGAGCCAAACATTCCGCTTTCACGCCCCGAAGGGTCCTAAGGTCCAAAGCTGCGGTATGCCGCTCGCATGAGCGCCCAATCGACCACTTGCGTTCAACTCTTGAACGCAAAATGGGTGGCACCCAGTGCCACCCCTTCAGGCGGTGCAGGAGTACGTAACCTGCTCATGTGAGCGCCACCCCCCTCAGAGGTGGCGAGGATCACTCCCCCGGAAAGTCCGGATCTCAGCCGCCGGACGTGTCCAGCTCGGCGTCCTCGCTCACTCCCGCGCAGTCGTACGGGTCCTTCAACCAGCCGTCCGGCAGGACGACTCGGTTGTTTCCGGACGTACGGCCCCGAGGACCGTCCGCACCCACCGGCCACGGCTGGTCCAGGTCGAGCTCGCTCAACTGAGCGCGCAGTTCCTCCAGGGACGACGTGATCGCGAGCTTCTTGCGCATCTCGGAACCGACCGCGAAGCCCTTCAGGTACCAGGCCACGTGCTTCCGGAAGTCGACGACACCGCGTGCCTCGTCACCCAGCCACTCGCCGAGCAGCCGCGCGTGCCGCACCATCGCGTCCGCGACCTCCCGCAGCCCCGGCTGCGCATAGGCCCCGGTGCCCTCGAAGCCCGCCACCAGGTCGCCGAACAGCCACGGCCTGCCCAGGCAGCCGCGCCCGACGACCACGCCGTCGCAGCCCGTCTCCCGCATCATCCGCAGGGCGTCGTCCGCCGACCAGATGTCGCCGTTGCCGAGCACCGGGATCTCCGGCACGTGCTCCTTGAGCCGCGCGATCGCGTCCCAGTCCGCGGTGCCGCCGTAGTGCTGCGCCGCCGTCCGCCCGTGCAGGGCGATCGCCGTGACGCCCTCCTCGACCGCGATCCGGCCCGCGTCGAGGTACGTGATGTGGTCGTCGTCGATGCCCTTGCGCATCTTCATGGTGACCGGCAGGTCGCCCGCGTTGGTCACGGCCTCGTGGAGGATCGCCCGCAGCAGCGGCCGCTTGTACGGGAGGGCCGAGCCGCCGCCCTTCCGCGTCACCTTGGGGACCGGGCAGCCGAAGTTCAGGTCGATGTGGTCCGCGAGGTCCTCGTCGACGATCATCCGCACGGCCTTGCCGACCGTCACCGGGTCCACGCCGTACAGCTGGATCGAGCGCGGCTTCTCGGTCTCGTCGAAGCGGATGAGCTGCATCGTCTTCTCGTTGCGCTCGACCAGGGCGCGCGTCGTGATCATCTCGCTCACGAACAGCCCCTTGCCGCCGCTGTACTCGCGGCAGAGGGTGCGGAAGGGGGCGTTGGTGATGCCGGCCATCGGGGCGAGCACCACCGGCGGCTGCACGATGTGCGGCCCGATGGCGAGAGGGGTGAACGCGGTCATGCGCCCCATTGTCGCGCACCGCCGGGATCCCCGGTCAGCCGTACCGCCCGCGCATGGCCGAGCTCACAGCCGCGGGGTCGCCCCGACCCGGGCCGGGTGGGGCCGGTCACCGGGCCCCGCCGCGGCCGGCACCGGGCCCGCGGCCGCCGCGGCCGCCCGCCCGCGGACCACCACGTCCAGGAGCCGGGCGATCCCGGCCCGGGTCCCGTCGTCCACGGGGACGTACGTGACGAGGTGCGGGCCGGAGTTCGGGCCGAGCCAGAGGTTGGTGTGCTCGAACCTGAGCAGGCCGACATGGGCGTTGTGGATGACCTTGGTGCGCCCGCCCGGCGCGACCACGTCGTGGCGCGCCCAGATCTCCCGGAATTCCGGCGAGGCCGCTTCGAGGCGCTCGACGAGCGCCTTCCAGGCGGGCTCGGCGAGGTGCTCGGCCATCGAGACGCGGAACTTCCCGGCGAGGATCGGGAGGAGGTCCGGCAGGTCGGTGACGGCGGCCCGGAAGTCCGCGTGGGTGAAGGCCAGCCAGAGCGAGTTGCGGTCCTCGCGGGGCAGCGCGTCCAGGTCGCAGAAGAGGTGCCCGAAGGTCCGGTTGTGGGCGAGGAAGTCGAACCGGCTGTTCTGGACGGCGGCGGGTACGGGCTCCAGCTGCTCCAGGAGCGTCCGCAGCGCGGGGGTGACCGCCGACGAGGGCGCCCCGGGGTGCGGGTCGGCCCGTCCGGCGAGGGCGAAGAGGTGGCTCCGCTCGGTCGGGTCGAGCAGCAGCGCGTCCGCGAGGGCGTCGAGGACCTGCGGGGACACCTGGATGTCCCGGGCCTGTTCGAGCCAGGTGTACCAGGTGACGCCGACGGCGGAGAGGTGCGCGACCTCCTCCCGGCGCAGTCCGGGGGTGCGGCGGCGCCGTCCCCTGGGCAGGCCGACCTGCTCGGGGGTGATGCGCTCGCGCCGGCTGCGCAGGAAGGCGGCGAGCTCGTGCCGCCGGGTCTCGGGTGCCGCCGTCATCGCTGTCGTCACGCTCCCAGGGTGCCGGGGCCGTGAGCCCGTTGCCAGGTACTCGTTGTACCAGGACGAAGACACTCTGGTACCAGGCTGAACGGACGCGGATCGTCGGATGCGTGACTTCGATTCCGGCTTCCGGCCGTACTCCCGCTCCGGGCGGCGGCACCTCCGCCCACCCGCCCGCCCCCGGCCCCGGGCCCGCCCCGTCGACCCCCGGCCCCGGGCCCGCCGCGGCCCCCGGCCCGCCCGGCGGGGCCGCGGCGGGCCCGACGGCGCTCGGCACCCTGGGGCTCTTCACGGTCCTCCTCGGCGCCGCGCTGCCGCTGATCGACTTCTTCATCGTCAACGTCGCCCTGCCCTCCATCGACCACGACCTCGCCGCCGGCCCGGTGATGCTGGAGCTGGTCGTCGCCGGGTACGGCCTGCCGTACGCCGTGCTGCTGGTCCTCGGCGGGCGGCTCGGCGACCTCTTCGGCCGCCGCCGGCTCTTCCTCGCCGGCATGGCCGCCTTCGGCCTCACGTCGCTCGCCTGCGGACTGGCCCCGGACGCGGCGACCCTGGTCGGGGCGCGGGTGGCCCAGGGTGCCGCGGCGGCGCTGATGCTGCCCCAGGTGCTCGCGACCATCCACGCGGCGACGGAGGGGCCGCGGCGGGCCAGGGCGGTGAGCCTGTACGGGGCGACCGCCGGTCTCTCCATGGCGGGCGGCCAGGTCCTCGGCGGGGTGCTCGTCGCGGCGGACCTCGTGGGCACGGGCTGGCGCGCGGTGTTCCTGGTGAACGTGCCCATCGCCGCGGCCGGCCTGTTCCTGGCCCTGCGGGCCGTCCCCGAGACGCGCTCGGAGCGCCCGGCGCCGGTGGACGTGGCCGGCACGCTGCTGCTCGCCGCCGCCCTGCTCAGCCTGCTCGCCCCGCTGACGGAGGGCGGGGCGGCGGGCCGGCCGCTGTGGACGTGGGTCTCGCTCGCGGCGTTCCCGTTCGTGGCCACGGCCTTCTGGCGGGTGGAGCGGCGGCTCGACCGCGCGGGCCGCACGCCGCTGGTGCCGCCGAGCCTGCTGGGCCTGACGTCGCTGCGGCGCGGTCTGGTGCTCGTCCTGCCGCTGTCGGCGGGCTTCGGCGGTTTCATGTTCGTGATCGCGGTATCGCTCCAGCAGGGTCTGGGGCTCGGCGCGGTGGCCTCGGGCCTCGCCGTGGTCCCCATGGCACTGGCCTTCTTCGCGGCGTCCCTGGCGGGTCCCCGGCTGATCCGCCGCTGGGGGACGCGGGTGGTTCCGGTGGGCGCGCTGCTCCAGGCCGCCGGTCTCGGCCTGATCGTGGTGACCGCCGGCCGCTCCTGGCCCGACCTGTCGGTGGCGGGCCTGGTCCCCGGGATGGCGGTGGCGGGTGTCGGGCAGGGGCTCCAGCTCCCGGTGCTCTTCCGGGTGGTCCTCTCCGACGTCCCGGCGGAGCGCGCGGGGGTGGGCAGCGGCGTCATGGTGACCACCCAGCAGGTGGCGATCACGCTGGGGGTCGCCACCCTCGGCTCCCTCTTCCTGTCGCTCTCCGCCTCCGGCCCGACGGGCACGGCCCTGACGGTGACCCTCCTCATCCAGCTGGCGATGGCCCTCCTCACGGCCCTCCTCGCCCTGCGCCTGCCGAGGTCGGTGGGCTGAGCGGGCGGCAGTCACACGGGAGGGCCCGGGTCCCGGGGGGTCACCCGGGCCCTCCGTCGTGCGGTGGTGTGGCCGGCTCCTGCGCCGCCCCGGTGCCGTCCGGGGCCCCTCCCCCGGCGCCCGTGCTCCCGCCCCTTCGCTACACGAATGACAGATATTGAAATCTGTCATCGGTCATGCCATGCTTCGATACATGACGACGACACAGCACCCCACCGCCACCCGCTCGCTCGGCACCACCGGCCCGACCGTCTCCGCCCTGGGCCTCGGCTGCATGGGCATGTCCGCGCTGTACGGCGAGAGCGACCGCGCCGAGTCGATCGCGACCCTCCACGCCGCCCTGGACGCCGGCGTGACGCTGCTCGACACCGGCGACTTCTACGGGATGGGCCACAACGAGCTGCTGATCGCGGAGGCCCTGCGCGGCGCGCCCGCAGCCGCCCGCGAGCAGGCGCTGACCAGCGTGAAGTTCGGCGCGCTCCGCACCGTCGAGGGCGGCTTCACCGGCTACGACGGCCGCCCGGCCGCCGTGAAGAACTTCGCGGCGTACTCGCTCCAGCGCCTGGGCACCGACCACATCGACATCTACCGGATCGCCCGGGTCGACCCGGACGTGCCGATCGAGGAGACCGTCGGCGCCATCGCCGAACTCGTCGAGGCCGGTCACGTACGGCACATCGGGCTCTCCGAGGTCGGCGCGGACACCCTGCGCCGGGCGGCGGCCGTCGCCCCGATCGCGGACCTCCAGATCGAGTACAGCCTGGTCTCCCGCGGCATCGAGGAGAAGATCCTGCCCACCGCCCGCGAGCTGGGCATCGGCGTCACGGCGTACGGCGTGCTCTCCCGCGGCCTGATCAGCGGGCACTTCACCCGGGACCGCACGCTCGGCGCCGGCGACTTCCGCGGCATGTCCCCTCGCTTCCAGGGCGAGAACCTCGGCCGGAACCTGGACCTGGTGGACCGGCTGCGCTCGGTCGCCGAGGCGAAGGGCGTGTCCGTCGCGCAGACGGCGATCGCCTGGGTGCTGGCCCAGGGCGAGGACATCGTGCCGCTCGTCGGCGCCCGGCGCCGGGACCGGCTCACCGAGGCGCTCGGCGCCCTGGACGTCACGCTCGACGCCGCCGACCTGGCCGCGATCGAGGAGGCCGTCCCGGCGGGCGCGGCGGCCGGCGAGCGCTACCCGGCGGCGCAGATGGCCCACCTGGACAGCGAGCACTGACCGGCACCGGCCGGGCTTCCGCGGGTGACGGGTACTGTCCTTCCATGGCCGCCACCGAGACCCTGACCGCCGAGCGCATCCTCGAAGCCACCGAGGAGGTGCTGCGGCGCTACGGCCCCGCGAAGGCGACCGTCGTGGACGTGGCCAGGGTCCTCGGCGTCAGCCACGGCAGCGTCTACCGCCACTTCCGCACGAAGGCGGCGCTGCGCGAGGCGGTGACCGAGCGGTGGCTGGAGCGGACGATCGTGGCGCTGCGGCCGCACGTCGAGGCCGGGGTGCCCGCGGACGAGCGGCTGACCGGCTGGCTGACGGCCCTCTTCGCCCTCAAGCGCAGGAAGGCCGGCGGCGACCCGGAGCTGATGGCCACCTTCCAGGTGCTGATCGGCGAGAACAGCGCGGTGGTCGACCGTCACGAGGAGCACCTCGTGGAGCAGATCGCCCGCATCCTGGAGGACGGTCACCGCGAGGGCCTGTTCACGGCTCCGGAGCGGGACTTCACGACGACCGCCCGCGCGGTCTTCGACGCCACGGACCGCTTCCACAACCCGGCGCACGCCGCCGACTGGTCGGCCCCGGACGCCGAGGACGCGTTCACCGCCGTCGTCTCCCTGGTCCAGCGGGCCCTGCGCGCCTGACGGCCCCGGCCGAGAGTCCCGGCCGACGGCCCCGCCGCGAGGGTCCGGCCCGCCGGACCGAACCCCGCCGGACGGCCCCGCCCGGCGGGGGCGGCCAGGGCGGCGATGGGCCCGGTCTCCGCTGCCGCGGGCTTTTGAAGATCATTTGGCTTGGAGTTTCCCCTTCCCTGTCCGGGGCGTGACTAGCGTTCCCCCGCACCGCGACCGCAGAAGCACCCAGGGGGAACCATGTCCGCACCCGCCAAGCCACCGGCCCGTTCAGGCGGGGCCTCCGCGATCGGCTGGATCCTCACGATCGGCCTCAACGTCGTCGCGCCGATCCTCACGTACAACACCCTGACCGAGGACCACGGCTGGTCCGAGTTCTCCGCGCTGCTCCTGAGCAGCGCGTGGCCGGTGCTCGACACCGCGATCATGGTCGCCTGGCGCCGCAAGGTGGACGAGTTCGCCCTCGTCACCCTGGTCTTCCTGGTGATCACGGCCGTGGTCTCGCTCGTCGGCGCGCACACCGCCCGTGCGCTGCTGGTCAAGGACTCGTGCGTGACGGGCCTGTTCGGCCTGCTGTGCCTGGCGACCCTGCTCGCCCCGCGTCCGCTGATGTTCTACTTCGGCCGCAAGTTCGCGACCGACGGCACCCCGGCGAGCACGGCCTGGTGGAACGGCATGTGGCAGTACGAGGGCTTCCGCTCCACCATGCGCACGATGACGCTGGTGTGGGGCGTGGCGTACGTCGCCGAGGCTCTCGTCCGCGTCGCCCTCGCGTACGCCCTGCCGACGAAGACCATGGTCGCCCTCAGCCCGGTCATGATCTACGGCGTCCTCGCCGTCCTGGGCGTCTGGACGGCCTGGTTCGGCAAGCGCCGTGCGGCCGAGGGCGCCCGCCGCCAGGCCGAGGCCGACGCGGCGGCGGCCGACGCGGCCGCCGTCTGACGGCACGGGAAAGCCCCCGGTTCCGGACTTCGGAACCGGGGGCTTTCCCGTACGCGGGCGTACGGCCGATCAGAGTCAGCAGCCGAGCAGGCGGCTGCCCAGGTAGCCCTGGATCTGGTCGAGGGAGACGCGCTCCTGCTTCATGGTGTCGCGCTCGCGCACGGTCACCGCGTTGTCGTCGAGGGTGTCGAAGTCGACGGTGACGCAGAACGGGGTGCCGATCTCGTCCTGGCGGCGGTAGCGGCGGCCGATGGCGCCGGCGTCGTCGAACTCGATGTTCCAGTTCTGGCGCAGGTCCGCCGCGAGGCCCTTGGCCTTCGGGGAGAGCTGCTCGTTGCGCGAGAGCGGCAGGACGGCGACCTTGACCGGGGCCAGGCGGTGGTCGAGGCGCAGCACCGTGCGCTTCTCCATGACGCCCTTGGCGTTCGGGGCCTCGTCCTCGATGTACGCGTCGAGCAGGAAGGCGAGCATCGTGCGGCCGACACCGGCCGCGGGCTCGATGACGTACGGCGTGTAGCGCTCGCCGCTCTGCTCCATGAACGTCAGGTTGGCGCCGGAGGCCTTGGAGTGGGCCGTCAGGTCGTAGTCGGTGCGGTTGGCGACGCCCTCGAGCTCGCCCCACTCGCTGCCGCCGAAGGAGAAGCGGTACTCGATGTCGGCGGTGCGCTTCGAGTAGTGGGAGAGCTTCTCCTGCGGGTGCTCGAACCAGCGCATGTTCTCCTCACGGAGACCCAGGCCGGTGTACCAGTTCCAGCGCTGCTCCATCCAGTACTCCTGCCACTGCTCGTCCTCGCCCGGCTTGACGAAGAACTCCATCTCCATCTGCTCGAACTCGCGCGTGCGGAAGATGAAGTTGCCCGGAGTGATCTCGTTCCGGAAGGACTTGCCCATCTGCGCGATGCCGAACGGGGGCTTCTTGCGCGAGGTGGTCTGCACCTGGGCGAAGTTGGTGAAGATGCCCTGGGCGGTCTCGGGACGCAGGTACGCGACGGAGCCGGTGTCCTGGGTCGGGCCGAGGTGCGTGGAGAGCAGGCCGGAGAACTGCTTGGGCTCGGTGAAGGTGCCCTTGTTGCCGCAGTTGGGGCAGTTGAGGTCGGTGAGGCTCTCGGGGAGACGGCCGTGCTTCTCCTCGTACGCCTCCTCCAGGTGGTCGGCGCGGAAGCGCTTGTGGCAGGAGGTGCACTCGGTCAGCGGGTCGGTGAAGGTGGCGACGTGACCGGAGGCCTCCCAGACCTCGGTGGCCAGGATGACCGACGAGTCGATGCCGACGACGTCCTCGCGCGCGGTGACCATGTAACGCCACCACTGGCGCTTGATGTTCTCCTTCAGCTCGACACCCAGCGGCCCGTAGTCCCAGGCGGCACGCTGACCGCCGTAGATCTCGCTGCACGGGTAGACGAAGCCACGGCGCTTGCTCAGGCTGACGATGGTGTCGATCTTGTCGGCGGCCACGGTGCTCTCTTCATTACGACGACGAAGTGCGAATGCCTCAGGTTACCGGCGCCCGCACCCCCCGTATCAAATCGGTTCGGCGCCGGGGGCGGTCGAGGGCCCGCGTGGGCGGGGCCACACGTAGGGCAATTGACAACCGTTTCCACTTTTGTTGAAAATGAGTGTCATGAACGTACGCCGTCTGATACCCAGCACCGCCCTCGCCGGAGCCGTCGCGCTCGGCGTCGTCTCCCTCTCCGCCTGCGCCGGAACGTCCGACGCCGCGGACAAGGGAAGCGGCGGGAAGCTGGACGTGGTGGCGTCGTTCTACCCCATGCAGTACCTGGCGGAGCAGATAGGCGGCGGGCACGTCGCCGTGAACACCCTGACGAAGCCGGGCGTCGAGCCGCACGACCTGGAGCTCAAGCCGAAGCAGATCGGCGAGCTCGGCGAGGCCGACGTCATCCTCTACCTCAAGGGCATCCAGCCCGCCGTCGACGAGGCGATCGCCCAGGCCGGCGTGAAGAACACGGTCGACGCCGCCACGCTCACGAAGCTCGAGGAGCACGGCACCGAGGTCGGCCACGACCACGAGGGCGAGGAGGCCGGGCACGACCACGAGTCCGAGGCCGGCGCCGACCCCCACATCTGGCTCGACCCCGTGAAGTACGCCGAGGTCGCCAAGGGCGTCGGCGGCGCCCTGGAGAAGGCGGACCCGGACCACGCCGCCGACTACCGGAAGAACACCGACGCCCTGGTGAAGAAGCTCGGCGCCCTGGACACCGAGTTCGAGACGGGTCTGAGGAACACCGCCACGAGGACCTTCATCACCACCCACTCCGCCTTCGGCTACCTCGCCGAGCGCTACGGCCTGGAGCAGGAGGGCATCACCGGCATCGACCCCGAGTCCGAGCCGAGCCCCGCCCGCATCAAGGAACTCCAGGACATCGCGAAGAAGGACGAGGTCTCCACCGTCTTCTTCGAGACCCTCGCGAGCGACAAGACCGCGAAGACCCTCGCCGGCGACACCGGTCTGAAGACCGACGTGCTCGACCCGCTGGAGGGAATCACGGACAAGTCCCAGGGCGATGACTACATCGAGGTCATGCAGTCCAACCTCGCCGCGCTGAAGAAGGCACTCGGCGCCAAGTGACCACGGCACAGCAGGAGGCACTCGTGAGCGACGAGACCGTCATTTCCGTCCGCGGAGCCACGGCGGCCCTCGGCGCCCGCCCGGTCCTCCGGGGCGTCGACCTCACCGTCCGCCGCGGTGAGGTCGTCGCCCTGCTCGGCGCCAACGGCTCCGGCAAGTCCACCGCCGTCCGCGCCGTCATCGGCCAGGTCCCGCTGACCGGCGGCAGCATCGAGCTGTTCGGCACGGAGCGCAGGCGGTTCCGCGACTGGGCCCGCATCGGCTACGTGCCGCAGCGCACCACGGCCTCCGCCGGCGTGCCCGCCACCGTCCGCGAGGTCGTCGCCTCCGGCCGCCTCTCGCGCCGCCGGTTCGGCCTGCCGACCAAGGCCGACAAGGCCGCCGTCCACCGCGCCATGGAGCTGGTCGGCCTCGCCGACCGCGCCCACGACGCCGTCACCGCGCTCTCCGGCGGCCAGCACCAGCGCGTCCTGATCGCCCGCGCGCTCGCCTCCGAGCCCGAACTGCTGATCATGGACGAGCCGATGGCCGGCGTGGACCTCGGGAGCCAGGAGGTCCTGGCCGCGACGCTGCACGAGCAGGTCGCCGGCGGCACCTCCGTCCTCCTCGTCCTGCACGAGCTGGGTCCCCTGGAGCCGCTGATCGACCGGGCGGTCGTCCTGCGCGACGGCTGCGTCGTCCACGACGGCCCGCCGCCCGAGGCCCTCGGCCAGCACGCGCTGCCGGGCCACGACCACGTACATCCGCACGCGGCCGGCGAGCCGCTCCGCACGGGACTGCTGACCTGATCATGGACTTCCTCGAACCTGCCTTCATGCAGCGGGCGCTCCTCGCGGCCGTCCTCGTCGGCATCACCGCCCCCGCCGTCGGCATCTACCTCGTCCAGCGCCGCCAGGCGCTGATGGGCGACGGCATCGGCCACGTCGCCATGACCGGCGTCGGCCTCGGCTTCCTCCTGAACTCCAGCCCGGTCTGGATGGCGACCGCCGTCGCCGTCGCCGGCTCGGTCGCCATGGAGCTGATCAGGGCGTACGGGAAGACCCGCGGCGACCTCGCGCTGGCGCTGCTCTTCTACGGCGGCATGGCCGGCGGCGTCCTGCTGATCAACCTGTCGCAGACCGGCTCCAACGCCAACCTCAGCTCGTACCTGTTCGGCTCGCTGTCCACCGTCTCCACCTCGGACGTCACCGCGATCAGCGTCCTCGCCGGATTCGTGGTCCTCGTCACGGTCGGCCTGCGCCGCCAGCTCTTCGCGGTGAGCCAGGACGAGGAGTTCGCCCGGGTCACCGGCCTGCCGGTGCGCGCCCTGAACCTGCTGATCGCGGTCACGGCCGCGGTCACCGTCACGGTCGCCATGCGGGTCGTCGGCCTGCTCCTGGTCAGCGCGCTCATGGTGGTGCCGGTCGCGGCCGCCCAGCAGCTGTCGAAGTCCTTCCGCATGACCTTCGTCCTCGCGGTGGCCACCGGCATCACGGTGACCCTGGCGGGCACGGTGACCTCGTACTACCAGGACGTGCCGCCCGGCGCGACGATCGTCCTGTACGCGATCGGGATCTTCGTCGTCCTGACCCTGCTGGCCGCGCCGCTCGCCAAGCGGCGGGCGAAAGCGGCCGAGCGGGCCACCGCCGACTGCGACGCCCGGTGCGTCCCGGACACCCGGCGACCGACCGACGACGTGAAGGTCTGATCCACGGCTGAACCCGGGGGCGCGGGGGGCTGGCAGAATGGCGGGGGCAGACAAGCATCCAAGGAGGCCCCGTGGCGACGGCAGGACCCCCCGTACGCGGCCGCTCGACCAAGCAGCGGGCCGCCGTGTCGGCGGCGCTGAACGAGGTGGACGAGTTCCGCAGCGCCCAGGAGCTGCACGACATGCTCAAGCACCGCGGCGACTCCGTCGGCCTCACCACCGTCTACCGCACGCTCCAGTCCCTCGCGGACGCGGGCGAGGTGGACGCGCTGCGCACCAGCGACGGCGAGACGGTCTACCGCCGCTGCTCGACCGGCGACCATCACCACCACCTGGTCTGCCGCGTCTGCGGCAAGGCCGTGGAGGTGGAGGGCCCCATGGTGGAGCAGTGGGCCGAGACCATCGCCTCGGAACACGGCTTCGTGAACGTGGCGCACACGGTGGAGATCTTCGGCACCTGCGCGGACTGCGCGAGCGAGTGACCTGACATACGAGGGGCCCGCACCGGACCGATCCGGTGCGGGCCCCTCGTATGTCGCGTCACATGCGGGTGAGGTTCCGGTCCAGGAGCTCGCGCAGCCGGTCGACGTCGACCGGGTCGGCGACTCCGCGCTTGGGCAGGGCGGCCACTCCGACACCGCCCTTGTCGGCGGTGAGCAGCACGAACTGCGTGGGCGTCTCGGCGTACCGGGGCACCAGCTGCCAGCGGTGGACGACCTCGCTGTCGCGGGTGGTCCAGCGCACGCCGTCCTCGTCCACGCGGGCCCTGTGCTCCCCCTGCCGCCCGATCAGGGCGTACATCTGCCGGGCGGTGAGCCACCGGACCGGCGGCCCGATGAGCAGCAACACCAGGACGAGCCCCGCCATGCGCACGACCGGGCCCGCCTCCGGGTCACCGGGCCCGAACAGTTCCAGGGCCGCGACCAGGGCCGCGAGCGCCACGACGAACCACAGGGCCCGGCGCAGCCACCGGAACGAGCCGTGCCGCATCTGCACGCGTACGGCGTCGGTCACGTCGGCGCGCGTCGGCGTGTAGACCAGCTCCATCGTCCCCCCTCCCCTGGGCCGAGGCCCTACGCCTTGTCGAGGACGGCCAGGTCCGCCGGGTCGACGCCGCCGAAGCGGCGGTCGCGCTGGGCGTACTCGACGCAGGCGCGCCACAGGTCGCGGCGGTCGAAGTCGGGCCACAGCACGTCCTGGAAGACCATCTCGGCGTACGCGCTCTGCCAGATCAGGTAGTTGGAGGTGCGCTGCTCGCCGCTGGGCCGCAGGAAGAGGTCGACGTCCGGCATGTCCGGGTAGTAGAGGTACTTCTGGATGGTCTTCTCGGTGATCTTCGAGGGTTCGAGCCGGCCCGCCTTGACGTCCTCGGCCATCGCCTGCGCCGCGTCCGTGAGCTCCGCGCGGCCGCCGTAGTTCATGCAGAAGTACAGCGTGAGCTTCGTGTTGTCCTTGGTCTGCTCCTGCGCGACCTGGAGCTCCTTGGCCACCGACTTCCACAGCTTGGGCATCCGGCCCACCCAGCGCACCCGGATGCCGAGCTCGTCGAGGGTGTCGCGCGTCTTGCGGATGAAGTCGCGGTTGAAGTTCATCAGGAAGCGCACCTCCTCGGGCGAGCGCTTCCAGTTCTCGGTGGAGAAGGCGTACAGCGAGATCGCCCCGACGCCCATCTCGATCGCGCCCTGGAGGACGTCGAGCACCTGCTCGGCGCCGACCTTGTGACCCTCGGTGCGGGGCAGCCCGCGCTCCTTGGCCCAGCGGCCGTTGCCGTCCATGACGATCGCGACGTGCTCCGGGACGAGCTCGGACTGCAGCTTCGGCGGGCGCGCACCGGACGGGTGCGGCTCGGGGGTCCTGTACTCCCGACGCTGGCGCCCGAGGAGTCGTGCGATGGCCATGGGTCGTGTCTCCTAGGTCTTCTCTACGTAACGCAGGGAGCGCAGGCCGCGCTCCAGATGCCAGTGCAGGTAGGCGGACACGAGTCCGCTGCCCTCCCTGACGTGACGCGGCTCGCACGCGTCCGCCGTCGCCCAGTCGCCGGTGAGCAGCGCGCTGAGCAGGCCGATGGCCTCCGAGGAGGGTACGACGCTTCCGGGGACCCGGCAGTCGCCGCAGATGACTCCGCCCGCCGCGACCGAAAAGAACCGGTTGGGCCCGTGAATGCCGCATTTCGCACAGTCCTCGAAGCTGGGCGCGTAGCCGTTCACGGCGAGGGAGCGCAGGAGGAAGGCGTCGAGGATGAGGTGGGGCGCGTGCTCGCCCCTGGCGAGCGTCCGCAGGCCGCCCACCAGCAGCAGGTACTGCTGCACGGCGGGCTCGCCCTCGTGGTCGGTGAACCGCTCCGCCGTCTCCAGCATGGCGGTGCCCGCCGTGTACCGCGCGTAGTCGGTGACGATGCCGCTGCCGTACGCGGCGATGGTCTCGCTCTGCGTGCAGAGCGGCAGCCCGCGTCCGACCAGCTCACTCCCCCGGGCGAAGAACTGCACGTCCACGTGCGAGAAGGGTTCGAGTCGCGCCCCGAACTTCGACTTCGTCCGGCGCACGCCGCGCGCGACCGCGCGTACGCGGCCGTGACCGCGCGTGAGGAGGGTGATGATGCGGTCCGCTTCACCCAGCTTCTGGGTGCGCAGCACGATGCCGTCGTCGCGGAACAGACTCATGCGCCCATTCTCGCGTACGGCGCTGACAGTCGGGCCCGGGGCGGGACATCGCCCGACAGGGAGACGCGGGTCACATCCGGCCGTGTCACAGGGGGCCGGGCCATCTCGTCTCAGGGGTTGTAGCAGCGACCGGCCCACACGAAGGAGCACCCCATGGACGCGCGACTGAACCTCTTCACCAACCCGACCGTCGGCAAGGCCTTCAAGCACCTCGTGGCGGCCGGCAAGGCGGTCAAGGACTCGACGGTTCCGGCCGCGACCCAGGAGCTGGTCGCCCTGCGCGTGAGCCAGATCAACGGCTGCGCCGTCTGCATCGACATGCACACCAAGGACGCGGCCCACGCCGGCGAGACCCCGGTACGGATCAACCTGGTGGCGGCCTGGCGCGAGGCCACCGTCTACACCGAGGCCGAGCGCGCCGCGCTGGAGCTCGCCGAGGAGGGCACCCGTGTCGCCGACGCCGCCGGTGGCGTCGGCGACGAGGTCTGGGAGCGCGCCGCCCTCCACTACGACGAGGAGCAGCTCGCCGCCCTCGTCCTCCACATCGGCTTCATGAACCTGGCGAACCGCCTGAACGCCATCACCCGGCAGCCGGCCGGCGACTACGTCCCCGGCCAGTTCCACTGACGGGAGACCGCGTACGGATGATCATGAGGTGCGTCCGTGCCGCGCGGACGCACCACGGGGAGAGGAAGTCCCATGAACAAGGTCGAGGAGTTCGAGGAGCTGCGCCCGCTGCTCTTCTCGATCGCCTACCGCGTTCTCGGCAGCGTCGGCGAGGCCGAGGACGCCGTACAGGAGACGTGGCTGCGCTTCGACGCCTCACCGACGGTCCCCACCTCCACCAAGGCCTTCCTCTCCACCACCGTCACCCGCCTCTCGATCGACGTCCTGCGCTCCGCGCGCGTCCGCCGCGAGGAGTACGTCGGCCCCTGGTTCCCCGAACCCCTCCTCGACGACCCCTACCAGGACCCGGCCCGCTCGGCCGAACTGGCCGACTCCGTCTCCATGGCCGCGCTCCTGCTCCTCGAACGCCTCAGCCCCCTGGAGCGGGCCGTCTTCCTCCTCCGCGAGGTCTTCGCCTTCGACTTCCAGGACATCGCCGAGGCCGTCGACCGCTCGGAGGCCGCCTGCCGCCAGCTGCTCGTACGCGCCCGGCGCCACATGCACGAGGGCCGCCCCCGCTTCTCCGCCGACCGCCAGGAACAGCGGGAACTCGCCACCCGGTTCTTCGAGGCCCTCCAGAGCGGCGACATCGACGGACTCCAGAGCCTCCTCTCCGCCGACGTCCGGTTCGTCGGCGACGGCGGCGGCAAGGCCCCTCAGCTGGCCAAGATCATCGCCGGTGCGAAGAACGTGGCTCGCCTCCTCGGCACCGCCTACCCCTGGCTCGTCAAGATCGACGTCACCTGCGAGCCCCGCGTCGTCAACGGCCAGCCCGGCGCCGTCTACCGCGACCGCGACGGCAAGATCCTCCAGGCCCTCGCCCTCGACGTCCTCGACGGCCGGATCCAGACCATCCGCGCCGTCCTCAACCCCGACAAGCTCAGCCACCTCGGCCCCGTCGGCGACGCCTGGGCCGTCACCCGCGAAGTCAAGGCGGTCCGCCGCCGAACCGACTGACCTCTCGGCGCGCGGGCCGGCGCCGGCTCCCTCGCGCCGGCCCGCGAACCCCCTCAGGGCACCTCGCCCCTGCTCCGCGCGTTCACGTGCGCCGTCGCCGCGCTCAGCCGCTCCGCCGACGTCGCCTCCCGTACGTCCTCGGGCTCCACATCCCACTCCCGCCCCCCACCCAGCGGCCGGATCTGGACGTACGGGCCCTCATGTCCCATCACCCTCCCGACCCGCCCTGTGCGGATCTCCACGACGTACGACCCGATGGGCAGCGTCACGTTCGACTCTCCTCCCTCGGCAGTACGGCGGCGGCGAGCAGCCTGGCCGTTTCCACCGTGCAGCATCCCAATTCCACGAGCGGCCTCGGCGGGTCGGCGGCGAGCGTGACGACGTCGAGCCCCAACGAGGGGAGCGTGAGTCCCGCCCTCGCCAGCGCCTCGCGCAATTCCGCCACTGCCTCTTGTGCGGCTCCGATGACCCCCGTGGTCGTCTTCATGGTGTCTTCCTTCACCAACGTATGCCTTTCTGAATCCATTTCCCGCTTCGCCTCACCAGGGTGGGGGCGGATCCGTAGAATCGGCAGATGCTCAGGCCGTACAACTGCGGCGTAGGCTTGGGGAGTTAATCCATGGCCAAGGCCAAGAAGGACGAGGCGTGGGAGTTCTTCGGCGAGCTCCTCAAGGAACGCCGGGAGGTCGCAGGGCTGTCACAGGGCGAGCTGGGCAGACGGGTGTTCGTATCCGGGGCATACATCGGCCTGTTCGAGCAGGGAATTCGAAAGCCCCAGCTGGATGTGGCGGAACGAATCGACGACGTCCTACAAACCGGCGGTATTTTCGAACGGACGTGGCGCAAGCTCATCGACAAGTCGCCGTACGCGTCCTATTTCCAGGCCGCCGCCGAGCTGGAGGACATGGCTACGAAGATCTGCGAGTTCGAATCGACGACGATCCCTGGTCTGCTCCAGACACCCGCCTACGCGAGGTCGATCGTGCACGCGAGCAACCCGCTCGCCACAGACGAGTACGTCGAAGACACAGTCAAGGGCCGGTTGGACCGCTCCGCCATCCTGAAGGACGCCACACGCCCCATGTACTGGGCGATCCTGCACGAAACGGCCTTGCGCATCCCCGTGGGCGGGCCCGCCGTCATGGCCGAACAGCTGGACCACCTCGCGACGCAGGCACGCAGCCGCGTGGCCCTGATCCAAGTACTGCCCTTCGCCGCAGGCGCCTACCCCCAGATGGGCAAACCGCTGAAGCTCATGGAATTCGCGGACGCTCCCCCAACCGCCTATACAGAGGCGGTGTATTCGGGCAATCTGCTCGACGATCCGGCAGTGGTGAAGCGAGCACAGGCCACCTACGATCTGCTCAGGGCCGCCGCTCTGTCGCCGGAGGCGTCCCTGCCCCTGATCGAGTCGGCGGCGGAGGACTACAGACGATGCGCGCGTACGACCTGAGCAACGCCCGTTGGCGCAAGAGCTCCTACAGCGACGGCGATGGCGGCAACTGCGTCGAGGTCCTCGACGACGTCCCCGGCGTCGTCCCCGTCCGGGACAGCAAGGTCACCGACGGCCCCGTCCTGATCGTCCCCGCCGCCGCCTGGTCCGCGTTCGTCGCCGGCGTCGCGAGATGACGACCGCTCCCTCCCTCGTCCTGCGCGGCAGCGGTGCCACCGTCGTCCGCTTCGAGGGAGGGGCCGTGTCCTTCGGCCGCCCCGGCGAGGGTCATTCCATACCCTTGGCCGCGATCGCGCGCGTCCGCCCCGAGGGGCTGTACGTGCGCTGCGTGATGGCGCTGATGACGGTCGCCGGCTGCGGGCTGGTGGGCGGCGGGCTGTACGGGGCCGGCCTGCTGGTCCTGAGGACCCTCACGGGCCTGGAGGGCTGATCGCGCCGGCGACCACGGCCTCCAGTTGGCGGGTGACGCGGTCGAGGGGTTCGGGGGAGCGTCTGGCGCGGCAGAGGGCGACGGCGCCTTCGACGGAGGCGACGACGAGGGTGGCGACCTGGGCGGCCTGGGTGGGGTCGGCGCCGTGGGCGCGGAGGGAGGAGGCGAGGAGCTCCTCCCACTGGCCGAAGACCTCGGCGGCGGCGGCCAGGGCGGGAGGGATCTCGGCTTCCGGGGGTTCTTCGACGGCGACGGCGAGGACGGTGCAGCCGGCGCGGAAGTCGGATTCGACGACGATGCCGCGCCAGAGACCGAGGAAGGCGCGGAGGCCGGCGACCGGGCCGGCGTCGAGTTCCTCGCGGAGGCGGCGGACGACGACGTCGCCGGCGTAGCGGACGGCTTCGGTGGTGAGCTGCTGCTTTCCGCCGGGGAAGTAGTGGTACGTGGAGCCGAGCGGCGCCTCGGCGTGTTTGGCGGTCTCGCGGATGCTGGTGGCGTTCAGACCGCGCCGGCGGATCATGTCGGCGGCGCCGGCCACGATCCGTTCCCGCGCCCGGGGGCTGCTGTCGGTCACGCCGGGGCTCTCCTTCGACTCCGACACCCCTGGGCATGTCGGTCGTCATAGCGTAACGGCGGCGGCGTCACAGGCCATGCGCGGAAAGGGCTCAACGGAGCGTCGGCATCACCCCTGCGATCACGGTCAGGGTCCTGGCACTCCTCGACGGCGGGGCTTCTGAGCGCGCGGGCGCTCCTTCATGCACTCACTTATGGAACCCATAAGTCCGCCTTATGAGTCCATAGACCGGGCCCGGGTACCACTCCGCGAAAGAAATTATTTAGGGTGACCTAAGTGTCGGCGGCTTCGCCGCCACGTCGCTTGCGAAGGGAACCCAGTCATGCCCCGCCCCCTCCGGGTCGCGATCGTCGGCGCCGGCCCCGCCGGAATCTACGCCGCCGATGCGCTGCTGAAGTCCGACGCCGCCGCCGAGCCGGGTGTGTCCATCGACCTCTTCGAGCGGATGCCGGCCCCCTTCGGCCTCATCCGCTACGGCGTCGCCCCCGACCACCCGCGCATCAAGGGCATCATCACCGCCCTCCACCAGGTGCTCGACAAGCCGCAGGTCCGTCTCTTCGGCAACGTCGACTACGGCACCGACATACACCTGGACGACCTGCGCGCCTTCTACGACGCCGTGATCTTCTCGACCGGCGCCATGGCCGACCGCGAGCTCCGCATCCCCGGCGTCGAGCTCGACGGCTCGTACGGCGCGGCCGACTTCGCGTCCTGGTACGACGGCCACCCGGACGTGCCGCGCACCTGGCCGCTGGAGGCCGAGAAGGTCGCCGTCCTCGGCGTCGGCAACGTGGCCCTCGACGTGGCCCGCATCCTCGCCAAGACCGGCGAGGAGCTGCTGCCGACCGAGATCCCGGCGAACGTCTACGACGGCCTCAAGGCCAACAAGGCCGTGGAGATCCACGTCTTCGGCCGCCGCGGCCCGGCCCAGGCGAAGTTCAGCCCCATGGAGCTGCGCGAGCTGGACCACTCCCCCACCATCGAGGTCATCGTCAACCCCGAGGACATCGACTACGACGAGGGCTCGATCGCCGAGCGGCGCAAGAACAAGCAGACCGACATGGTCGCCAAGACCCTGGAGAACTGGGCGATCCGCGACATCGGCGACCGCCCGCACAAGCTCTTCCTGCACTTCTTCGAGTCGCCCGTCGAGATCCTCGGCGAGGACGGCAAGGTCGTGGGCCTGCGCACCGAGCGCACCGAGCTCGACGGCACCGGCAACGTCAAGGGCACCGGCACCACGACCGACTGGGACGTGACCGCCGTCTACCGCGCCGTCGGCTACCTCTCCGACGAGCTGCCCAAGCTCCCCTGGGACACCGCCACCGGCACCGTGCCCGACGAGGGCGGCCGCGTGATCGAGGAGACCGGCGAGCACATGGCCTCCACGTACTGCACCGGCTGGATCCGGCGCGGCCCCGTCGGCCTCATCGGCCACACCAAGGGCGACGCCAACGAGACCGTGGCCAACCTCCTGGACGACTTCGCCCACGGCCGCCTGCTGACGCCCGACACCCCGGAGCAGGACGCCGTCGTGTCCTTCCTGGAGGACAAGGGCATCACGTACACGACGTGGGAGGGCTGGTACGCCCTCGACGCGGCCGAGAAGGCGCTGGGCGAGCCGCAGGGCCGCGCGCGCGTGAAGATCGTCGAGCGCGAGGACATGCTGCGCGCGAGCGGCGCGATCCAGTAGCCGCGGACCGGTAGGAGCGATCCCACCGGTCTCGGACCCGCAGGAGCGATCCCGCCGGTCGCCGCCCCGCCGCCGCGGGCCCTCGCCTCTTCCCGGTCCTACCCTGAAAGGACCGGGAAGAGGTGAGGCCCATGTCCGCACCGGTGGCGCACACACCCGACGCGGCCGAGTCGGTGGACCCGGTCGAGCGGGCCCGCGCGGCCGCCGGCCGGGAGTCCTGGGCGGAGGCGTACGCGCTGCTGCACGCCCACGACCGGCACCCCTCGCGCGCGCTGACCGCCGACGACCTGTCCGTGCTCGCCGACGCCGCCTGGTGGTCGGGGCACGTCGACGAGTCCGTCACCGCCCGGCTCCGCGCCCACGCCGCCTTCCTCGCCGCCGGTGACCACCGGGGCGCCGGGCTCGCCTCCTGGTGGCTGCACTACGAGTACCGGGGCCTCGGGCGCCCCGCGGCGGCCTCCGGCTGGCTCCACCGGGCCAGGCACCACCTGGCGGACCTGCCCCCGTGCCCCGAACAGTGCTTCCTCGCCTGGACGGACGCCGAGGAGGCCGAGCAGCACGGCGACCGTGCCGCGGCCCTCGCCGCCACCCACCGGATGACCCGTCTCGCCCTCCGCTCCGGCAGCCCGGACCTCCTCGCCCTGAGCCGCCAGGCCGAAGCCGCCGTCCTGCTCGCCGACGGCCGCCGCGCCGAAGGCCTCGCCCTCCTCGACGACGCCATGTGCGCCGTCTCCGCCGGCGAGCTCACCGGCATGTTCACCGGCTGGCTCTACTGCCTCGCCCTCACCCAGTGCATGGAGGCCGCCGACCTCGGCCGCGCCGTGGAGTGGACGAACGCGGCGATGGAGTGGTGCGCGCCGCCGTGGTCGGGGCGCACGACGGCGGACGCCGCTCCCGGCCCGGCCGCCGCCGAGGTCTCCCTCCCCATGACGGTCCCCTCCGGCGAGAACCCCTTCCGGGGCGTCTGCCGGGCGCACCGGGTGGAGGTCCTCGACCTGCTGGGGGCGTGGGAGCCGGCCGAGGCGGAGGCGCGGCTCGCGTGCCGTGAGGTCCCGGTGGACTGCCTGGAGTCCGCGGCGGCCGCGTACTACGCCGCCGGGGACGTGCAGCGGCGGCAGGGGCGGCTCGACGCGGCGGCGGTGTCGTACGCGCACGCGCACGAGCTGGGCCGGATCCCGCAGCCGGGGCTCGCGCTGCTGCGCCTGGCGCAGGGCCGGGCCGACGCGGCGGTCGCGGGCGTCGAGCTGGCGCTCGCCTGCCAGAGCGACCCGCGCCACGACCTCCTGGGCCGGGCCCGGCTGCTCGCCGCCCGGACCGAGGTGGCCCTCGCCGTCCGCGACCTGCCCGGGGCCTCGGAGGCGGCGGCGGACCTGGACGCGCTGGCCGGGGACGTACCCCTGCTGCGGGCGATGGCCGACACGGCGGGCGGCGCCGTCGCCCTGGCCTCCCACGGGGCCGCGCTGCCTCCGCTGCGGCGGGCGCTCGCCGGGTGGCTGGAGCTGCGCGTGCCGTACGAGGCCGCACAGGTACGGATGCTGCTCGCGGCGGCCTGCCGGGCGGCGGGCGACGAGGAGGCCGCGCGGCTGGAGCTGGGGGCCGCGCGGGCCGTGTTCGAGCGGCTCGGGGCCGTGCCGGACGCCCGGCGCGCCGCGGCGCTGCTCTCCGGCGGGCAGCGGCGGCGGCTGCCGGGCGGTCTGACCGCCCGCGAGGCGGAGGTCCTGCGGCTCGTCGCCGCCGGCGGCACCAACCGGGACATCGCCCACGCCCTGGTCATCAGCGAGCACACCGTCGGCCGCCACCTGAACAACATCTTCGCCAAGCTCGGTGTCGGCTCCCGCGCCGCCGCCACGGCCTACGCGTACGCGCACGACCTGCTCTGAACCGGCGGCCCGCCCGGGTCACGGCCCGGCCCGGCCGCCCGCCTCCGCCATGCTCCCGCCCGACCCCGGCGGGTCCACCCCGCCACGCCCCCGCCCGCCGCGCCATGGGCCGTACGACCCATGCGGCGACCGGCCCTCCCATGGGCGGTTCGGGCGATGCGGGCCCGCGGTCCACCGGGCTACACCGGAACCATGACCACCACGACCCACTCCCTGGACACGCTTCGCGGTGCCGTGCGCGGCACCGTCGTGACGCCCGGCGACCCGTCGTACGACGTCTCCCGCCGGGTCTACAACGCCCTGCACGACCGCCGTCCGGCCGTCGTCGTCCACGCCGCGGACGCCGGCGACGTGATCGCGGCGGTCCTCCACGCCCGGGAGCACCACCTCCCGCTCGCCGTGCGGGGCGGCTCCCACTCGGTCGCCGGCTTCGGCACCGTGGACGACGGCCTCGTGGTCGACCTGTCCCGCATGCGGGGCGTGCGGGTCGATCCGCAGGCCCGTACGGCCCGGGCCGAGGGCGGCGCCACGTGGGGCGACTTCAACCACGCCACCCACGCCTTCGGGCTCGCCACGACCGGCGGGGTGGTCTCCACGACCGGCCTCGGCGGTCTGACGCTCGGCGGCGGCATGGGGCACCTGGCCCGCCGCTACGGGCTGAGCTGCGACAACCTGGTTTCGGCGGACGTGGTGACCGCCGAGGGCGCGCTCGTGACCTGCGACGCGGAGCGGAACGCGGACCTGTTCTGGGCGCTGCGCGGCGGCGGCGGGAACTTCGGAGTCGTCGTCTCGCTCGCCTACCGGCTGCACCCGGTCGACGTGATCCTCGGCGGGATCACCTGCTACCCGCTGGACGGCGACGTGGCCCGTGCCTGGCAGGCGATGAACGCGGCGGCGCCGGTGGAGCTCAACTCGATCTTCGTGATCGCGCTCGGTCCGCAGGAGCCGTTCCTGCCCGAGCGCTGGCACGGCCGTCCGATCTGCGCCGCCTTCACCTGCTTCACCGGTCCGGCGACGGAGGACGAGAAGGTCCTCGCCCGCCTGGACGGGCTCGGTCCGGTCGTGGGCCGGTTCATGGACCGGATGCCGTACCCGGTGATCAACACCCTCTTCGACGAGCAGCTCCCGCCCGGGCTCTACCACTACTGGAAGGGGAACTTCAGCCGCGAGCTCTCCGAGGGCGCGATCGCGGCCCACATGGCGTACGGCGAGACGATGCCGTCCATGGAGTCGGACACGGCGATCTTCCCGATCGACGGGGTCTGCCACGAGGTGGGCCCGCAGGACACCGCCTTCGCCTACCGGGACGCCGTCTTCTCGCACTCCTTCGGCGGCACCTGGACCGACCCGGCGGACTCCGGGCGGAACATCGCCTGGACCCGCGCCTACGACGAGGCGCTGCGCCCGCACACCCAGGCGGGCGGGTACGTGAACTTCATGGACACCGACGACCAGGACCGGGTGCGGGTCAACTACCGCCAGAACTACGACCGGCTCCGCGCGGTCAAGCGCCGCTACGACCCCGGCAACGTGTTCCGGCTCAACCAGAACATCGTCCCGTAGACCGGGGCCTACGGCACCGTCCGCGCCGAGTCGAGGAGGCGGACGGTGTCGTCGGGGGCGAACGCGAGGGCGTTCCCGACGGTCCCGAGGACCTCCATCTCGGCGGGTCTGTAGGGCCCGTCGGCGAGGGCGATCCGCGCGGCCTGGACCAGGATCGACTCCCGGCCGGCGCGCGCCAGGTGCGGGGTGAGCGGCTCCAGGGCCTCGTGGAGTTCGATCGCGAGGAGCGCGCCCTCGGGGTTCACCTCGGGCATGAAGCGTCCGGTGTCGGCGGCGAGGGCCTCGACGAGGTCGACGAGCTGGACGGCCGTGCACTCGGTGAAGCCGGCCGACCGGACGGCGGTGACGGCCCGGTCGAGGACCGCGCGGGAGTCCGTGCCGCCGGCCGCGAGCACGGCCAGGGCGACGGTGTGCACGCCGTCCCTCAGCATCGCCGAGAAGCGGCTCGTCGTGGGGTGGTCGAGGACCTCGGTGCCGAAGTGCGTGTGACAGGCCGCGCATTCGACGACGGGGCCCGTACAGCCCCGGGGCAGGACCGGGACGCCCAGGACGGCGAACCTGCGGCGGCCGGTGCGCCGCCGGTAGTTCCGGTCGCCCCCGCACTCCTCGCAGAAGAACTCGCCGTCTCCGACGGTGTTCCAGGAAGTGCGGATTCCGCAGACGCCCACTTTCCCACCACGTGAATTCCGGGCAGACCGCACACGCACCTCCTCGACGGCCCGGCTGCACTGCCGGCGTTGGCGTGATGTTAGCCACATCCATGATGCGACGTCAGCACCCCGTCGGGAGTTCACCGTGGACTTGGCCGAGACACGTCACCCTGCGGAATCCGTCAGGAGGCGCGGCGACGGCGCTTTGCGAAGGCCAGGAAGCCCCCTCCGACGACGACGGCGGCCGCGGCGGCTCCGACGACGCCCGGGCCGATGGCCGATCCGGTCGTCGCGAGATCACCCTCCGGGGTGGCGGACGGCGCCGGGGTCGTGGCGGGCGCGGTGGTGCTCTCGCCCGGGGTGGCGGGCGCGGACGGGGACGCGGAGCCCCCGGGCGTCTCGGAGGCGCCCGGCGTCGCGCCGCCCTCGCCGGGGGTCGGCTCGGGGGTGGCCGGCGGGGTGGGGACGGGGGTGTCGGTCGGCTTGGGCGTCTCGGGGGTGACGACCGGGCCCGGCGTCGGCTCGCCGGGCAGGCAGCCGGTGAAGTTCATCCGGTGGGTCTCGGCGCCGGGGACGGTGACGAGCTCCTCGGCGACGACGGAGCCGTTGACGTGGCCGGGGCCGACGTTCTTGCCGCCCATCTCGACCTTGGCGTTCGGCGCGAGGATCGCGCCGGGCCAGGAGGTGTGGTTCTTCTTCACGCTCTCGGCCTGCGGGAAGTTCCAGAGCAGCCTGGAGCGGATCTGCCGGTACTCGTCGCGCGGCACCGCGTAGTCGTCGACGACGGGGGCGCCGCCGTCGAGGTTCCTGTAGTAGACGCCGTAGGTGGCGGAGGTGCTCATGTCGTACGAGGTGCCGAGCACGTTCACCAGGGTCGAGGAGCCGACCGGGACGTCCAGGGTGATCGCGCGGAACTTCTCCAGGTCGGCGGCGTTCACGGCGAAGACGTTCAGCTTCGGGTCGGTGCCGGTGAGGAAGACGCCGTCGCCGGAGGTGGCGACCGTGCCGTTCGGCCTCACGCCCGCCCAGCCGGTGGACAGCGCGCGCAGCCCCGCGAACTCCTTGCCGAAGTCGACCGGCGAGGCGCCCTTGGCGTGCGGGCCGTCGACGGCGAAGCCCGCGCCCTTCACCGAGCGGTCGTCGAGCGATCCGTACACGCCGGAGCCCTTGTCGATCACGACCTGGTTGGCATGGAGGGTGCCGCCGACGACGAGGCTGTGGCCGCCCGGCAGTCCGGCCAGGTCGGTGCCGGTCAGCTTGTGGCCGACGGAGAAGCCCTGGCCGGCCTTCGCGTCGCCGAAGAACGCGTCGCCGCCGACCGCGACCGCGCCCTCGGAGTCCGAGAAGCGGGTGGAGTCCTTCTCGACGAACTCGGCGTACAGACCGGCCGTTCCGAGCGGGTTCGTCGCGCACGCCGTGGAGGGCGTGGCGGAAGCGGCGGGGGCCCAGGCGAGGGCGGCACCGGTCACCGCGAGAACGGCGGCCACGGCAGCGGTCGTGCGCATGCGGAACTCCAGGTCAGGGAGGCACGGAGAGGGCGCGTGGGGGGTGTGTCCGAGTGGACGGGCCGACCTTCCGCCATTCCCCGATGTGCCGTCAACTCACCTGAAAAGACTCCGATTCCGGCATGTCGTGATGATCTTCCTTAAGTGAATCTGAAACCGTGACGCAGCTCACACGCGACGGCCGCCCCGGCCCCTCGTCGAGGAGGGGCCGGGGCGGCCGTCGGGCGCGGTGCGGGTCAGCGGGCGGAGCGGTTGACCGCCGAGATGACCGCCTTCAGGGAGGCGCGGGTCGTGTTGGCGTCGATGCCGATGCCCCACAGGACCTGGCCGTCGATGGCGCACTCGATGTACGAGGCGGCCTGCGCGGAGGCACCCTCGCTCATGGTGTGCTCCTGGTAGTCCAGCAGGCGGGCGTCCACGCCGATGGACTGCAGCGCGTCGAAGAACGCCGAGATCGGGCCGTTGCCGGAGCCCGTCAGGACCGTGTCGGCGCCGTCCACGACCGCCTCGACGGTCAGCGTGTCCGTGCCGTCGGTGTCCGAGGTGGACTGGCCGGAGCGCAGCTGGATGCGGCCCCAGGCGTTGTCCGGGTTGGGCAGGTACTCGTCCTGGAAGACGGACCAGATCGCGGCCGGCGTGACCTCGCCGCCCTCGGTGTCGGTCTTCTGCTGGATGATCTTCGAGAACTCGATCTGCATCCGGCGGGGCAGGTCCAGCTTGTGGTCGTTCTTCAGGACGTACGCGATGCCGCCCTTGCCGGACTGCGAGTTGACGCGGATGACGGCCTCGTAGGAGCGGCCGACGTCCTTCGGGTCGATCGGCAGGTACGGGACGGCCCACTCGATCTCGTCGACCGTCTTGCCGGCGGCGGCCGCGTCGGCCTCCATGGCGTCGAAGCCCTTCTTGATGGCGTCCTGGTGGGAGCCGGAGAAGGCCGTGTAGACCAGGTCGCCCGCGTACGGGTGGCGCGGGTGGACCTCCATCTGGTTGCAGTACTCGGAGGTGCGGCGGATCTCGTCGATCTGCGAGAAGTCGATCTGCGGGTCGACGCCCTGGCTGAACAGGTTCATGCCCAGGGTGACCAGGTCGACGTTGCCGGTGCGCTCGCCCTGGCCGAACAGGCAGCCCTCGATGCGGTCGGCGCCGGCCATGATCGCCAGCTCGGCCGCCGCGACGGCCGTGCCGCGGTCGTTGTGCGGGTGGACGGACAGGCAGACGTGCTCGCGGCGGGTCAGGTTCCGGGACATCCACTCGAACCGGTCCGCGTGCGTGGACGGCGTCGAACGCTCCACGGTGGCGGGCAGGTTGAGGATGATCTCGCGGCCCGGGCCGGGCTGCCAGACGTCACAGACCGCCTCGCAGACCTCCAGCGCGAAGTCCAGCTCGGTGTCGGTGAAGATCTCGGGACTGTACTGGTAGCCGAAGGCCGTCTCCGGGCCCAGCAGCTTCTCCGCGTACTCCATGACCAGGCGGGTGCCGTCCACGGCGATCTGCTTGATCTGCTCCTTCGAACCGCGGAAGACGACCCGGCGGAACGTGGGGGCGGTGGCGTTGTACAGGTGGACGGTGGCGCGCTTGGCGCCGACCAGGGACTCCACGGTCCGCTCGATCAGGTCCTCGCGGGCCTGGGTCAGTACGGAGATGGTGACGTCGTCCGGGATCGCGCCCTCTTCGATGATGGAGCGCACGAACGCGAAGTCGGTCTCGCCGGAGGACGGGAAGCCGACCTCGATCTCCTTGTAGCCCATACGGACCAGCAGGTCGAACATCTCGCGCTTGCGGGCCGGGGACATCGGGTCGATCAGGGCCTGGTTGCCGTCGCGCAGGTCGGTGGACAGCCAGCGGGGCGCCTGGGTGATGCGCTGCTCGGGCCAGGTCCGGTCGGGGATGGCGACGGCCTCGTAGCGGCCGTACTTGTGGATCGGCATCCCGGACGGCTGCTGCGTGTGGGTCGCGTTGGTGATCGGCGTCGGGCGGCTGACGAAAGGCGACTGGGACATTGCGTAGGGCTCCTCGGGGGTCCAACGGAGGGACGGCCGACTGTCGAACGCAACGCCGATCACCCGCGGGGAGGGGGTCGGCCTACGACTACAGGCCCTCGCCGCGGCGGCTAAGGAGAAGCAGCCCGAAACGCATGATGTGCGTCACCATAGCCCAGACCCGCAGAGGGCGGACGTCCTGTTTCAGTATGCGGGACGGCTCCGGCGTCAAGCCTGAACAGTGACACATCACTCCATTTCGCCAATTCTCGTCTCTCCTCGTGACAGTGGCGTCACACAGTGCCACATTGCTGGGATGACCCCCCAGACGCCCGTCTTCTGCTCCATCGTGCCGCCCCACCTCCTGGAGCACCTGGCCCGCTCCTCGAACCCGGCCGTGGCCGCCGCCGCCCGCCGCACCCTGGTCGCGGACGCCGCCGCCCGCACCTTCCGGGTGCTGCCGCTGCCGGGCGGCGCCCCCACGCTCGCCCCCGGCGACGCCGGCAAGCCGCACCGGACCCTCCACGACTGCGCGCGCGGCACCGACCTGCCGGGCGCCAGGGTCCGCGGCGAGGGCGAGGAGGCCGTCGCCGACGCCACCGTCAACCGCGCCTACGCCGGCCTCGGCGCCACCTTCGACCTGTTCCTCGACGCCTTCGGGCACGACTCGATCGACGGTTCCGGACTGCCGCTGATCGCCTCCGTCCACTACGACGAGAACTACGGCAACGCCTTCTGGAACGGCGAGCAGATGGTGTTCGGCGACGGCGACGACGAGATCTTCCTCGACTTCACCCTCCCGGTGGACGTCATCGGGCACGAGCTCGCCCACGGCTTCACGCAGTACTCGGCGAACCTGGAGTACTTCAGCCAGTCCGGCGCCCTCAACGAGTCGGTCTCCGACGTCTTCGGCTCCCTCGTCAAGCAGTACGCCCTCGACCAGAGCGCCGAGGAGGCCGACTGGCTCATCGGCGAGGGCCTCTTCCACCCGAACGTGCAGGGGGCGGCGCTGCGCTCCATGAAGGCCCCGGGCACCGCGTACGACGACGACGTCCTCGGCAAGGACCCGCAGCCCGGCCACATGGACGACTACGTCCGCACGGGCCGCGACAACGGCGGCGTGCACATCAACTCCGGCATCCCCAACCACGCCTTCTACCTGGTCGCGACCGAGCTCGGCGGCAGGGCCTGGGAGCGGGCCGGACAGATCTGGTACGACGTGATGACCGGCGGCACCCTCGCCCCCGAGACCCGGTTCGACGAGTTCGCGGCGGCCACGGTGGCCGCGGCCCGCGCCCGGTACGGCGAGGGCGAGGAGATCCAGGCCGTCCTGAAGGCCTGGACCGCGGTGGGGGTGCCCACCGACTGACCGGCTGGTAGACAGGGCCCATGCGGATTCGAGTGCGACGCACGGGCGGTTTCGCGGGCATCGAGCGGTCGGCGGAGGTGGACACCGCCGGCCTGACCGACGCCGACGACTGGCACGCCCTGGCCGGCACCGTCCTCGACGAGGGCGGTGACGGGGGCCGGGGCGTGCCGGACGGCTTCTCCTACGAGATCACCGTCGACGGCGTCACCGTCCACTGCGACGACCCCCGCCTCACGGACGCCCAGCGGGCCCTCATCACGAGGGTCCTCAAGGAAGGCGCCTGACCGGCGGGGGCCCGCCGGGTCAGGCGCCGCCGCTCTTCCGCAGGGCGCGCTCGCGCAGCTCCCTGACCCGGGTGGCGCGGGCCCACGAGGACTTCGGCAGACCGGCCTGGACGCGCTCCTGGGTGGTGCGCGTCACCGCGGCGAGGTCCCCGCGGCCCTGGCAGAGCGCGTCGCGCCCCGCCAGCTCCTGCTCGCGCAGGCCCGTCCGCAGCAGCGCCGAGCGGTCCTCGCCCGCCCGCAGCAGCGCGTCCTGGACGAGCCCGCGGGCCTCCTGGAGCGTGGTGACCGTCTCCCCCTGCTCCGCCATGCAGGCGGCCCAGGCCTTCTGCGCGGCGAGGAACTCGGGTGCGGCCGCGACCCGGGCGACGACCTCGGCGGTCGCCCCGGTGGCGTCCACCTCGGCCTGCTCCCACGCCGTGCCGTACACCTCGCGGCGGGCCAGGTACACGCAGCCGTCGGTGTTGACGCGCAGCGTCGGCGCGCCGCTCGCCGTCAGGGTGGCCTGCCGCTTCCCCGTGCCGATCAGCGCCTGCTGCCAGGCCGTGCGCCGGGGCTCGGCCAGCCGCGCCACGGCGCCCGTGTTGGGGTCGTCGGGGCGGCCGGCGAGGGCGACGGACGACAGGCCGTACCCGTCGGCGCGGGCGACGTCCTCCGTCAGCAGTCCGTAGGGGTTGGCGGAGGCGTACCGGCCGCCGGGCACCGGTTCGTAGGCGAACCCGCGCCGCCGCATGCACGCCTCGACGGCCCGCTCCTCGGCCTCGTGCAGCGTCACGGCCTGGCGCTCCGCGACGACGGTGGCCCCGTCCAGGGGGACGGGGAGGGTGCTCGCGTCCCGGTGGGCGGGTGCCGAGGAGCACCCGCCCACTGCCAGCAGGCACAGGACGAACAGGGCCGCTGGTCGCAGGTTCACGTCATCAGCACCAGCGGTTCGAGGCGACGTTCTTGTAGTACGCGGTGCCGGAGAGGTCGCCGATGCCGTATCCGCGGGGGATGTTCACCGAGGAGCCGGTGTATCCCGTGCCGCTGTAGATGCGGACGCTGCACTGCGTACCGGAGTTCGACACCGACACCGCGTTGTTGAACTTGTTGTACTGGAGCAGGTTGGTGTTGTTGCCGTAGACCGTGCCCGGGTCGCCCGAGTAGTTCGTGTACAGGTACGCGCAGAGCGCCCCGGACGGGCACGCGGCCGCGGCGGCCGGTGTGGTGGAGAGGCCGGCGCCGAGCCCGGCCGCGGCGACCACGGCCGCACTCGCGATCAGCTTCTTCAGCATGTGGATGTCCTCCCGTATCGGTCGGTGGTGGTTCCACCGCCGGGCAGGACGCTAGCCAGCCTCCCCCGGCCGGGGCATTCGCACCGCGTGCCCGGTCGTTACCGCTGCGCGCCCGCTCCCCGAAGGGCCCGGTTCCGGTACTCGCCCGGCGGCATCCCGTACGCGCTCCGGAAGGACCGGCTGAAGACGGCGGGACGCGGGAAGCCCCAGCGCGCGCCGATGGCGTGCACCGTGAGGTGGCCGAGGTGGAGGGCCGTCAGGTCGCGGCGGCAGTGTTCGAGGCGCTGGCGCCGGATGAACTCGGCGACCGTCGTCTCGTGGTGGTGGAACAGCCGGTGCAGCGCGCGGACCGACATCTGGTGCGCCGCCGCGACGACCGCGGGCGTCAGGTCCTCCGAACCCAGGTGCGCCCGGATGAACGACTCGATCCGCAGGAGCAGGACGCGCTCCGCGGACGGCGCCGGCAGTTCCCGGTCGAGGTGGTGGGCGAGGACCGCGCCCGTCAGGTCGAGCACGGTGGTCCGGAGCCGCCCGGTGTCCTGGGGCGTGCAGTGCGGCGCCTCCTCGCGCAGTCCGGCGAGGAGGCGGGCCAGGAGCCCGCCCACGCCCTGCCGCGCGGAGAGCGGCACCGCGAGGAGCCGGGCCGCGTGGGCGTCGCGCAACGGCAGCAGCCGCTTCGGGAAGTTCAGGATGAGCGCGCCCGCCCGGGACCCGTCGGCGGTGACGGACGCCGCGTACGGCCGCGAGGAGTCGTACAGGACCATCTCGCCCCGGCCCACCGACACGCGGCGGCCGCACTGCTCCAGGTCCTGGCGCCCGCCGGTGATCAGGGCCAGGTGGTACAGCTCCGGGTCCGACCGCCTGATGAGCTCCGGGGTCCGCCGGCAGTCCAGCGGCCCGTACGTGAGCTCCGAGAGGTGCACGCCCTCCCGCAGGCCCACGGCCCTGAGCCGCACCCTCAGCCGGCCCTCGTCCGGCGGCCGGACCTCCGTGGCGCACAGCGCCCGGTGCGACAGGTCCCGCCATCCGTCGGTCCGGGCCTTCGGCGCTAACGCCTCGGTGTCGAATACGACGTCCATGTGTGTCCCCCGTTGCTCGATCGACCGGTCGTGTCGATGCGTACCGACCGGATGATCGCGCCGCCCGCGCGAAGGGACAACACGGCACTCCGGCCCCCGAAGGGGCCGGATGACCGGAAACGGCGACGGAGTCGGCGGCCCGTTCCCGGCCCCCGAAGGGGCCGGACCGCCTGGAAGCCGGGCTTCCTCGGCTGCTCGGGGGCTTCTCTTTCCGCCGTCCTCGCACCACTCGGCCCCCAGGGGGCCTCAGGGGCTTCGGACGGCCGCGCCGGCCTCCGGCCGGACCGCCTAGAAGCCGAGCTTCCTCAGCTGCTTGGGGTCGCGCTGCCAGTCCTTGGCGACCTTGACGTGGAGGTCGAGGAAGACGGGGGTGCCGAGCAGGGCCTCGATGTGCTTGCGGGACTTCATGCCGACCTCCTTGAGGCGGCTGCCCTTGGGGCCGATGATGATGCCCTTCTGGCTGGGGCGCTCGATGTACACGTTGGCGTGGATGTCGAGCAGCGGCCGGTCCGCGGGGCGGTTCTCGCGCGGGATCATCTCCTCGACGACCACGGCGATCGAGTGCGGCAGCTCGTCCCGTACGCCTTCGAGCGCGGCCTCGCGGATCAGCTCCGCGACCATGACCTGCTCCGGCTCGTCCGTGAGGTCGCCCTCGGGGTAGAGCGGCGGGGACTCCGGGAGCAGCGGGACGAGGAGGTCGGCGACGAGCTGGACCTGCTTGTTGCCGACGGCCGAGACCGGCACGATCTGCGCCCACTCGAAGCCGAGCTCCTTGCCGAGCTGGTCGATGGCGATCAGCTGCTCGGCGAGGGTCTTGGAGTCGACCAGGTCGGTCTTGGTGATGATCGCGACCTTCGGGGTCTTCTTGATCCCGGCGAGCTCCTTGGCGATGAACCGGTCGCCGGGGCCGAGCTTCTGGTCGGCGGGCAGGCAGAAGCCGATCACGTCGACCTCGGCCCAGGTGGTGCGCACGACGTCGTTGAGCCGCTCGCCGAGGAGGGTGCGCGGCTTGTGGAGGCCGGGGGTGTCGACCAGGATCAGCTGCGCGTCCGGGCGGTGCACGATGCCGCGCACGGTGTGCCGGGTGGTCTGCGGCCGGTTCGAGGTGATGGCCACCTTCTGGCCGACCAGAGCGTTCGTGAGGGTGGACTTGCCCGCGTTGGGGCGGCCGACGAAGCAGGCGAAGCCGGCCCGGTGGACGGCTTCGGTTTCTTGGTTGCGAGCGCTCATGGGGGCCATTGTCCCCGATGAGCGCCCGCGTCACGCACTCAGTGCGGCCTCAGGCCTCCGCGGGGGCCCGACCGGTGCCCCGGCGGCGCCGTATCCGCAGGCCGAGAACGCCCGCCGCGCCCCCCGCGACGAGGACCGCGGCGGCGAGCCAGGGCAGGGCGAGGAAGGACACGGCGCCGGTCTCCTCCACGTCCTTCGCGGTGGCCGTGAGGGTGATGTCGCCCCAGTCGAACTGCGGGGAACCGCTCCACCGCTCGGTGAGCCGGATCTTCTGGCGGGGCAGCAGCTCGCCGGGGACCCTGGCCAGGTCGCGGTCGAGGAGCGTGCGGCCGAAGAGGCCCCGGGCCCTGAGCACGACCTTGGGGTTGAGGGTGACGTTGCCCCGGTTGTGCAGCGTGTACGAGACGACGGCGCTGCTCGTACGGGTGCCGGGGACGAGCGGCCGGTCCTGGTCGAGGGTCACGTCCTCGACGGCGAGCGCGGGGACGGTCGGCCCGTTGACCCGGAGGTAGAGGCGGGCGGCGACCGCCCGCTGGACGCCGACGGCGACGGCGCCCTTCCCGCCGGGGCTGATCCGCTCGTCGAGCGCGACGAGGGCGCCGGGGTGGTCGCCGGGGTCCGCGTCGGCGGGCACGGCGAGGGTGTACGCCACGGTGACGGCGGAGCGCGGCGGGACGGTGACCCGGGTCCGTTCGGGCTTGATCCAGGCACCGGCGCCGGTCTGCCTCTCCGTCCGGGTGCGGACGGCGAAGCCGCCGTCCCGGTCCGTGTTGTAGGCGTCGGCGCCGTACAGCCGGAAGGTGAGCGGGGCGGCGGTCTTGTTGGCGACGGTGACCCGGTCGGTGAGGGTGCCGCCGGGGTCGGCGGAGAGGAAGAAGTAGGGGCGGCTGCCGAGCCGGGCGGCGGCCGGGTAGACGGCCCATTCGCCGTTCTCGGCGGCCTCCGCGCTCGGCGCGAGGGCGAGCAGCACGAGGAGGGTGCTCAGGAGGAGGACGTACGGCTTGGTGCGCACGGGTGCGGGACCCCCCGGGGGTGCGGAGACGGAGCGGGCCAGCCGGGTGCGCGCCCGGCCCGCGGGGTGGTCAGGACAGCGTCAGCGTGAGGACGCCCGCGTACGAGCCGGGCGCGGTGAACGCCGGGACGTCGAGGGAGAGGCCCGCGTCGACGGTGAACTCACCGCCGGTGAGCGTGCCGTTCGGGGTGGACGCGAGGGTCGCTCCCCCGCCGCCGACCGGCCCGGCCGAGCCCGCCGCGCAGGCGCTGGGGCTGCCCGCCTTGGCGGTACAGGCCGGCGTCCAGCTGAGGTTCCCGGCGCCGATGGCTCCGCCGGGCCCGCTGAAGTCGGTGACCTTGCCGGTCAGGGACCAGCCCGCGGGGCCGCCGCGGAAGTCCTTGACGGTCACCGTCCGCAGGGCGCCGGTGGCCGCGCCGCCCGCGCCGAAGTCGACCGAGGACAGCTGGACGGCGTCCCCCGCCTGGGTCATGGACAGCTCGCCCGCGGTGACGGCCGCCGTGATCGTCTGGCTGTTCGGCGGTGCCGGGACGACGACCTTGTACGCGGCGGGTCCGGCGCCCTTCTCCGGGTCCCAGGCCGCGCCCTCGTAGGCCACGATCCCGGTGGTCGCCGGGTCGTTGACCTTCAGGCGCGCCGCGAAGCCGCCCTCGGCGTCGGTCGTGACCGTCATCCGGTCGGCGGTCTCCGCGCCGCCGGCCCGGCCGACGACGGTGACCTCGGTGAGCGGGGTGAACTTCGATCCGCTGACCGTCACCCGGACGCCGGGGTCCCCGGACGCGCTGTCGAGCTGGAGCGTGCGCGTGTTGGGGTTGGTGACGGGGCTCGCGACGACCGTCTCGGAGACCGGGGCGGGCGGGTTGAGCACCGTACAGGGGGTGTCCAGCTCCATGAGGTAGCTGGTGTGGATGTTGTAGTCGCCGGGCGAGAGCGTGATCGAGCCCGCCGCGGTGGCCGTGAAGGTGCCCGTCATGGAGAAGGCCGGGAAGGAGCCCTTGCCGGGGACCGGCGGGTTCTTCTTGGGGCCGGTGACGGTGACCTGGCCGGTCTGGGCGCCGCCGAGGACCACCTTGCCGCTGGGCGTCATGATGTCGGCCGGGAGCGCGAGGTCGACCGGGTTGGACGCGGCGGGCTTGGTGACCGTGTAGGTCACGGTCACGGTCTCGCCGACCTTGGGGCTGGGCTTGTCGACCGTGATCTCGGCGGTGGTGGTGCCCTCGATCGGCGGGATGCCGGCGATGGGCGGCGGGACGCAGCGGGTCGGGAATTCCACCGACTGCGAGGTGGTCGTCGCGCCCGCCGGGGCGGCGAGCGCGCCGCCGCCGACCGCGAGGGCGGTGGCGCCGAGGACGGCGGTCCAGCGCCGTCTTCGGGCCGCCGCCCGGGATCGGTTGAGTGCCATGGGTGTGCCCCCTCCTGAGGGATGAGTGGGCGCCATTGACGGCTGCGCGGAGAGAGAAGTCAATGGGATCGGGACCCATCGACTGATGACCCATCAGATTCTGTCAAGATCGGCGGTGCGGGACGTTTTCCCAGCTCATCGGCGGTGCGGACACGGCAGGGACCGGTGCCGCCGAAGGCGACACCGGTCGTGGGCGGAGCGGGGTCAGCTGAAGACGAACGGGCCGGGCGACTGCGACGTCAGCGCGTCGCAGTTCACCGTGACCCCGAAGATCACCATCTTGAGGGCGACCCCCGCGAAGTACGAGTTGAGGCTGTCGCCCGAGGCCACGGTCCCGCTCAGCGGGCCGATGACGACGGACTGCCCGGCACCGAGCGCCGGGTTCTTCTTGCCGGTGAAGACCCGGGTGCCACCGCCGCCCTTGGCCATCGTCAGCGTGGCGTTGATCGTGTCGGCGCCGACCGGGATCGGCGTCGTGACGGCCGAGGTGACGGTGATGGTCGCGGCGGTGCCGCTCTGCGTGGCCGTGAGGGTGGCACCGCCACCGCCCCAGCTGCCGCAGTCGTACGTCGCCGTGGCGGTGCCCGGCGCGACGGCGCCGGCCGTCGGAGCGAAGGCGAGTCCGGCGGCCGCCAGCGCGCCGCTGACGACCGCGACGGTCCCTAAGGTGCTTCTGCTTCTCATGGCGGGTTCGTACCCCTTCCGATGGAGAACGCAGGGGGTGCGGACACTGCGTGAATGGCGGATATCTGACGATCCGTCGGGCGGACCGATGCCATTGATGCGCAGACGACCGGGGAAGGCAAGAGAAGTTGCGGTGATCCTTCACAAACGCGCAAGGACCCGGCGGGCGGCCGGGTCCTCGATGCTCCGAAGTCGCCGTGCGGCTCAGCCGGCCGGGACCGCGGCGCGCAGCCGCCCGTCGGGGCCGGCGAGGAGCACGGGGGTCTCGGGGCCGCCGAGGTCCCGCACGGCGGCGCGGTCCTCGTCCGAGGCGGCCTCGGCGTTCGACACGACGGCCGCCGCCTCCAGGGACTGGGCGCCGCTGGCCACGGCCATGGCCACCGCGGTCCGCAGCGCGCTCAGCCTGAGCGACTCCAGCTCCACGGTGCCGGCGACGTACGTCCGGCCCGTCTCGTCGCGTACGGCCGCGCCCTCGGGCACGCCGTTGCGGGCGCGGGCGCTCCGCGCCAGCGTGATGATCTTGAGGTCCTCGGCGCCGAGGTCGCCGTGCTCGCTGCTGAGTGTCATGCCCCCGAGCATAGGTCGGGCCCCGCGCCCGGCCGCCGGGCGTCTCAGTCCTCGACCGGACCGTCTCGGCCGACGGTCTCCGGGGGGCCCGCGAGCGGCTCGTCCCGACCGCCGGTCGTTCGGGGGCCGGCCCGCGAGTGGCCCGTCCGTCCCGGCCGGGGCCGCCCGGGGGGTCAGCCCGCGAGCGGGTACATCGTGCCGCGGCGGCCCTCAGGGGAGACCAGCCATTCCAGCTTGGCGGCGGTGTCGGCCTCCGGGAGCGGGGTGTGCATGACGATGACGAGGTCGGGGCGGGCGGGAACCCTGAGCTGGGTCGACTCGACGACGAGGGTGCCGGCCACCGGGTGCTCCAGCTCCTTGCGGTTCTGGCCGCCCGGCAGGATGTCCCGCCGCTCCCACAGCTCCACGAACTCCTCGCTGCGCTCCTTGAGCTCGTCGATCACCGCCCGGAACCCGCCGTCGTCGTCGCACTCCGAGCACGCCGAACGGAACTGCGCGACGACCTTCGGCGCGAGCTCCTCCCAGTGGCTCACCCGTGCGCGGTACAGCGGGTCGGTGAAGAACGCGATCATGCAGTTCTGGGAGATCTCCGGCCGCATCCCGAGCACGATCGCCGCCGCGTCGTTGTACATGACCGTGTTCCAGTACTGGTCCATGATGTGCGCCGGGAACGGCATCCACGCGTCGATCAGGCGCCGCAGCCCGTCGCACATGTCCCGGTCCTCCGGGGCCGCCTCCAGGGCCGGCGGGTTCAGCGCCGCCAGGACGTACAGGTGCCGCCGCTCCGCCGGGCTCAGCCGCAGCACCCGCGCGACCGAGTCCAGGACCTGCGGCGAGACCGTGATGTCCCGGCCCTGCTCCAGCCACTGGTACCAGGAGACCCCGACCCCCGCGAGGACCGCGACCTCCTCCCGGCGCAGGCCCGGGGTGCGGCGACGCGCCCCGCCGTCCGGGAGCCCCGCCTCCGCCGGGCTGACCCGCGCCCGACGGCTCATCAGGAACTCGCGCAGTTCGGCGAGTCGGTGCTGCTTCGCGTCGGCGCTCTCGAGAACGGTGGCCACGTGTGCTTCCTCCCCCTGGACGCATGGTGGATGCCTGGTGGTGCCTGGTGCCTGGTGCCTGGTGCCTGGTGCCTGGTGGTGCCTGGTGGTGCGACCAACAGGATAAGTTCCCGCTCCCCAGCGTTGTTCCCCGGCGCCGAAGGTGGGGGCATGGCAACGACGACCTCTCCTCCGACCGCCCCCACAGAACCCACGGCCCCCGCGGTCCCTCCGGTGCTCACCGGCCGCACCCGGCTCATCCTCTTCGTGCTGTGCGCCGCCCAGTTCATGGTGGCGCTCGACTTCTCCGTCCTGAACGTGGCGCTGCCCGTCCTCGGCACCGACCTCGGCTTCGGCCAGTCCGCCCTCCAGTGGGCCGTCACCGCCTTCGCCCTGCCGTCCGGAGGCTTCCTGCTCCTCTTCGGCCGGATCGGCGACCTCTACGGGCGCAAGAAGCTGTTCCTGGCCGGGCTCGCGCTCTTCGGCGCCGCCTCGCTGCTCGCCACCTTCGCCTGGAACCCGGCGGCGTTCCTCACCGGCCGCGCCCTCCAGGGCATCGGCGCCGCCGCGATCGTCCCCACCGGCATGTCGCTGCTGACCACCACGTTCCCCGAGGGGCCGCTGCGCGACCGGGCGCTCGGCATCTCCGGCACGGTGCTGTCGCTGGGCTTCACCGTCGGCATGGTGCTCGGCGGCGTCATGACCGACGCCCTCGGCTGGCGCTCCACGATGGGCCTGCTCGCCGTGTTCACCCTGATCGTGCTGCCCCTGGCACCGGGCCTGCTGCCCGAGTCCCGCACCCCGGAGCGGCCCCGGCTCGACGTGCCGGGCGCGGTGACCGTCACCGGCGGTCTGCTCGCCCTGATCTACGCCCTGTCGACGGCGGCCCAGCGCGGCTTCGGCGGCGTGGACGTGCTGGTCACCCTGGTGGCGGGCGTGCTGCTGCTCGCGGTCTTCGTGCGGGTGGAGTCCCGGCACGCCGCTCCGCTGGTGTCGCTGCCGATGCTGCGGAAGCGGACGGTCGCCTTCGGCAACCTGGCCGGTCTGGTCACCTTCGCGATGATGTCGACCGTCGTCTTCGTCCTGACCCTGTACCTCCAGGAGACGCTGGACCTCTCGGCCTTCGTCACCGGCCTGGTCTTCGGCGTGCAGGGCGTGGCGGCGATCGTGGCCGGCATGCTCGCCCCGAAGGTGATCGGCCGGTTCGGCACCCGCCGCGTCCTGGTCGTCTCGCTCGCCGGCCAGGGCCTGCTGACGGCCGCGGTCCTCGGCGTCGGCCGGGACTCCGGGGCGGTCCTCGCGACGGTCGCGGCCTCGCTGGCCTGCATGTTCCACCTGGGCGCGATCATCTCGTACGGCCTGACCGTCACCTCCGGCGTCCCGGACGAGGAGCAGGGCCTGGCGACCGGTCTGGTGACCACCACCCAGCAGGTCGGCCTCACGGTCGGCATCCCGCTGCTCGGCGTGCTCGCGACCACGGGCGGCGACCTGTACGGCGGTGTCCGCACGGTCATCGCCCTGGACGCGGCGATCGTCCTCGGCACCGCGGTCCTCGTCGGCCTCGGCCTGCGGCGCCGGTCCTGACTCAGGGGCGGTCGAGGCGGAGCCGTACCGCCTTCGGCAGACCGGCGACGACGAGGTCGTACGAGTCCTCGACGAGCTCCCGGACCATCAGGTCCGGGAGCTCCGCGACGGTCACGGTGTTCCAGTGCCGCTTGTTCATGTGGTAGCCGGGGGCGATCGCGGGGTGCTCCTCTCGGAGCCGCACCGCGTCGTCCGGGTCGCACTTGAGGTTGATCCGCAGCGGGTCTCCGTCGAGCCACGACAGCGCGAACATCTTCCCGGCCACCTTGAAGACGGAGGTGTCCGGTCCGAACGGGAACTCCTCCGAGGCGTCGTTGAAGTCCAGGCAGAAGGTCCGCAGCTCGTCGGGGGTCATTCGGATACTTCCTCCGGTTCCAGGGGCTCCACGACCACGGTGACGATCTTGTTGCGCCGGCCGGCCGGGGCCTCGGCCGTCAGCCGCAGCGAGCGGCCGTCCGGCAGCTCCACGACCGCCTTGGCGCCGGCGATCGGGACGCGGCCGAGCGCCTTGGCGAGCAGGCCGCCGACGGTCTCCACGTCCTCGTCGTCGTACTCGTCGGGGCCCAGGCCGTACAGCTCGCCGAGGTCGCCGATGTCGAGCCGGGCGGTGACCCGGTGACGGCCCTCGCCGAGGTCCTGCACCGGCGGCAGCTCCCGGTCGTACTCGTCGGTGATCTCGCCGACGATCTCCTCCAGGATGTCCTCGATGGTGACGATGCCGGCCGTGCCGCCGTACTCGTCGATGACGACGGCGACGTGGTTGCGCTCCTGCTGCATCTCGCGCAGCAGGTCGCCCGCGTTCTTGGTGTCCGGCACGAAGGCGGCGGGCCGCATCGCGGTCGCCACCAGGTCCGCCTCGGAGTCCCGGTTGATGTGCGTCTTGCGGACCAGGTCCTTCAGGTACACGATGCCGACGATGTCGTCCTCGTTCTCGCCGGTGACCGGGATCCGGGAGAAGCCGGAGCGGAGCGCGAGCGTGAGGGCCTGACGGATCGTCTTGTACCGCTCGATGCAGACGAGGTCCGTGCGCGGCACCATCACCTCCCGCACGAGCGTGTCGCCCAGCTCGAAGACCGAGTGCACCATGCGGCGCTCCTCGTCCTCGATCAGCGACTCCTGCTCGGCGAGGTCGACCATGGCCCGCAGCTCGGCCTCGGAGGCGAAGGGGCCCTTACGGAAGCCCTTGCCCGGGGTCAGCGCGTTGCCGATGAGGATCAGCAGCTGCGGGATCGGGCCCATGACCCGGGCCAGCGGGAGGAGCACGTACGCGGCGGCGGTCGCCGTGTTCAGCGGGTGCTGGCGGCCGATGGTGCGCGGCGAGACGCCGACGGCCACGTACGAGACGAGGACCATGACGACGATCGCGACGAGCAGCGCCTCCCAGGTCTCCGGGAAGGCCTCCAGGCAGGCGTACGTGACGAGGACGCCGGCCGCCATCTCGCAGGCGACGCGGACGAGCAGCGCCACGTTGAGGTAGCGGGTCGGGTCGGATGCGACCTGCGCGAGCTTCTCGGCCCCGCGCCGCCCGGACCGTACGGCCTCGGCGGCGCGGAAGCTGGAGACGCGGGCGAGGCCCGCCTCGGCGCAGGCGGCGAGCCAGGCCACGATGACCAGCGCGACGGCGCCGAGGATCAGCGAGACGTCCACGGGGTCAGGAGACGGTCGGCGCCGGGGACGGGCCGGTCAGGCCCTTCTCCGCGCGCCAGCCGTCGACGATCGCCGCCTGGAGGCCGAACATCTCTGCCTTCTCGTCCGGCTCCTCGTGGTCGTACCCGAGGAGGTGCAGCACGCCGTGGACGGTGAGGAGCTGGAGCTCCTCGTCCATGGAGTGCTCGGTCGGCGCGTCCTTGCCCTGCTGGGTGGCGACCTCGGGGCAGAGCACGATGTCGCCGAGGAGCCCCTGCGGGGGCTCCTCGTCGTCCTTCGACGGCGGACGCAGCTCGTCCATCGGGAAGGACATGACGTCCGTCGGCCCGGGCAGGTCCATCCACTGGATGTGGAGCTGCTCCATCGCCTCCGCGTCCACGACGATCACCGAGAGCTCGGAGAGCGGGTGGATGCGCATGCGCGCGAGCGCGTAGCGGGCGATGTCGAGGATCGCCTGCTCGTCGACCTCGGTGCCGGACTCGTTGTTGACGTCGATCGACATGGTGCGTGTTACTACTTCCCGTTGCGGCTGTCGTACTGCTCGTACGCGTCGACGATACGGCCGACGAGCTTGTGCCGGACGACATCCTGCGACGTGAGCGTGGAGAAGTGGACGTCCTGGACGCCGTCCAGGATGTCGCGGACCTGCCGCAGACCGCTCTTCGTCCCGTTCGGCAGGTCGACCTGGGTGACGTCACCGGTGATGACGATCTTCGAGTCGAAGCCGAGGCGGGTGAGGAACATCTTCATCTGCTCGGGGTTCGTGTTCTGCGCCTCGTCGAGGATGATGAACGCGTCGTTGAGCGTCCGGCCGCGCATGTACGCCAGCGGCGCCACCTCGATCGTTCCGCTCGCCATGAGCTTGGGGATCGAGTCGGGGTCGAGCATGTCGTGCAGGGCGTCGTAGAGCGGGCGCAGGTACGGGTCGATCTTCTCGTAGAGCGTGCCGGGGAGGAAGCCCAGGCGCTCGCCCGCTTCGACGGCGGGCCGGGTCAGGATGATCCGGGTGACCTGCTTGGACTGCAGGGCCTGGACCGCCTTGGCCATGGCGAGGTAGGTCTTTCCGGTGCCGGCGGGGCCGATGCCGAAGACGATCGTGTGCTTGTCGATCGCGTCGACGTACCGCTTCTGGTTCAGCGTCTTGGGGCGGATGGTGCGGCCCCGGTTGGAGAGGATGTTCTGGGTGAGCACCTCGGCGGGGGTCTCCTCGCCGGTCTCCGAGCCGTCCTCGCTCGCCCTGAGCATGGCGATCGAGCGTTCCACTGCGTCCTCCGTCATCGGCTGACCGGTGCGGAGCACCAGCATCATCTCGTCGAACAGGCGCTGGATCAGGGAGACATCCGCCGCGTCTCCGACCGCGCTGACCTCGTTGCCCCGGACGTGGATGTCCACGGCCGGGAACGACTGCTCGATGACGCGGAGCAGCGAGTCACCGGATCCGAGGATGGTCACCATCGGGTGCTTGGCGGGGACGGTGAAGCGGGCTCGTGCTTCGCCGGACGCGCCGTTGCGGGTTGTGGGTGTCTGAGTCATGGGCCGGCACTGTGGCCTGCACACACCTCCCCGTTGCAGGGCTGTCGCCGCTCGACGGCCTCTGGGCTACCAAGCCTACGACTCGGGTCCGACAAGGTCGTAGCGGTTTACGAGTGGGCGGCCCGGAAGCCGATCGTCGGCACGGCCCGGCGCAGCGGCCAGGGCCGGGCCGGGGCCGGGAGGAGGCGCTCCAAGAAGGCGTAGCGGCCGCGCAGGGCCTCGGGGTCCTGCCGGGCGTGCCCCTGGACGTGCTGCCACCAGGCGGCGATCTCGCCCCAGGTGGGGGCGGAGAGGGAGCCGCCGAACTCCTGGACGGAGAGGGCGGCGGTCAGGCCGGCGAAGGCGAGGCGGTCCGCGAGCGGCCAGTCGGCGAGGGTGCCGGTGACGAAACCGGCGACGAAGACGTCCCCGGCGCCGGTGGGGTCGAGGGCCGCGACCTGGATGGCGGGGACCTCGGCGGTCTCGCCGGTGGCGCCGTCGACGGCGTAGGCGCCCTCGGCGCCGAGGGTGACGACGGCGTAGCGGACCTTGTCGGCGAGGGCGCGGGCGGCGGCCCTGGGGCAGTCGGTGCGGGTGTAGCGCATGGCCTCGGCGGCGTTGGGCAGGAAGGCCTCGCAGTGCTCCAGGTCGGTGAGCCCGGCCAGGTCCCAGCGGCCGGTGTCGTCCCAGCCGACGTCGGCGAAGACCTTGGCGCCGCCGCGGGCGGTCTGGGCGACCCAGTCCTCGGAGCGGCCGGGGACGAGGGAGGCGACGGCGGCGCGGGCGTGCGGGGGGTAGGCCGGCAGGGCGCCGTCGAGCGGCGGGGCCTCGTGACCGTGGGAGACCATCGTGCGCTCGCCCTCGTAGGCCATGGAGACGGTCACCGGGGAGTGCCAGCCGGGGACCGTGCGGGACAGCGAGAGGTCGATGCCCTCGCCCTGCTCCAGGGCGTCCCAGCAGTACTCACCGTAGTGGTCGTCGCCGAAGGCGGCGGCGAGGGAGGTGCGCAGGCCGAGGCGGGCGAGGGCGGTGGCCATGTTGGCGACGCCGCCGGGGCTGGAGCCCATGCCGCGGGCCCAGGACTCGGTGCCCCGGACGGGGGCGCTGTCGAGACCGGTGAAGATGATGTCGAGGAAGACCGTGCCCGTCAGGAAGACGTCGCAGTCGGGGTCGGTGGGTTCGCGCAGGCAGACCAACGGGTCGACCCCGGCGTCGTGTTGCGGCTGGTCTCCCCTTGCTGTGGTCACGGCGGACTCCCCGGTTGCGGTGCGGATCAGGCCAGTGTGCCCGATGGGGGGTGGGTGACGGGTGGGACGCAGCGACGAACACCGTTCCTACCCGGGATTCCCCAAGGGAAACCGATGGTGACCCAGATCACGTGACGAACGGGCGGATACCGCCTTCTCCGGGCGAGCACCTGCTTGATACACATGGTTCCGCGACCCCGTGTTCCCCGCACCACCGGGCGCTCCACCCTCCCCTTTTCCTGTTCCTGGGAACGCCCATGTCGTCGCGGACTCGCGGCCCGGGGGCCCTCGTCGCCCTCGTCACCCTCTTCACGGCCGGCTACCTCGCCCCGTACCTGCTGCCGACCGTCGTCGGCCGGCTCTCCGCCGGGCTCGGCCTGACCCCCGCGCAGGCCGGTCTGGTCGGCTCCGTGCTGCTGCTCGGTTCCTCGTCCGCCGGATTCGCCCTCGCCGCGCGAGGCGACCGCGTCGCGCCCCGCACGGCGGCCCGCGCGGGCCTGCTCGCGATGGCCGTCGGATACGGCTCCGCCGCCGCGACCGGCACCGTGCCGCTGGTGGTCGCGGGCGCGGTCGTCGGCGGCATCGGCTCGGGCACGGCGACGGCGGTGGCCGCTGCCGGGATCGCCGGGCAGCGGGACCCGCACCGGGCGTCCACGCTGGGCCTCCTGACGGTGTCGGCCACGGCGGGCGCCCTCTATCTGACGCTTCCGCACCTGGGCGGCGGTCACGCCGCGCCCCTGCTCGCGATCGCCTGCGCGGCCGCCCTGGTGTGGCCCCTGACCGGCCGCCTCCCGGGCGCCACGCACGCGCGTGACGGCGCGGAACGACGCGGCGCCCCCACGGGCCCGCTGCCGTACCGCCGGGCCGGGGCCGTGCTCGCCGGGGGCATCCTGTGCTGGTCCCTCGCGCAGAACGCGCTCTGGGGCGTCAGCGGCCGCATCGGGATCACCCAGGCCGGACTCTCCGAGGTCACCGTGGGCGCGGTCTTCGCGGCGGCGCTCGGCGCGGGGCTCGCCGGGGTCACGGCGGCGGGCGCGCTCGGCGCGCGTCTCGGCCGCGCGGTCCCGATCGGGGTGGGCACCGTCCTCATCGCCGGGTGCGTGCTGCTGAGTTCGGCCGCCGGGAGCCTGGCGTCCTTCGCGGCCGGCGAGATCCTGTGGAACGCCCTCTACCCGGTCGTCCTGTCGTACCTCCTGGGCCTCGCCGCCTCCCTCGACCCGCGCGGCCGCTGGGCCGTCCTGGTCGGCTCGGCGTCCTCCCTCGGCGTGGCCTGCGGCCCCGTCGTCGGCAGCCTCCTCTCGGAGGGCGCCGGCTACCCGGGCATGGGCGCCGTCCTCTGCGCCCTGCTCGTCCTGGTCGCGGCCCCCATGACGGCCGTCGCACGCCACGCCTCCGGCCGTCCCCTGGTCCCGGGCTCGATCCGCCGTCGCGGCGGCGCACCGGCGGCGGTCCTCGCGGGCAGGGGCCCGGCCACCGGCCTGGTCCCGCAGATGGGCGCGCCGGAGCAGCCGGTGGCACCGATCCCGGTGCCGGCCACCGCGGGCCGCAGGCGGGCGGCGTTCGGCCTGGCGAGGCCGAACGGCCGGGGGTGAGCGGCGTTCGGCCCGGCGAGGCCGAACGGCCGGGGGTGAGCGGCCGTCCTGCCGCCGCGGGCGCGGCCCCCGCACCGGCCCGCGCCGGCGCCCGGCCGCCCGGCTAGCCGGCGGCCCCGAACTCGTACGCCGCCACCTCCGCCAGGTACCGCGCCCTGCGCGGCTCGTCGTCCTCCAGGAAGGACGCCTCGAACGAGTTCCTCGCCAGCTCGCGGAGCTGTTCCGGCGACAGGCCCAGCGCCTCCCGCACCCCGGTGAAGTTGTCGCCCGCGTACCCCCCGAAGTACGCGGGGTCGTCGGAGTTGACGGTGACGAGGAGGCCCGCCGCCATCATCGTGCGGAGCGGGTGGTCGGCGAGGGTGTCGACGACGCGGAGCCGGACGTTCGAGAAGGGGCACAGCGTCAGCGGGACCCGCTCGCGGGCCAGCCGTTCGACGAGGTCCGGGTCCTCCATGCAGCGCAGACCGTGGTCGATCCGCTCCGCGCCGAGCACGTCCAGGGCCTCCCGGACGTAGGCGGCGGGGCCCTCCTCGCCGGCGTGGGCGACGCGGCGCAGGCCGAGCCGGGCGGCCTCCTCGTACACCTCGCGGAACTTGGCCGGCGGGTGGCCGACCTCGGCCGAGTCCAGGCCGACGCCGGTGATCCGGTCCAGGTACGGCCTCGCGGCCTCCAGGGTCGCGAGCGCCGACTCGGCCGACTCGTCGCGCAGGAAGCACAGGATGAGCCGCGTCGAGATCCCGTACCGCTCCTCGGCGCGGTCGAGGGAGGCGCCCAGGCCCTCGATCACGGTCCCGATCGGGACGCCGCGGGCGGTGTGCGCCTGCGGGTCGAAGAAGATCTCGGCGTGCCGGACGCCCTGCGCAGCGGCCCGCTCCAGGTACGCGTCGGCGAGTTCCGTGAAGTCCTCGGCGGTGCGCAGCACCGCCATCAGGCCGTAGTAGAGGTCCAGGAAGGACTGGAGGTCGCTGAAGCGGTACGCCTCGCGCAGGGCGGCGGTGTCCGCGTACGGCAGGGTGACGCCGTTGCGCGCGGCGAGCGCGAAGGCCAGCTCGGGTTCGAGGGTGCCTTCGATGTGGAGGTGCAGTTCGGCCTTGGGAAGGGCCACCGGGAGGTGCATGGGTGGTGCTCTATCTCTTCGGAAGGGGGACCCTCATGAGGTCCTGGGCAATGCTCAGCTCGCCGTCGAACCCGGCCGCCCGCGCCTGCCGCTCGAACTCCGCCGGGTCGGAGTAGCGCTGCGAGAAGTGGGTGAGGACGAGATGCCGCACCCCCGCTTCCCGCGCGACCGTCGCGGCCTGTCCGGCCGTCAGATGACCGTGGTCGGTGGCGAGTCGGACGTCCTCGTCGAGGAAGGTCGACTCGATGACGAGCATGTCGGCGCCCTCGGCGAGGGCGTGCACCCCGTCGCAGAGGCGGGTGTCCATGACGAAGGCGAAGCGCTGGCCCCGCCGGACCTCGCTGACCTCGTCGAGCGTCACGCCGTCCAGGACGCCGTCGCGCTGGATCCGGCCCACGTCGGGACCCTTGATGCCGTGCGCGGCCAGCTTCTCGGGCAGGATGCGGCGCCCGTCGGGCTCGGTCAGCCGGTAGCCGTAGGACTCGACGGGGTGCGAGAGCCGGCGCGCGTCGAGGGTGTACGCCTCGGTGACGGCGAGCGGCCCGTCGGCGGCGACGGGCGACTCGGTCAGCTTCACGGTCTCCCGGTACGCCGTGGCGTACCGCAGCCGCTCGAAGAAGTGCTGCCCGCTCGCCGGGTAGTGGGCGGTGACCGGGTGCGGGACCTGGTCGAGGTTGATCCGCTGGATCACCCCGGCCAGGCCGAGCGAGTGGTCGCCGTGGAAGTGCGTCACGCAGATCCGGTCGAGGTCGTGCGCGGCGACCCCGGCCCTCAGCATCTGGCGCTGGGTGCCCTCGCCGGGGTCGAAGAGGATGCCCTGGCCGTCCCAGCGCAGCAGGTAGCCGTTGTGGTTGCGGTGCCGGGTCGGGACCTGGCTGGCGGTCCCGAGCACGACCAGTTCGCGTACGGACACGGGTTACCCGGGGGGCCAGTTGAGGCCGCGGCCGCCCAGCACGTGCGCGTGGGCGTGGAAGACGGTCTGTCCCGCGCCCGCGCCGGTGTTGAAGACGATCCGGAAGCCGTGGCCGTCGACCTTCTCCTGGGCGGCGACCTCGCCGGCCTCGCGCAGGACGTCGGCCGCGACGGTCGGCGCGGCGGCGGCCAGCGAGGCGGCGTCCGGGTAGTGGAGGCGCGGGATCACGAGGACGTGCGTGGGTGCCTGCGGGTTGATGTCGCGGAACGCCAGGGTCGTCTCGCTCTCGCGGACGATCGTCGCGGGCACCTCCCCCGCCACGATCTTGCAGAACAGGCAGTCGCTCTGCGGCTCTCCGGCCATGGCCCGGGCCTCCTCGCCTCCGTCGGTCAGTACACGCGCATGCTATCGGCCGCCCCCGACATCACCGCTTCCCCGGTGGCGCGTCCCGGTCAGTCCTTGGGCGCGCGCCGGTTCAGGGCCGAGCGGCTCACCCAGTACGTGATGACGACGGCCCAGAACAGCGGCGTGCCCAGCCCGCCGATCACCCCCGCGTCGAACGCCCACAGGGTCATCGACACCGCCGAGTACAGGCCGAGCAGCCCGGCGGCGGCGGCCATCGCGATCACCGGCCGGCACGCGCGCGCGACCAGCAGGATCGGACGGCGCAGCCGGGGCGGCACCCGCCGGGCCATCCACAGCGCCCAGCCGCCCCAGGCGCCGACGAGCACGCCCACGCCGATCGCGAAGGGCACGAACGCGGCGGCCCCGGTGGCCCCCTCGCGCAGCGGAGCGGCACCGAACACCGAGGCGAGGAAGCCGAGCAGCGCCACCCAGCGGGCCCCGGCGACCGTGCTCCACGCCATGGCCTCCAGGTTGTAGCGGGCCTTGCGGTCCTGGAGGTCGAGCGCGGCGGACGCCACGAAGCCCTCGGCGGCCTGCGTCCACGCGCCCCGCCGGAACCAGCGGCGCCGCAGCCGCAGCAGCGACAGGTTGTTGTGGGCCTCGCTGCTCTGCGGGTTGAGCCGCAGCGTCGTCTCGTACGCCCGCTGCGCTGTGACCCGGTCGCCCCGGCGCTGGGCGGTCAGGCCCACCAGGAAGTGGGCCGCGTCCTCCTCGGGCGCGAGGGCCACGGCGGTCCTGGCCGCCTCGTACGCCTCGACGGTGCGCCCGGGGGTACGCGCGCGCTCGCCGTGCTCCGCGAGGACCGTGCCGAGCGCGTAGTGGGTGCCCCAGTACTGCGGGGCGAGTTCGACCGAGTGCCGCGCGGAGGCCTCGGCCTCCGGGAACCGCTTGGCGGCGAGCAGGATGTGCACGCGCATCAGCCAGCCCCCGAGCAGGTCCGGCTGCGCCCGCAGCGCCTGGTCCACCGCGGCCAGGGCGGCGGGCCCCTCACCGCTGCGGTGGTGGCAGCGGGCGAGCAGCACGAGCGCCTCGGCGTCCTCGGGTTCGCTCGCCAGGTGCTGGGCGACCAGGGCCCCGGCCTGCGCGTACCGCCCGGTGTCGTACAACGCCTCGGCGCGCAGGAGCGCGGTCGGGCCGCCCGGGGCGGTCACAGCTTGCGCTTCCGCTTGAGGTGGGCCAGGAGGTCGTCGTACAGGCCGCCCTCGTTGGCGAACATGGCGACGTTGCGGGCCGCGGCGAACCACGGCTCCGTGGACGGCTTGATCTGCTTGGCCGCGCCGAGCAGGTCCTTGGTGGTGATCAGCCGTACGGAGCCGGTGCGGGCGGAGTCCAGGAGCGCGGCCTCGGCGGCGGACTCGCACACGTGGGCGAGGTCGGCGCCGGAGAAGTCCTCGGTGGCCTTGACGAGCTTGCCGAGGTCGACGGCCTCGATCGGCCGCTCGCGCAGGTGGTAGCGGAGGATCGCCTCCCGGGCCCTGGCGTCCGGCGGCAGCACCAGCAGGGTGCGGTCGAGGCGGCCGGGTCGGCGCAGGGCGATGTCGACGTCCCAGGGCACGTTGGTGGCCGCGAGCACGAAGACGCCCTCGTTGCCCGCGCCGCTCGCGATGCCGTCGAGCTCGGTGAGCAGCTGGTTGACGACGTTGCGCAGACCGCTGTGGTGCGTGCGCGAGCGCTTGGCGCCGAGTGCGTCCAGCTCGTCGAGGAAGACGACGCACGGTGCCTGGCGGCGGGCGGTCTCGAAGATGTCGTGGATGTTCTTCTCCGAGGCCCCGATCCACATGTCCAGGACGTCGGAGAGCGACACGGTGAGGAAGTTCGCGCCCAGTTCGCCCGCGACGGCCCGCGCGATGAACGTCTTGCCGCAGCCGGGCGGCCCGTAGAGCAGCAGCCCGCCGCGCAGCGACTTGCCGTACAGCCTGCGCAGTTCGGGGTTGCGCATCGGCGCGAGGAACGCGGCCTCCAGGCGGTCCTTGACCTCCTCCATGCCCCCGACGTCGGCCAGCCGCACCGCCCCGGGCGCGTCCACGTCCCACGCCGCGGCGTCCCCCGCGGTCCCCTCGCCGCCGTCCGCCTGCGGGGCCTCCAGGAACCGGGGCCCCACCACGTCCTGCACCTGCTGCTCGGCCGCGGCCCAGTCGAAGTCGGGTACGTGCCCGGCGGGCTCCTCGGCAGCCGGAGCGGACACGGAGGGCTCGTCGTGAGCGGAAGGCTGCTCGGGAGCGGGAGCGGGAGCCTGAGCGGGCCCCGGCACGGGGTCGGACGCGGAGGTCTGCGCGGGCCCGGCCGCCGGGCCGGGCGCGGGACCGGAAGCCGGCGGCAGGCCCATCGCCCGCACCATGAGCGCCCGCGCGTCCGCGTCCCCGGGCACGTGCTGGAGCGCGACCGCCGCCTCGGCGACGGCCTCGTCGTTCCGCCCCTCGGAGAGGAGGAGTTCGGCGAAGTGGAGACGCAGGGGTACGTCACCCGGTGCGGCGGCCACGGCGGCGCGCAGACTGCGGATCAGAGGGGACTCGTCGGCCATGCGGTCAGCCTAAGGAGCGCCGGGGGGCCGCTGTCCACCGGGTGCGGCGGAAGGCGTGCCGCGTAGGGTGCGCGGCATGAGACGCGAAAGCGCGCCGCGCAGACTGACCGTGGACGGCACCGTGTGGCTCTGGAACGTCCGCCACCGGCACCCCGACTGCCGGACGGTGCTCTCCCTGCGCCGCGCGGAGCACCCGCACGCGCAGCTCCGGCTCGTCTTCCGCGACGGCCCCGGCCGCATCGTGGCCGGATACCCCTTCGGCCAGGGCGACGTGGCCTCCACCGGCGGCGCCGTCCTGAACCTCAACAAGCCGGGCGTCGTACGCCGCTTCCTCGAGGAGGCCGCGACCCGCGGCCTCCTCCCGACCGTCCACGGCGTCCACGAGGAGGACGCCTGGCCCCTCTACGACACCGTGGCGGCGGGCAGGGACACGGGCGCGGGGGCCCCGCCGGACAGGCCCTAGGTTTCCTCGTCGATCAGGCCCCGCGAGCCCGGCGTGATCGGCAAGGCGCCGTCTAGCTCCAGCGGCCCGTGCGGCCCAGGACGAGGGCCGTCGCCGCGGTGCCCGCGGTGGAGGTGCGCAGGACGCTGCGGCCGAGGCGGTACGGCTTCGCGCCGGCCGCCTCGAAGGCCGCCAGCTCGTCCGGTGAGACCCCGCCCTCGGGGCCGACGACCAGGACGATCGAGCCCTTCTCCGGGAGTTCGGCGGTGGCGAGCGCGCCGCTGGGGTGGTCGCGGTCCTCGTGCAGGACGGCCGCGAAGTCGGCCCCGGCGAGGAGCGCGGCGACCTGCTTCGTACTCATCAGGTCGGCGACCTCGGGGAAGCGGGTGCGGCGCGACTGCTTGCCGGCCTCGCGCGCGGTGGACCGCCACTTGGCGAGCGCCTTGAGGCCCCGGTCGCCCTTCCACTGGGTGATGCAGCGGGCCGCGGCCCACGGGACGATCGCGTCCACGCCGGTCTCCGTCATGGTCTCGACGGCGAGCTCGCCCCGGTCGCCCTTCGGGAGCGCCTGGACGACGGTGATGCGCGGCTCCTCCTGCGGGTCCTCGGACACGGACGAGAACTCCACGGTCAGCCGGTCCTTGCCCTCCGCCGCGACCACCACGCAGTCGGCCCAGCGGCCACGGCCGTCGGTCAGGACGACGGCCTCCCCCGGGTTCAGCCGCTTCACGGAGACGGCGTGCCGGCCCTCGGGCCCGTCCAGGACGAAGAGCCGGGTGTCGGGGATGGCGTCGACGACGAAGACGGGTGCGGTCATGAAGCGCTCCTGTGGGCGATCTCGGAGAGGGCGGTGTGGAGTTCGGCGGCCAGCACCTCCACCAGCTCCCCGGCGGGCAGCGCGCGGGCGAGGCGGTGGCCCTGACCGGCCCACAGGGCCATGCCCTGGGCGTCGCCCGCGGCCGCGGCGGCCTTGCGGATCGGGGCGGTGAGGTGGTGGATCTCGGGGTAGGCGGCGGGGGCGTACGGCCCGTGCTCGCGCATGAAGCGGTTGACCAGGCCGCGCGCCGGCCGGCCGGAGAAGGCCCGGGTGAGGGCGGTCCGGGTGAACAGCGGGTCGGTCAGGGCCCGCTTGTGCAGCGGGTGGGCGCCCGATTCGGGGCAGCCGAGGAAGGCGGTGCCGAGCTGGGCGGCGTCGGCCCCGGCGGCCAGGACCGCGGCGATCTGCGCGCCGCGCATGATCCCGCCGGTGGCGACGATCGGCAGCCCGACGCGCTCGCGGACCTGGGTGACGAGGGCGAGCAGGCCGGTGCCCGGGGCTCCGTCGTCGGCGGGGTCGTCGCGGTGCGTCCCCTGGTGTCCGCCCGCCTCGACGCCCTGCACGCACACGGCGTCGGCGCCCGCCCGTTCGGCGGCGAGGGCCTCGGCGGCCGAGGTCACGGTCACGATCGTGAACGTACCCACCCGTGCGAAGGAGGCGAGGACCTCCGGTTCCGGGCAGCCGAAGGTGAAGGAGACGACGCGGACCGGGTCCTCCCGGAGGATCGCCAGCTTGGCGTCGTAGGCGTCGTCCCGGCTGTCGTCGGCCTCGCCCAGCGGTGTGTCGTACCAGGTGGCCTCGCCCGCGAGCTGGTGCCGGTAGACCTCCACCGCGGAGGGGTCGGCCGGCCGGCCGTCCTGCGGCATGAACAGGTTGACGCCGAAGGGCCGCGCGGTCAGCCCGCGCAGCTGCTTGATCTCCTGGTACAGGCCTCCGGCCGTCTTGTAGCCGCCCGCCAGGAAGCCGAGCGCCCCGGCCTCGCACACGGCCCCGACGAGCTCCGGACAGGAGGCACCACCCGCCATGGGGGCCTGCACGATCGGAAACCGAGAGAGATCGTTCAGTGCGGTGGTGGACATATGGGCATCGTGTCATGCCCCTGCTTCCCGGCCGAATCCGTACGTCACGTCATGGAACCAACGCCTCCGCAAACGGACGAAGGCGGCACCCGCGCCTCCGCGAGTACCGCCCTCGTCCCTACCGCCCGCCGCCGTCGAGGCGTACGGACCAGGCGTCCTAACGCCCGTTGAACGCGTCCTTCAAGCGCGAGAACAGCCCCTGCTGCCCCGGCTGGAACTGGCCCGTCGGGCGCTCCTCGCCGCGCAGCTTGGCGAGCTCGCGCAGGAGCCGCTCCTGCTCCGCGTCGAGCTTGCCGGGGGTCTGCACCTCGACGTGGACGATCAGGTCTCCCCGGCCGTTGCCACGCAGATGGGTGACGCCGCGGCCGTGCAGGGGGATCGACTGGCCGGACTGCGTGCCCGGGCGGATGTCGATCTCCTCGACGCCGTCGAGGGTCTGCAGCGGCACCTTGGTGCCGAGCGCGCCCGCGGTCATCGGGATGGTGACCGTGCAGTGCAGGTCGTCGCCGCGCCGCTGGAACGTGTCGTGCGGCGTCTCGTGGATCTCCACGTACAGGTCCCCGGCGGGGCCGCCGCCGGGGCCGACCTCGCCCTCGCCCGCGAGCTGGATGCGGGTGCCGTTGTCGACGCCGGCCGGGATCTTGACCGTGAGGGTGCGGCGGGACCGGACCCGGCCGTCGCCCGCGCACTCGGGGCACGGGGTCGGGACGACGGTGCCGAAGCCCTGGCACTGCGGGCAGGGGCGGGAGGTCATGACCTGGCCCAGGAAGGACCGGGTGACCTGGGAGACCTCACCGCGGCCGCGGCACATGTCGCAGGTCTGCGCGGAGGTGCCGGGTGCGGCGCCCTCGCCCGAGCAGGTCGTGCAGACGACGGCCGTGTCGACCTGGATGTCCTTGGTGGTGCCGAAGGCCGCCTCGTTGAGGTCGATCTCCAGGCGGATCATGGCGTCCTGGCCGCGGCGGGTCCGCGAGCGCGGGCCGCGCTGCGAGGCCGTGCCGAAGAAGGCGTCCATGATGTCGGAGAAGTTGCCGAAGCCGCCGGCTCCGAAGCCGCCGCCCGCGCCGCCGCCGCCGGAGGCCGAGAGCGGGTCGCCGCCGAGGTCGTAGACCTGCTTCTTCTGCGGGTCCGAGAGGACCTCGTAGGCGGCGTTGATCTCCTTGAAGCGTTCCTGCGTCTTCGGATCGGGATTGACGTCCGGGTGCAGCTCGCGGGCGAGCCTCCGGAAGGCCTTCTTGATCTCGTCCTGGGAGGCGTCGCGGCGCACGCCGAGTACGGCGTAGTAGTCCGTGGCCACTTACGACTCCGCCAGGATCTGTCCGACGTAACGTGCCACTGCGCGTACCGCTCCCATCGTTCCGGGGTAGTCCATGCGGGTCGGTCCGACCACGCCGAGTTTGGCGACTGCCTCGCCGCCCGAACCGTAGCCGACCGAGACGACGGACGTGGAGCTCAGCCCCTCGTGGGCGTTCTCGTGCCCGATGCGTACGGTCATGCCCGATTCCTTGGCCTCGCCGAGCAGCTTGAGGAGCACGACCTGCTCCTCGAGGGCTTCCAGGACGGGCCTGATCATCAGGGGGAAGTCGTGTCCGAAGCGGGTGAGATTGGCGGTGCCGCCGATCATCAGCCGCTCCTCGTGCTCCTCCACGAGGGTTTCGAGGAGGGTCGCGAGCACGGTGGAGACCGTGGCGCGGTCCTCGGGCTCCTCGAAGGACTCGGGGAGGTCCTGCACCAGCTGCGGCACGTCGGCGAACCGGCGGCCGACGACCCTGCTGTTGAGCCGGGCCCGCAGATCGGCGAGCGAGACCTCGCCGAAGGGCGCGGGACAGTCGATGACCCGCTGCTCGACCCGGCCGGTGTCCGTGATGAGGACGAGCATCAGGCGCGCGGGGGCCAGCGAGAGCAGCTCCACGTGCCGGACGGTCGAACGGGTCAGCGAGGGGTACTGGACGACGGCGACCTGGCGGGTCAGCTGCGCGAGCAGCCGGACCGTGCGGCCGACGACGTCGTCCAGGTCGACGGCGCCGTCGAGGAAGTTGTGGATGGCGCGCCGCTCGGGGGTCGACAGCGGCTTGACGCCGGCCAGCCGGTCGACGAAGAGCCGGTAGCCCTTGTCGGTCGGGATGCGGCCCGCACTGGTGTGGGGCTGGGCGATGTAGCCCTCTTCCTCCAGGACCGCCATGTCGTTGCGCACGGTGGCGGGCGAGACGCCGAGCTTGTGCCGCTCGGTGAGCGCCTTGGAGCCGACGGGCTCCTCCGTCCCGACGTAGTCCTGGACGATGGCGCGCAGCACCTCGAGTCTGCGTTCGCTGAGCATCGTGCGCACCTCCAGCTGTCGTCGTTTCCGGTTGCTCCGCTTTTGGCACTCACCCGGTCCGAGTGCCAGCGATCCCCGGTCAGTGTACGGCGGCGGGCGTCGCTCCTGGCAAGGAGGCGGCGCACCCAGCGGCTAGCGTCGCCTCATGGACACGGATTGGGAAGCATGCGGATGGGAGCGGCTCGCGGACGGGGTCGGCCGGCGGCGGCTGCCCGGCTGGGACGCCACGGTCGGACTGGTCCTGGGCACACGGGCGGTGCTGCTGTACGACACGGGGTCCTCGCTCGCGGAGGGCGCCGGGCTGCGCGCGCAGGTGACGGCGCTCACCGGGGGCCGGAGAGTGACGCATATCGCACTCAGTCACCCCCACTTCGACCACGTCCTCGGCACGGCGGCGTTCGCCGGGGCGGAGGTCTTCGGGGCGGTCGGCTCGGACGACCTCATGGGCTCCTCCCGGGGCCGCGAGGAGCTCGGCGAGGACGCCGTACGGCAGGGGGTCGACCCGCGGGTGGCGGCGGAGGCGGTGGACGTCCTGGTCGCCCCGCGGCACGTCGTCTCGGGCGAGTGGACGCTCGACCTGGGCGGCCGCCAGGTCCTCCTGGCGAACGTGGGGCCCGGCCACACGGGCCACGACCTGGCGCTGTGCGTTCCCGGCAGCCGCGAGGTCGTGTTCTGCGGCGACCTGGTCGAGGAGTCCGGCGAGCCGCAGGCCGGCCCCGACGCGATCCCCTCCCGCTGGCCGGACGCCCTGGACCGGCTGCTCGCCCTGGGCGGCGAGGACGCGGTGTACGTCCCCGGCCACGGCGCCGTCGTCGACGCCACGTTCGTGCGACGCCAACGCGAGGAACTGGCCAGGCGCTTCGCGGTCGCATAACGTCGCCCGAATGCGCTGCCCGGTGCCGGATCCGACGCCGCCCCGGCCGCGCCCGCCCGGGGGACGGCCCCGGGCCCCCGGCGGGACCCCCGCCCCAGCGCCCGGACGGATCGGAGCCCATGCGTAGCTACAACCCGGACCTGACGCCCTCCTGGAAGCGGCCCAGGCCCGTCCCGGAGGTCCCCGCGGACGCCGACCTCGTCGTCGAGGAGGTCGGCACGGGATTCTGCGGGGCGGTGATCCGCTGCGAGGCGGGGACGGTGACCCTGGAGGACCGCTTCGGCAAGCACCGGGTCTTCCCGCTGGAACCGCGCGGCTTCCTCCTGGAGGGGAAGGTCGTCACCCTGGTCCGCCCGGTGCCGGGCGGACCGGTACGCCCGGCCCGTACGGCCTCCGGCTCGGTCGCGGTCCCCGGCGCACGCGCGCGCGTGGCACGCGCGGGCCGCATCTACGTCGAGGGACGCCACGACGCGGAGCTCGTCGAACGCGTCTGGGGCGACGACCTGCGCATCGAGGGCGTCGTCGTGGAGTACCTGGAGGGCGTCGACGACCTGCCGTCCGTCGTCGCGGACTTCGGTCCGGGACCCGACGCGCGCCTCGGCGTCCTCGTCGACCACCTGGTCCCCGGCTCCAAGGAGTCGCGGATCGCCGCCCGGGTGACCTCTCCGGACGTCCTCGTCGTCGGCCACCCCTACATCGACATCTGGCAGGCGGTGAAGCCCGCCTCGCTCGGCATCCCCGCCTGGCCCGCCGTGCCCCACGGCCAGGACTGGAAGACCGGCACCTGCCGCGCCCTCGGCTGGCCCGCCGACAACACCGGCGCCGTCTGGCAGGCCATCCTCGAGCGCGTCCGCTCCTACAAGGACCTGGAACCCGAACTGCTGGGCCGCGTCGAGGAACTGATCGACTTCGTGACGGCCCCGTAGGGCCGGTCCGGAAGACCGCGAGCCGGACGGGACCTTCCGGACAGGCTCCAGGACCGGGCAGGCTCCGCGGCCGGGCAGGCCCCAGGACCGGGCAGGCCCCAGGACCGGGCAGGCTCCAGGACCGGGCAGGCTCCAGGACCGGGCAGGCTCCGCGGCCGGGCAGGCTCCGGGGGTGTCTCAGTCCACCAGGTCCCGCACCACCGCGTCGGCGAGCAGCCGGCCGCGCAGGGTGAGGACCGCGCGCCCCGCGCCGTACGGCCCGGGGGCGAGGAGGCCGTCGGCGAGGGCCCTGGCGGCCGCCGCGAGCCCGGCGGGCTTGAGGAGGGACAGCTCGACGCCCTCCTCCAGCCGGAGCTCCAGGAGGATCCGCTCGACCCGGCGGTCCTCGTCGGAGAGGAGCTCGCGGCCGGCGCCCGGGGACTTGCCGGCGGCGAGGGCGGCGGCGTACGCCCCGGGGTGCTTGACGTTCCACCAGCGGACGCCGCCGACGTGGGAGTGGGCGCCGGGGCCGGCGCCCCACCAGTCGGCGCCGCGCCAGTACAGCTCGTTGTGGAGGCAGCGCCCGGCCTCGGAGGTGGCCCAGTTGGACACCTCGTACCAGGAGAATCCGGCCGCCTCGAAGGCCGCGTCGGCGATCAGGTAGCGGTCGGCGTGCACGTCGTCGTCGGTCATGGGCACCTCGCCGCGGCGGATGCGGCGCGCGAGCTGCGTGCCCTCCTCGACGATGAGGGCGTAGGCGCTGACGTGGTCGGGCCCGGCGCCGATGGCCGCGTCGAGGGAGGCGCGCCAGTCGTCGTCGGTCTCGCCGGGCGTGCCGTAGATGAGGTCGAGGTTGACGTGGTCGAAGCCGGCGGCCCGCGCCTCGCCGACGCACGCCTCGGGGCGGCCCGGGGTGTGCGTGCGGTCGAGGATCTTGAGGACGTGCTGTTTGGCGCTCTGCATGCCGAAGGAGATCCGGTTGAAGCCGCCCTCACGGAGCTCGGCGAGGTAGGCCGGGTTCACGGACTCCGGATTGGCCTCCGTCGTCACCTCGGCGTCGTCCGCGAGCCCGAACTCGTCGCGGATCGCCCCCAGCATCCGTACGAGGTCCCCGGCGGCGAGCAGCGTCGGCGTGCCGCCGCCGACGAAGACGGTCCGCACCGGCCTGGGGTCGTCACCGAGGACCTTCCGGGCGAGCCGGACCTCCTCGACGACCTGCTCGGCGTAGTTGTCCCGGGAGGCGAGCACACCGCCCGTACCGCGCAGCTCGCTCGCCGTGTACGTGTTGAAGTCGCAGTAGCCGCACCGCGTGGCGCAGTACGGCACGTGCAGGTAGAACCCGAGCGGCCGCTCCCCGGCCCCTTCGAGGGCGTGCGGGGGCAGCGCCCCGTCGTCGGGCACGGGCTCACCATCGGGCAGTACGGAAGGCATGGACCCCATTGTCCCGTACTGCCCGGGGTGGCCGTCGTGCGACGGGGATCAGGACTCGCGGGAGCCCGCGTACATCTCCTCGATGAGGTCCTTGTACTCGCGCTCGACGACCGGCCGCTTCAGCTTCAGCGACGGGGTGAGCTCGCCGTGCTCGATGTCGAGGTCGCGGGGCAGCAGCCGGAACTTCTTGATCGTCTGCCAGCGCTGGAGACCCTCGTTGAGGCGGTCGACGTAGCCCTGGATCAGCTTCTGGGTGCGCGCGTCGGCGACGACCTCGGCGTACGTCCTGCCCGCGAGGTCGTGCTCGGCGGCCCAGCCGAGGATGGCGGGCTCGTCGAGGGCGATCAGGGCGGTGCAGAAGTTCCGGTCGGCGCCGTGGACCAGGATGTTCGAGACGAACGGGCAGACGGCCTTGAACTGGCCCTCGACCTCGGCCGGCGCGATGTACTTGCCGCCGGACGTCTTGATCAGGTCCTTCTTGCGGTCGGTGATCCGGAGGTAGCCGTCGGCGGACAGCTCGCCGATGTCGCCGGTGTGGAACCAGCCGTCCGACTCCAGGACCTCGGCGGTCTTCTCGGGCAGGCCGTGGTAGCCCTCCATGATGCCGGGGCCGCGCAGCAGGATCTCGCCGTCGTCGGCGATGCGGACCTCGGTGCCGGGGAGCGGCTTGCCGACGGTGCCGGTGCGGTAGGCCTCGCCGGGGTTGACGAAGGAGGCGGCGGAGGACTCGGTGAGGCCGTACCCCTCCAGGACGTGGATGCCGGCGCCGGCGAAGAAGTAGCCGATCTCGGGAGCGAGCGCGGCGGAGCCGGAGACGCAGGCGCGCAGGTTGCCGCCGAAGGCCTCGCGGATCTTGCCGTAGACGAGCGCGTCGGCGACCTTGTGCTTCGCCGAGAGGCCGAACGGCGCGGAGGCGGTGCCGGTGCGGCGGAAGTTGTCCTGGGTGGTCTTGGCGTAGTCGCGGGCGACACCGGCCGCCCACTGGAAGATCTTGTACTTGGCGCCGCCGGCGGCGCGGGCCTTGGCGGCGACCCCGTTGTAGACCTTCTCGAAGATGCGGGGCACCGCGGCCATGTAGGTCGGCTGGACCACCGGCAGGTTCTCGATGATCTTGTCGACGCGGCCGTCGACGGCGGTGACGTGCCCGACCTCGATCTGGCCCGAGGTGAGCACCTTGCCGAAGACGTGGGCGAGCGGCAGCCACAGGTACTGCACGTCGTCCTGGGTGACGAGGCCGGTCGCGGCGATGGCCTTGGCCATGTACGACCAGTTGTCGTGCGGGAGGCGGACGCCCTTGGGGCGGCCGGTGGTGCCCGAGGTGTAGATGAGGGTGGCGAGCTGGGTGGAGGTGATCGCGGCGACCCGCTCCTTGACGGCCTCCGGATGCTTCTCCAGGTAGGCCTTGCCACGCGCCTCCAGCTCGGCGAGGGAGAGGACGAACTCTCCGTCGCTCTCCACGCCGGTGGCGTCGACGACGACCACGTGGTGGAGGTCCGGCAGGTCACCGCGGCGCTCGACCGCCTTGGCGAGCTGCGCGGCGTCCTCGGCGATGAGGACCCGCGACTCCGAGTCCGACAGGATGAACGCCGACTCCTCGGCGTTGGTCTGCGGGTAGACCGTCGTGGTCGCGGCGCCGGCGCACATCACACCGAGGTCGGCGAGGATCCACTCGACCCGGGTGGAGGAGGCGAGGGCGACCCGCTCCTCGGCCCGTACGCCGAGGTCGACGAGACCGGCGGCGATCGCGTAGACCCGCTCGGCGGCCTGTCCCCAGCTGAGCGACTTCCACTCGTCCGGGCCGGCGCCGGAGGCGGCCGGAACCGGATAGCGGTAGGCCTCCGCATCCGGGGTCCGCTCGACGCGCGTAAGGAAGAGGGACGCCACGGAGGGCGGCCGGTTCTCGATCTGGGTCTGTGTGTCGCTCACGACGTCCTCCGGGCGGCGGCGGTGCCTTCTGGTGGTTCGTAACTAACTGGCGAGTAACCTTCGAGCCGCGTTCAGAGTAGAGGCCCGAGGTCCGGCGCGTAAGGGCCTACCGGGCGTCGCTTCATAACGAACGGGCCCACGCGCACACGGCGCGTGGACCCGTCGTTTGCGCAGGACAGCCCTGCCCGGCGCCCTGCTACTTCTTCTTGCCGGAGGACTCGTCGCTCGACAGGACGGCGATGAAGGCCTCCTGCGGCACCTCCACCGAGCCGACCATCTTCATGCGCTTCTTGCCTTCCTTCTGCTTCTCCAGCAGCTTCCGCTTACGGGAGATGTCACCGCCGTAGCACTTGGCGAGGACGTCCTTGCGGATGGCGCGGATGGTCTCGCGGGCGATCACCCGGGAGCCGATCGCCGCCTGGATCGGCACCTCGAAGGCCTGCCGCGGGATGAGCTCGCGCAGCTTGGCGACGAGCCGCACGCCGTAGGCGTACGCGGCGTCCTTGTGGGTGACGGCGGAGAACGCGTCCACCTTGTCGCCGTGCAGCAGGATGTCGACCTTGACCAGGCTGGACGCCTGCTCGCCGGTGGGCTCGTAGTCCAGGGAGGCGTAACCGCGGGTCTTGGACTTCAGCTGGTCGAAGAAGTCGAAGACGATCTCGGCGAGGGGCAGGGTGTAGCGGATCTCCACCCGGTCCTCGGAGAGGTAGTCCATGCCGATCAGCGTGCCGCGACGGGTCTGGCAGAGCTCCATGATCGCGCCGATGAACTCGCTGGGGGCGAGGATCGTCGCGCGCACGACGGGCTCGAACACGTCGTTGATCTTGCCCTCGGGGAACTCGCTCGGGTTCGTGACCGTGTGCTCGCTGCCGTCCTCCATGACCACGCGGTAGACCACGTTGGGGGCGGTGGCGATCAGGTCGAGACCGAACTCGCGCTCCAGTCGCTCGCGGATCACGTCGAGGTGGAGCAGGCCGAGGAAGCCGACGCGGAAGCCGAAGCCGAGCGCGGCGGACGTCTCCGGCTCGTACACCAGCGCGGCGTCGTTGAGCTGCAGCTTGTCGAGCGCCTCGCGCAGGTCCGGGTACTCCGAGCCGTCCAGCGGGTACAGACCCGAGAACACCATCGGCTTGGGGTCCTTGTAACCGCCGAGCGCCTCGGTGGCGCCCTTGTTCAGGGAGGTGATCGTGTCACCGACCTTGGACTGGCGGACGTCCTTCACACCGGTGATGAGGTAGCCGACCTCGCCGACGCCGAGACCGTCGGACGACGTCATCTCCGGCGACGAGACACCGATCTCCAGCAGCTCGTGGGTGGCGCCGGTCGACATCATCTTGATGCGCTCGCGCTTGTTGAGCTGGCCGTCGACGACTCGGACGTACGTCACGACGCCCCGGTACGAGTCGTACACGGAGTCGAAGATCATCGCGCGGGCGGGGGCGTCGGCCACACCGACCGGAGCCGGAACGTCCCGGACCACCCGGTCGAGCAGCGCCTCGACGCCCATGCCGGTCTTCGCGGAGACCTTGAGGACGTCCTCCGGCTGGCAGCCGATGAGGTTCGCCAGCTCCTCGGAGAACTTCTCCGGCTGGGCCGCCGGCAGGTCGATCTTGTTCAGCACCGGGACGATGGTGAGGTCGTTCTCCATCGCCAGGTAGAGGTTCGCCAGCGTCTGCGCCTCGATGCCCTGCGCCGCGTCGACCAGCAGGACCGTGCCCTCACAGGCCGCGAGCGACCGAGAGACCTCGTAGGTGAAGTCGACGTGCCCGGGCGTGTCGATCATGTTCAGGATGTGCGTCCGGCCCTCACCCTGCCCGTCCGTGGGCGCCCAGGGCAGCCGGACCGCCTGGGACTTGATCGTGATGCCGCGCTCCCGCTCGATGTCCATGCGGTCGAGGTACTGGGCACGCATCTGCCGCTGGTCGACCACACCGGTCAGCTGGAGCATCCGGTCGGCGAGCGTGGACTTGCCGTGGTCGATGTGCGCGATGATGCAGAAGTTGCGGATCAGAGCCGGGTCGGTACGGCTCGGCTCGGGCACGTTGGTAGGAGTCGCGGGCACGCAGGGTCTCGTCTCGGGGCGATGTCGGATCGATACGTAGGCTCCATGGTCCCATGCCCGCCGCCCGGCGCCCGGTTTGGGCGGCCCCGAGGGTGACTGGTAACGTGGACAGCTGTGTCTCGTGTGCCCTCTCAGCCTGCGAGATCACATCCAGAAGGAACATCGAACCTGTAAAGGCTCTTTCAGTGGCGAACATCAAGTCCCAGATCAAGCGGAACAAGACCAACGAGAAGGCGCGCCTGCGCAACAAGGCCGTCAAGTCGTCGCTCAAGACCGCGATCCGCAAGGCCCGTGAGGCTGTCGCCGCCGGCGACCTCGAGAAGGCCACCATCGCCTCTCGCGCCGCCTCGCGTCAGCTCGACAAGGCTGTCTCGAAGGGTGTCATCCACAAGAACGCCGCCGCCAACAAGAAGTCGGCGCTGGCCACCAAGGTTGCCGCCCTCCAGGGCTGAGCTCTGATCTAGCCGGTCGTACGGGATCCAGCGGGCCCTCTCTCCCGCTCCCGACGGCCACACGGACTCGCACGCGGACGCGTTCGCCACGCGGGTGCGAGCCCACCCAGTACGCCGAAGGCCCCGCCGCCTCCTTCCCCAGGAGCCGCCGGGGCCTTCGCCGTGCCGGGGGCTTCGCCGTGCCGGGGGGTTCGCCGTGCCGGGGGGTTCGCCGTGCGGGGGGTTCGCCGTGCCGGGGGGTCGGTGGCCGTATCGGGGGCTTGGCGGCTGTAGCTGTATCGGGGGCTTGGCCGCAGCCGGGGCTTGGCCGCAGCCGGGCCTTCGTCGTATCGGGGCTTGGCCGTACCCGGGCCTCAGTCGACAGGACGCCCCCAGGTCCTGTCCGGACAGGACCTAGACGAGTAAGTCCGAAGTCTTCGGGCGCATGAAACGAGGGTCTCGTTGGTTCGTGTGTGACGACAAACCTCGAAACCCTCGCGACTGCACT